>JAGOFG010000023.1 GCA_017997335.1 Flavobacterium sp. | reverse complement strand
ACCCTATTTAACAAAAAAATCAGGTATAGCAACACGATTAAAAATTGCTTCAAATTCTGCCAACAACCCTAACTTTGGTTCTGGAAAATGGGTAATTTCACCAGCGATTTTTTATGGAACATACATTGATACCAACAAAAAACTGTTGCTGATTTCAGATTTAGAATATCAATTTAGCGTTGCCGGTTCAAAAAATAGAGCTGATATCCGAACGACAGTTATCGAGAGTACTTTAATTTATTCTTTTGCCAAAAACTGGATCAGTTCAAACATTGCTTTTCGTTACAACGAGACTAGACAAGGGTTTCAGAACAGTACATTTGTAGAATTCGGCAGAAAATTAACACCAGATTCTTTATTCTATATCCATCCAAGTCTAGCCTTTGGAGACCAAAAAACATACAACTACGGTTTAGAACTTGGCGTTGTTATTTTATACTAAAGGAAAATACATTAAATTTATAACAAAAAGAAGTTCTTTTTTTAAAGGATAATCGCTATAAACTAAGGAAAAATTTTGCAATTAGCCAATCCTTTAGTACCTTTCGCATTCTTAAAAATTAACCTTAAACATTTTATAAAATGTTAGAAGAAAAGCATGATAACCTGCCCGATGCAGATGGAAACCAATTATCAGAATCTACTGATAATCAAAACACTATTGAAAATAAAATTAATAGTGATTCACTTCCTGCGTCAAGTTCAGAAGATTCTACTTCTGAAAATCAAACTATTTTGGATGCCATTGCTACTACCAATGCTGAAGAGAGTGAAGATGAAACCCTAAAAGAACGTCACGACATTCCTATGCTTGATTATGAAGCATTGGATATGGAAACACTAGTAAATGAACTAAAACAATTAGTCACTACTGAAAAGGTAATGTCTATCAAAGAACATGTTGAGGAGATAAAAAAAGCGTTCTTGGCTAAATATTACCATCTTTTAGAAGAGAAAAAAGAAGAATTTCAAGCAGAAAACACCGATCCCAACGAGACTTTTGAATACCATTTTCCCTTAAAAAGCAAGTTTGATCAATATTACACGTTATATAAAGAAAATAAAAATACCCATTTTAAAAGTCTTCAAACGAGTTTAAAAAGCAATCTAGATACACGATTAGCAATAGTTGAAGAATTGAGGAATTTAATTGATCCGCAAGCTAATATCAAAGATACGCTGAAACATTTTAACGACTTAAGAGAGCGTTGGAAAAATGCAGGACCAATTCCTAAAGACAAATACAACCACGTTTGGAACAACTATCATTTTCACGTAGAAAATTTTTATGATTATTTACATTTAGATCGTGAAGCTAGAGACATTGATTTCAAACACAATTTGGATTTAAAACTAAAGATAATTGCTCGAGTTGAAGAATTAGTTCTTGAAGAAGATGTAAACAAAGCCTTCCGCGAATTGCAAGATTTACACAAAATCTGGAAAGAAGATATTGGACCTGTTTCTAAAGAACATCGCGATGAAATCTGGAATAAGTTTAGTGAATTAACTAAACAAATGCATGACAAGCGCGAAAAATTGTTCGAAAAACAAAGAGGATCAGAGCTTGAAAACTTAGCAGCTAAAAAAGAAATCATTGCCAAAATCGAACAATTAGCTACTGAAAAAGTTAATGCTCACGCTCAATGGTTAACGCAAATAGAAAAAGTAGAAGCTTTAAGAAATGCTTTTTTTAGCGCTGGAAAAGTACCATCTGATGTTAATGAAGCCACTTGGGCCGCATTTAAAACAGCGGTTAGAAATTTTAATAGCTTCAAAAATTCGTTCTACAAAGACATCAAAAAAGACCAAACCGAGAATTTAAACAAAAAAATAGCTTTGGTAGCTAAAGCCAAAGAATTGCAAGAGAGTGAAGATTTTGCTACCACTACTCCAATAATGAAACAAATTCAAGAGGAATGGAAACAAATTGGTCATGTGCCTAGAAAATATTCTGATAAAATTTGGAATGAGTTCAAAGAAGCTTGCAACCATTACTTTGCTAAACTAAAAGAGCAACGTAATGAGGAAAACTCCGAAGAAATGGCCGCTTTTGAAAACAAAAAAGCGTATCTAGAGACTATAAAAGAATTCCAGCTCGTTGGCGATCACAAAACCGATTTAGAAGCTATAAAAAAACATATCGAAACGTGGAAAAACTTTGGTAAGGTTACTTTCCCAAGAAGGCATATCGAAGGAAAATTTAATAAAATCTTAGATGCCTTATTCGACAAGTTGAGCCTTAGCAAAAAGGAGACCGATATGATGCGTTTTTCTAACCGTATGGAAAACTTATCCGAAAGTAATGATGTACGTAAACTAGATAACGAGAAGATATTCTTAATGCGTAAAATTGAAGAAGTTCAAAATGAAATCTTTCAATTAGAAAACAATATTCAATTTTTCACTAATACCAAAAATGCTAAGAAAGAAAATTCAATAGTACTTGAGGTAAGAAAAAATATTGCTATTCACAAAGAAAGTCTTGAAGTGTGGAAAGAAAAACTACAACAGCTTCGAAATCTTAATTTAGAACAATAACTACTTAAATCCTCAATCTTACAATTGAGGATTTTTTTTATCCATTATACTAAAGATTAACATTCATTTAAGTTCATTAAATACCTATACCTACAAGAGAATTGTACTTTTGCAAGATGACTTTTTTACGTAAAATAATACTTTTATCCGGAATATTGTTTTTGTTTTGCCTTGCACAAAACGAAGACAAAAGGCAAAGTATTTCAATTATAGAAACACAAAAAGACGCCAACTTACGCCAACAATTTGTCAGCTCATCTTGTTTTATTCAGCCGCCAACGGTTCATTTTACAGCAATAAGCAAACGTCTTCTTACTCCTATCTTTGCCTTATTTACAGCACTTTTTTCTACTTTACAACTTGTTACTAATGAAGAAGTTATTGCTAAAGCATTTTCTTCAAAAAGCATCAATAGAGTACCTACAGTATCTTTTTTACTCTTTCCCGTCCATTATTTTTGGTGATTGCATTGCAATAATTGCATTTAGATACGCTTTGTGTCTTAATTACTGATTTTCAAAAGTGAATTTCAGCGTTTCATCATTTATCATTTAAAACAAAAAAATATGGATACCGCAGTAACAATCATTGGTTTAGTAATAACCATTTTAATAGCAATCCCATTGTACTTCGTTATAAGAGGAAACAATACCGATAAAAAGAAAATTAAAGCAATACAAGCACTTTACAACCCAGAGAATACATTCGATTTTGAAGAGACCGAAAAACAAAACAAGAAAGTTTTTTCGATTGACAAAAAGAACAAAGCCTTACTTTTTATTGATTTCAATCCAAAAGAAACACTCTCTAAATTCATCGATTTAAACCAAATCGTAGGCTGTCATTTGCTCTACACAACAGATGTAAAAACTAACAAAACGGTAAAAATTGAATTTGAGTTGCTTTACAAACGCATCAATCACAAAGAAGTCTTTACGGTGTATGATGCGAAATTCGACCCTATGAATCAAGTCTGCCTTTTTGAGGATGAAAAACTAGCCAAAAACTGGAGACAAAAGATTAATTCTTTGTTGGTTTAAACAACATAATGCATATATAATTAACAACTGAGGAAAGATTTTTTTTATTCTTTTCTCAGTTTTTTAGTGTTTATGATAAATATCATTTCCTTAGGGAGCAATAACAGATATTTTTGTAGTCTAAATTTAAGTTAATTATGAAAAAAAATCTAATTCAAAAATACAACGTGCCAGGACCTAGATATACTAGTTACCCAACGGTACCGTATTGGAATGAGTTGCTTTTTTCTAAAGACTTATGGGTAGAAACACTAAAGCGCTCATTCAAAGAAAGTAATACAACTGAGGGTATTAGTCTATACATTCATTTGCCTTTTTGCGAAAGTCTTTGCACCTTTTGCGGATGCAACAAAAGAATCACAAAGAATCATAATGTTGAGCATTCCTACATCGAAGCTTTGCTAAAAGAATGGGACATATATTGTGAGCTTCTTGAAAAAAAACCTGTTATCAAAGAGATTCATTTGGGTGGAGGCACTCCTACTTTCTTTTCTTCGGAACATTTAGAGAAATTAATCCACGGAATTCTAAGCAAGGCCAAAAAAGCTCCTAACTATGAATTTAGCTTTGAAGGGCATCCAAACAACACTACAAAATCACAACTTCAATCGCTTTATGGTTTAGGTTTTCGTAGAGTTAGTTTTGGCGTTCAAGATTATTCAGAAACAGTTCAAAACGCAATACATAGAATACAGCCTTTTCATAATGTAGCCAAAGTAACTTTTTGGGCAAAAGAAATTGGCTACACCTCAATAGGCCACGATATAATTTTTGGTCTTCCGTTTCAAAAACTCGAAGATGTTGTTGACACTATCGAAAAAACAAAATCCTTACATCCCGATCGATTGGCATTTTATAGTTATGCCCACGTTCCTTGGATCAAAGGAAATGGTCAAAGAGGCTTTAAAGATTCTGATATTCCGAAGGATGAAGAAAAACGTCAACTCTATGAAGTTGGTAAAAAATTATTGAGTAAAAATGGTTACCACGAGATTGGAATGGATCATTTTGCTCTAGAAGAAGACAGTCTTTTTGAGTCATTCAAAAACAAAACACTACATCGCAATTTTATGGGCTACAGCTCCTCTAAAACGCAACTAATGGTTGGTTTGGGTGTATCTTCAATAAGTGACAGTTGGTATAGTTTTGCTCAAAATGTAAAAACCATCGAAGAATACTACGAATGCATACAAAAAGGGGAATTACCAGTGTACCGTGGCCATATTCTAACCTCAGAAGATTTAATCATTAGACAACATATTCTTAATTTAATGTGTCAATTTCAAACCTCTTGGAAAAATGAAGACACGTATTTTGAAGAACTTCCTGAGGTTCTTACACAATTAGAAGAAATGCAAAAAGATGGTTTAATTACCATAAAAAATCAAAAAATTACAGTATTAGAAGCAGGAAAACCTTTTGTTCGTAATATTTGTATGGCTTTCGACTTACTACTAAAAAGAAAAGCACCTGAAACGGCACTTTTTTCTATGACTGTATAAAAGTTTTTTTTAATGGCAATTTGGATTCTGTTGCACAAATAAACTTGTTGTATTGGGCGAAATATATGGAATCCCTAAGCCTAACCCTCTTAGAATAAACAATACGCCAATAAATACGGCAACATAAGGTATTATTTTCTGAATTTTATTTCGAACCTTCAGCGTTAAGAAAGCGTTGATATATACTACTATGCTCATCAAAGGAATCGTTCCTAATCCAAACAAAATCATATAAAAAACTCCCATTTCAGCACTTTGCATAGCAATAGCTCCAAACAAAGCTACATACACCATTCCGCAGGGTAGAAAACCATTAAACAAACCAATTGTAAATAATGATTTGTAGGTTTTTTGCTTGAATTGACTTCCCAATTTTTGCTTTAAACTAGAAATTAATCGATAAATGGGTTTCGAAAAGTTGTACTTTGCAAAAATGTTTTCTGGGATTAAAACCACTACAATCATTACAATACCGATAACAATAGAAAGTTTTTGCTGAATTCCAGCCATAAAAAAGCCTTTGCCCAATAGTCCAAAAAGCAATCCCATACTTCCATAGGCTGTTAGTCTTCCAAAATGATATGTCAAAATCTGAGTTACCTTCTTAGCCTGATTCGTGCGATCTACAGGCAAAAGCATTGCTATAGGTCCGCACATCCCAACGCAGTGAAAACTACTTATTAATCCGAATAAAAAAGCGGTATATAACATTTCGAGATAACTTTAAATGCTTATTACTTACTTGATGTAAATCGTTTCTTTGGTCAAATAGGCTTTTCCTTCATACTGCCATTCCATATTGATATCCCAGCTTCCTCCCACAAGATTTGTTTTAGGAATGTGCAAAACAGGTTCTGTCAAGGCTAATTTTACTTGAAAATCTAATTTCTTATTAGAAGGACGGTATAAAGCTACATTACCAGTGATTTTTTTTGGATCAAAGTTCACTGGAAAAGTAATAGTAACTTCATTTTCCAATTGTGATACTAGAGGCTTATTAGGCAAATCTTGAGCATTTTGAACTCTTTGCATTTCTTCTTGATAATGAATATCGTGTTTATAATATTCCTCAACCACTAAGTCATTATCGTATTTAGAATCTGATTGTACTTTTACAACAAAGTAAAGAATAAACGTCATAAACAAAGCAAAAGCTACTACAATGTATGTCCCCCAATTTAACTTTAATTTCATCTTTTTATAATTTATTTATTTAAAAACAATACTAATCAAAACTACGTGGTCCTAAAAAATTGGTCGCTGTAGTTTGTATTAATTCATCTCCTTCGTACACTTCTATTTCAACTTTGGTTTTATCGCTTTCCAGCAAGTATTTATTGATTTCGATAAAAAGAGTTCCGCTACTCATACCTTGTCTTGGCACCACAAAACTTTGTTTTCCTACCACATTCAATGTCCCCTTAATGTCTTTTAACTTAAAGTGAACATCTTTAATCTCATTATTGGACTTATTGATAATCTTGAAGGTGTACACATTACTTATGTTATTTCCTTTGTGTTGAAACAATTGTCCTGGTAAACGTAAAATAGAAGTTTCGATTTCGGCACGCAAAAATAATAATCCAGAAAGAATACCTACTAAAATAAAAAGTACCGCACTATAGCCTTTCATTCGAGTAGTGAACTTGAACTTCTCGTTTTTCTCAATTTCATCTTCTGAAGCATAACGAATCAATCCTTTTGGCAAGCCAACACTTTCCATAATCGTATCACACTCGTCAATACAAGCTGTACAATTGATGCATTCTAATTGCGTTCCGTTTCTGATATCAATTCCTGTAGGACACACATGAACACATTGCTTACAATCAATACAATCTCCTTTTCCCGTTGTCGCTCTGTCTTCTTGTTTATTAAATTTTGCACGTCCTTTTTCTTTTTCTCCACGTACAAAATCGTAGGCTACATTTATTGATTTATTATCTAATAAAACACCTTGTAAACGACCATACGGACAAGCAATTATACAAACTTGTTCTCTAAACCAAGCGAAGACAAAATAAAATACTCCAGTAAAAATCAATAGTGAAATTAATGTGCTCAAATGTCCTTTAGGCCCATCTTTAATCATGTGAAGCAACACATCACTGCCTATTAAATAAGCTAAAAAAACGTTGGCAATAAAGAAAGATATTAAAAGAAAGATAAACCATTTTGTGGCTTTCTTTCTTATTTTATCGGCATTCCATTCTTGCTTATCCAATCGGATTTGAGCTCCGCGATCACCTTCAATCCAATATTCTATTCTTCTAAAGACCATTTCTAAGAAGATGGTTTGAGGGCAAATCCATCCACAAAAAATACGTCCAAAAATCACAGTAAATAGTATCACAAATACTACTCCCACTATCATGAACAAAACAAAAAGATAGAAATCTTGTGGCCAAAATGGAAAGCTAAAAATATTAAAACGACGTTCTACAACATTGAACATCATGAACTGATTGCCATTAATTTTAATAAATGGATTGGCAACAAGAATGATCAACAAAAAATAACTTAACCATTTGCGATAGTCATAAAATTTCCCAGAAGGTTTTTTGGGATAAATGTACTTTCTATTGCCTTCTTCATCGATAGTTGCAATACTATCACGAAAAGATTCATCAGGTAAAACTGCCATAGCTTTTGTTTTTATAAGACTTTTTAAAACGACTGTGTCAAAGCAAAACACTTTGACACAGACTATACAACTATTAAAATTATATTATTTAACTTGAGTGCTATCTTTCGCTACAGCAACTGGAGCAGCGGCACCATCTGCTTTTGGAGCAGCATCATCTACCCATATTTCTCCTTCGGGAGCTTTAGCATCTTTAGGATTGCTACCTTGTAACGATATAATATAGCTCGCAACTTTTTGCATTTCTTTTGGTTTTAATGTTCCTTTCCAAGAAATCATTCCTTTTCCGTCACGACCACCATTCATAATGGTATGAAAAACGTTTTTGATACCTCCACCCAAAATCCAATGATCATCGGTTAAGTTTGGACCAATTTGTCCTCCTGCATCTGCACGGTGACAAGCAGCACAATTGGTCGTGAATATTTCTTTTCCAATGGCTAATTCAGCTGGATCTGTCAACAAAGTAACTGTTTTCTCATCCATCAAATCAGGAGCCGTTTTCATATACTCGGCCACTTCAATTTTAGCTTGGGCAATTTCATTTTTCAATTCTGTTTCTTGATCTGGAGCGCCTAAAATTTCATAACGAATTAAATACACAGCGGAAAAAACAATACAGGCATAGAATAAATACACCCACCACGGTGGCAAGCTATTATCTAACTCACGAATACCATCATAATCGTGATCCAAAAGCAATTCCCCTTCTTTTTCAATTGGAGCCGATTTGGTTAATTTTTTCATTAGATTTTTATACCAATCACTTTCTCCTAAACTTACAGAAGAAGCTTCTTCTAATTTGGCTTTTTGCTCATCTGTTAATAAGCTATACGTAATAGCATCAATAGCGCTTACCGTTATCTCGATGGCAATCAATAAGAAAAGAAAGACAAATAAGAATACAGAAACCATTGGGAATTTAATAAATGCAGGACGATCCCCTGAGTCGATAAAATACTCCATCGCACCAAACACGGCGAAGAAAATAAGGGGAACCCTAACGTATACTGGAATTAATTTTTTCATTTTTTTTACGCTTTAAAATTATACAGAAGGATTGTCTTCAAGAGGAATATTGCTCATTTCTTGAATGGTTTCTTTTTTATACGAAAACACCCAAAAAGCTAATCCTACAAAGAAGAAAAAGAAAATCAATAATGAAAGTACTGGATAGATTTCAATCCCTGCAATCGTCTCCATATTGTGTTTAATTTGTTCAAACATCGTCTTCTTATTTATTGTCCTTTACTTTGATATCAGTACCTAAACGTTGCATATAAGCAATCAAAGCTACAATCTCTCTTTCGTTCATAGGAACAAATTTCTCTCCTCTTGCTTCTGCTTTCTTTTTACTCTCTTCGTAACTTTTCACGAAGTCAGGATCATTTTTCAAGCTCTCTTCAATTTTGATGGCTTGTGCTCTCAGGTCTTTTTGTCCGTTGGCAATTTGTGCCTCAGTGTAAGGTACACCAAGAGTAGCCATTGCTTTCATTTTCTTTTCAGTCATAGAAACATCCATCGGCTTGTTATCAAACAACCATTTGTAACTTGGCATAATAGAACCTGCTGAAATACTTTGTGGACTCCAGAAATGGTTAAAGTGCCAGTTGTCATTGTATTTTTGACCTACACGTTGCAAATCTGGACCAGTTCGTTTTGACCCCCAAAGGAATGGATGGTCGTATACAAATTCCCCTGCTTTAGCCTGAGGACCGTAACGCTCTACCTCACTTCTGAATGGTCGAACGGATTGAGAGTGACAGCTAACACAACCTTCGCGGATGTACAAATCACGTCCTTCTAATTCTAGAGGAGTATAAGGTTTCACACTAGCAATAGTTGGAATATTAGATTTAACCATAATTGTCGGAACAATTTGAATAATACCTCCAATTAAAATAGCTACAGTAGCTAAAATTGCCATTTGTATTGGTCTTCTTTCTAACCAAGTATGGTATTTTTCACCTCTAAAACGTTTTGAGCTGATATCTTGTAATGCAGGAGCTTCTGCTAATTCATCTTCAATTGCATCGCTGTTGCGAACTGTTTGCACGATGTTATAAACTAGCACCAACATTCCAGTTAAATACAAAGTTCCACCAACAGCTCTCATCCAATACATTGGCATAATTTGAGTCACTGTTTCTAAGAAGTTTCCATAAGTTAATGTTCCATCAGGATTGAACTGTTTCCACATTGAAGCTTGTAAGAAACCTGCAACATACATTGGTAAAGCATAAAGTATAATCCCTAAAGTACCAATCCAGAAGTGGAAATTCGCCAATTTAGTAGAATATAAAGTTCCTTTTGACATTCTTGGGATTAACCAATAGATAATACCAAAAGCCATAAATCCGTTCCAAGCTAATGCTCCTACGTGAACGTGTGCAATAATCCAATCCGTATAGTGTGCAATAGCGTTAACATTTTTCAGAGACAACATTGGTCCTTCAAAAGTTGCCATACCATAACCTGTCATTGCCACTACGAAGAATTTCAAAACAGGCTCAACTCTAACTTTATCCCAAACGCCTCTCAAAGTCAACAATCCATTAATCATACCTCCCCAAGATGGCGCAATCAACATCACTGAGAAAACTACTCCTAAGTTTTGTGCCCAAGTAGGCAATGCAGAATACAATAAGTGGTGTGGTCCAGCCCAGATGTATAAGAAAATCAGAGACCAAAAGTGAATGATTGATAAACGATAAGAATAAACAGGACGATTGGCCGCTTTAGGCACAAAATAATACATCAATCCTAAATAGGGTGTAGTCAAGAAAAATGCAACTGCATTATGACCATACCACCATTGTACCAGGGCATCTTGAACTCCTGCATAAACAGAATAACTTTTCATTCCTGTCAAGGAAACTGGTAATTCCAAACTATTAAAAATATGTAAAACAGCAACCGTAATAAAAGTAGCTAGATAAAACCAAATCGCTACATACAAGTGACGCTCTCTTCTTTTGAGCATCGTTCCAATCATATTGATACCAAAAACAACCCAAATCAACGCAATTGCAATATCAATTGGCCATTCTAGTTCGGCATATTCCTTTGAAGTGGAATATCCTAAAGGCAATGTGATTGCTGCGGCAACAATGATTAACTGCCAGCCCCAAAAGTTAAGATTACTCAAGAAATCGCTAAACATTCTTGCTTTTAGTAATCGCTGTAAAGAGTAGTAAACCCCGGCAAACATTGCGTTTCCTACAAAGGCAAAAATAACAGCGTTAGTATGTAAAGGTCTCAATCTACCAAAACTTAACCAAGAAATCCCCTCGGTTACGTTTGGAAAAAGAAACATAAAAGCCAAAATAAGGCCCACAAGCATTCCCACAACACCAAAAACGATGGTTGCGTAAATGAACTTCTTTACAATTTTGTTGTCGTAATAAAATTGTTGCATTTCCATAATTAAATTAGTTTTCTTTTGTTATTGTTGATTTTTGATTTTTTTTGGCTAACTCATCATCAAAGAGCATTCGCACAGAAGGGGTGTAATCGTCATCGTATTGTCCGGTTCTTACTGCAATAACAAAAGCAACAAAAAAGCCTATAGCGACAAAAATACTGATGGAGATTAAAAGATAAATGACACTCATACTATAAGTTTTATATGGACAAAAATACTTTTAAGAAAAATTTCAAAATATGACTTTTATCATATTTAATCTTGTTTTGTTAAAATTATGCAAAAAAAATAATATTTCTAACTAAATCTGTTAGTTTTTTTTTCGTGCATAGTAATTACTCATAATCGTTACAAAACTCACTATCGTAATGGTACTCAGAGGCATAATGATGGCAGCGACCAACGGCAAGAGGTTTCCAGTGATAGCAAATGATAACCCTACTACATTATACAACAAGGATAATCCAAAGCTCATTTTTATGGTTTTTATAGCGTCTTTGGACAGATTTAAAAAATAGTTTAATTTGAAAAATTCTGACGCATCGAGAATTGCATCACAGGCTGGTGAAAACACATTTACATTCTCAGAAATTGAAATTCCAACATTACTTTGCGCTAAAGCTCCGGCATCATTTAGGCCATCGCCCACCATCATCACATTTTTGCCTTGCTCTTGCAATTGCTTGATAAAAGCCAATTTTTCATCTGGTTTTTGATTAAAAACCAATTCCACACCATTTGGAAGTAATTTTTCTAAAGTAGGCCTTTCTCCTTCGTTATCTCCCGATAAAATTTTTATTTCATACTTTTTATTCAACAACTGAAATAAATCTTCTAAACCAGTTCGGTATTCATTATTAAAGATATAATGACCACAGTACACCTCATCAATTTTGATATGAACCGCAGTTTGTTGCAAGCCTTCCTCTTGAATTTTACCAACAAAAGAAGCGGAACCAATTTGAATTTGTCTGTCAAAAATCTTGGCTTGAATTCCTTTTCCTGGAATTTCTTCAAAAAGAATGACTTTTTCTCTTTTGGTTTCTGGTAAAAAGTCATAGAGCATTCTACTCAAAGGATGGTTAGAAGCTCTTAAAACACTCTTAATCAAAGCTTGTTCTTCAATGCTCAACTCGATACCCTGATAACTAATATTCGATTTTTTATTGGTCGTTATAGTCCCTGTTTTATCAAAAACTATAGTATCGACTTTAGCCAATTGTTCTATTACCAAAGCATTTTTGAGATAGAACTTTTGTTTTCCCATAATTCGCAATACATTCCCCATAGTGAATGGAGCCGTCAAGGCCAATGCGCACGGACAAGCTACAATCAAAACTGCGGTGAAAACATTGAAAGCCGTATTGGCATCAAAAAATATCCAATACCCAAAACCTGCAAATGCAATCAATAACAAAATAGGAGTGAAATAACGCGAAATCGCATCGGTAATGGTTTTGTGTTTTTGATCGACTTTCTTCTGGAAAACGTCGTTACTCCACAACTGTGTCAAATAACTTTGAGAAACAGAATGCAATACTTCCATTTCGATTACTTTTCCAATTTGTTTTCCTCCCGCAAAGATTTTATCTCCCGATTGCTTCACAATTGGAATCGCTTCACCCGTAACAAAACTATAATCAATCTCTGATTTTTCGCTAATTAAAATGCCATCAACAGGTATCAACTCTTGATTTCGAATCAATAAACGGTCTCCTTTTTGAATATCAAAAACAGGAATACTTTCTTCGGAAGCATCAGAATTAATTCGGGTAATAGCAATGGGAAAATAGGATTTAAAGTCTCTTTCAAAACTTAAAAAACTATAGGTTTTTATCTGAAACATTTTTCCCAAAAGCATGAAAAAAATCAGCCCACATAAACTATCAAAAAATCCAGAACCGTAATCCATGATAATATCAAAGGTACTTCTAACAAACATGACTACTATCCCAAGCGCAATTGGAATATCAATGTTCAGCATTTTGGAACGAATACTTTTATAAGCCGATACATAATATCCACTTGCCGAATAAAAGAAACTAGGCAAAGAAAGGGCAAAAATCAACCAACGAAAAAAACCGCGATATTGATCCAACCAATATTCTTCCACTTCAAAATATTCAGGAAAAGAGAGCAACATAATGTTTCCAAAACAAAAGAAGGCTACCCCTAACTTGTAAGTTAAACTTCTATCAATCTTTTCTTTTCCAGTCTCGTAATTCTCAAGACTTATGTAGGGTTCATACCCAATAGAACTCAAAAGATAAACAATCTCTTTTACCGTTACCAACGTTGGATTGTAATTGATTCTAACTTTTTTCTCTGGGAAATTAACCTGCGAGGTATTGATTCCTGTTTGCAATCGTTGTAGATTTTCTAAAATCCAAATACAAGAACTACAGTGAATATGTGGAATGCTTAACGTAATGATTTCTGTGTTTTCTTCTTGAAAATCAAGAAGCTTTGCAACAATAGTTGGATTATCTAAAAAGTCGTATTTTCCTGCAATATCAAGAGGCGTTGCTCCGGGCGATTGTTCAAAGTCATAATAGCAAGAAAGGTCATTCGCACTAAATATTTCATAAACCGTTTTACAACCGTTGCAGCAAAAAACTTTAGTATCAAAATGTATTTCATCAGCCTTCTCAATGTCTAAGCCGCAGTGAAAACAATTTTCTTTTTTCATAATTTCTTTTTCCTATTAAAGTGCCGCAAAGGTTACCAATTGATTCACTTAAAAATATGATTTTTGTCATAAATTTTCTTATTTTTGCCGAAAATTATTCCAACCGCAAATGAGTAAATGTGAGCACTGTATTGTACATGAATTTAGTTCTTTAAAAGCACTAACCAAAGAAGAACTCTTAAAAGTTGCAAGTTGTAAAACTTCTTACACCATCAAAAAAGGTGAGCCTCTCTTTGAAGAAGGCGAAGTGATTAACGGTATATATTGTGTTAAAGATGGTTTTTGCAAACTATCTAAACTCAGTACCAACGGAAAAGATCAAATTGTAAAATTGGTAAAAGCAGGAGAACTATTAGGACAACGTTCTATGGTTAGTGATGAGCCAGCAAATCTCTCAGCTATTGCACTTGAAGATATGGAAGTGTGTTTTATTCCAAAATCTGAAATCTTGAATTTTTTCAATAAAAACAATCAGTTTTCATTAAACATGATGAAATCTATTTGTGGTGACTTGAAAGAATCTGATTTACATGTTGTCTCAATGGCACAAAAGACAGTTAAAAACAGATTAGCAGAGACCTTAATTTATTTACAAGAAACTTTTGGCAAAAACAACACCGACAATACACTCAAAGTACAACTTTCTAGAGAAGAATTAGCGGGAATGATTGGTACTGCTACAGAGAGTTGCATTCGTATACTATCCGAATTCAATAAAACTGGCTTAATTGAATTAGTAGGCAAAAAAATTGCTATCAAAGACTTAAACAAATTGAAAAAAGTAGCCGAATAAACTCGTTACTCTTTCTTAAAAACGGCATAGTAAATAGGAATTCCCAAAGCAACAATTGCTAGTCCAATTCCTGTATTCACTGTTTCATACACCAAGAGTGTCAAACATATTCCTGTAGCAACTAGAATGTAAAGCGCAGGAACAATAGGATAACCCAATGCTTTGTATGGTCGCAACGCATTGGGTTCTTTTTTTCTTAAAACAAAGACACCCAATATCGTTAAGATATAAAACAACAGGGAAGCAAAAGTGGCATAGGTCAATAAATCACCAAACTTTCCAGATACACAAAGCACAGATGCCCAAATACATTGTACCCAAAGCGCCTTTGCTGGTACTTGATGTTTGTTGAGTTCGGTAGCTTTTCTAAAAAACAATCCTTGATTAGCCATCGCATAAAATAATCGTCCTCCCGATAAAATTAATCCACTATTACAACCAAAAGTAGAAATCATTATTAAAGCGGTCATCACAAAAACACCCGTATTTCCCATAATCATACTTGCAGCTGCAGCACCTACTCTATCATTGGAGGCGAACATAATTCCGTTTGCAACTACATCATTACTGTTTGGAGTTCCGTGCATTGGCAATAATGATAGATAAGCTAAATTGGCCAAAACATAAATCACGGTAACAATCAAAGTTCCCAAAAACAAACTTCTAGGAATGTTTTTCTTGGGGTCTTTGATTTCACCTGCGATAAACGTGACGTTATTCCATGCATCACTAGAAAACAATGAATTTATCATGGTAGCAGTAGCTGCCCCTAAAATTGCTGTACCAACTAATTTTGTCACTGTAACAGAACCATCAGGATGTACAACTGTCTTACTAGCTTCCCACATATTGCTAAAATTAGCCGACAAAATATCTTTTTGTAACCCAACATAGATTCCTAAAATTATAAGCGCAAAAAGCGCCAATAATTTAGTAGCCGTTAATATCAATTGAATCCATTTTCCGTTCTCGATTCCTTTGGTATTAATATAGGTCAAAATAAAAATACTAAAAACGGCAAGTACCTGTTTATTAGAAAAAACAAAACTCCCAGATTGGAATAAAACGGTATCCAAAACAGGAAAAAATACAGCACTATAATTCGCAAATGTAACAGCAATAGCAGCAATTACGCCCGTTTGTATCACCGAAAAAACAGTCCAGCCATAGAGAAAAGAAACCAAGCGACCATAAGCTCTTTGAATGTAGACAAACTGACCTCCGGCATTAGGCATCATTCCAGCTAACTCTCCGTAACTCAAAGCTGCTGCAACGGTAATCAAACCGGTCACAACCCAAATCAATAGCAACCATGCGGCAGAACCAACATCTCTGGCCATCGCTGATGTAACAATAAATATCCCTGAACCAATCATAGAACCTGCTACTAAACTTGTTGCATCGAGTAAGCCTAATGATCGTTTTAATTCGGTTTTGTTTTCTGACATGTAAAGTAGAATTTTATATAATGAGTGGTTGTTTTTCTTTAAAGCTTCTTGGCTTCATTCCAAAAAACATCCATTTCTGCCAAAGTCATATCCATAAGTGGTTTCCCTAGTTCTTCAGCTTTGCTTTCTAAGTATTGAAATCGCTTGATAAACTTTTTATTGGTTCGTTCCAAAGCGTCTTCTGGATTGATGTTTAAAAAACGGGCATAATTAATCATCGAAAATAAAACATCTCCAAACTCCGATTCCATTTTGTCTTGATTGCCCGTCACTACTTCTTCTTGAAGTTCTTGCAATTCCTCTTGCACTTTGTCCCAAACTTGATGCGGTTCTTCCCAATCAAATCCTACTCCTTTTACTTTATCTTGAATTCGGCTAGCTTTCACCAAGGCTGGTAAACTTCTAGGAACGCCTTCTAAAACAGATTTTTTTCCTTCTTTTAGCTTGAGTTTTTCCCAGTTTTGCTTTACCTCTTCTTCATTCTCCACTACTGTATCTCCATAAATATGAGGATGACGGTGAATGAGTTTTTCACAAATTTCATTACAGACATCGGCAATATCAAAATCTTGTGTTTCGCTTCCGATTTTGGCATAAAAAACCAAATGAAGTAGCAAATCACCAAGCTCTTTTTTAACTTCATTTAAGTCATTATCTAAAATAGCATCCCCTAACTCATAGGTTTCTTCAATGGTTAAGTGACGTAATGATTGCAAGGTTTGTTTCTTGTCCCAAGGGCATTTTTCTCGCAATTCATCCATTATGGTTAACAATCGATCGAAGGCTGCTAACTGGTCGGCTCTAGAATTCATGATTTTGGTTTTTGGTAAAAATAAAAAAATCCTGTCAAGAAAACGACTTAACAGGATTTTATATTGATGTA
Organism: Flavobacterium sp.; assembly: GCA_017997335.1. Lineage (GTDB taxonomy): Bacteria > Bacteroidota > Bacteroidia > Flavobacteriales > Flavobacteriaceae > Flavobacterium. Next base: position 6,557 of record JAGOFG010000023.1, on the reverse strand, counting down.
ATTACTACTACTCTTTTTTAGCTTTCGCTTTTTTTGGTTTTGCTTCAACAGCTACTTCTTCAGTAACTGATTCTTCATTTCCAACAGCTGCTGGTGCATCGTCAGTAACCAAACCTCTTTCTTGTAACATATTGTACCAGTTCAAGATTTTTTTAATATCTGATGCATATACTCTTTCTTCATCATATTCAGGAAGCACTTCTCTAAAATAAGCATTCAAAGTAGCATTATCTTCTTTATGAGAAATGGCTTTACCGTTGTTTTCTTTTTTAGCAATATTCGACATTACTTCAGCCAAAGGTTTCTCTGCATCATAAGTATAAACAGAAATTTCAGTCAACAAACTCACGTTGCTTTTTAAACTTACTGTTACTTTTTTTCCATCTAATAAAGATTCAGCAACAAAACCTGTTCTAGTTTGTACTTTCAATGCAAATAAACCTGGTTTACCTGAAATCGCTAAAATTTTTTCTAAATTCATTGTATCTATTTTTATTGTTGGTTGTTAATAGTTTGGCTTGCATTATTTTGAAAATAAGCAGTAAAACTAAACCTAATTTATCTTCCTTTTTTTGCGAAAAATTTCATTCGGTATTCCTGAAAAGTTTTTCCTTCCATGATATTTTTCAACTTCTTTTGAATCAATCTTTTTTTCAAAGATGATATTTTATCTGTGAACAAAATCCCTTCAATATGATCATATTCGTGTTGAATAACTCTTGCAATTAAACCATCAAAAACTTCGGTTTTCATCACAAAATCCTCTTCACAGTATTCTATCGTCACTATCGGTTTTCTGTAAACGTCTTCACGCACATCTGGAATACTTAAACAACCTTCATTGAAAGCCCATTCTTCACCTTCTTCTTTGATGATTTTGGCATTAATAAATGTTCTTTTGAAACCTTTTAACTGATTTTGAGCCGCAGTTTCTAAATCGTCATCATCACTGAACGGTGTCGTATCAACTACAAACAAACGCAAAGGTAAACCTACTTGCTCTGCAGCCAAACCAACTCCAGAAGCATTGTACATGGTTTCATACATGTTTGCAATTACTTCTTTTAAGTTAGGATAATCTGGAGTAACTTCTTCTCCAACTTTTCTTAAAACAGGATCACCGTACCCTATAATTGGTAAAATCATTATTAATGTAATTAAGTTTATGCCACAAAAGGGATTCTTTCCTTTTTTATTGGTTGGCAAAAATAGTAAAATTTCAACAATGCCGAATTCCTAATGGAGAATAAGTTTCGTTTTTCCTCAATTAACCAAATTCGAAGCACAATTGTACACCTTAAGAAGCATACAATTCTTACCTTTGAAATGAAATTACCACTATGTTTGAAGAAATACGAAAATTTACCGATAGCACGCATTTCACCAATGCTTTGAAAGTCACTATAGCAACAGTAACTCCAGTGTTGGTATTTGCTTATTTGGGACATTTTGAAGTGGGTTTCACTATTGCTTTAGGTGCTTTTTTCACCTATCCAAGTGATATACCAAGTAGCTTGAAGCATAAAATTAATGGGCTTATCGTAGCTGCTATTTTGGTTGCTTTTGCCAATTTATTGGTCAATCTAGCGTATCCTTACGGAATTATTTTTTATCCATTATTTGGCCTGCTCATTTTTCTATTCTCGATGATTTCGGTGTATGGACAAAGAGCAACAGCGGTTTCTTTTTCATGCTTATTAGCTATTTGCTTATCGTTTGCTCATTTGCATTCGGGTTGGGAAATGCTGCAATATTCTGGATTAATGTTTGCTGGAGGCTTATTTTATCTCTTGATTTCGTTGGTTTTTTATTACCTAAATCCGTATCGTTTTGTTGAATTACAACTGGCTTCTTGTATTGACTTGACTGCAAAATATTTAAAACTTAGAGCCGATTTATGGAAAATTGATGCCGATAAAAAAACGATAATCGAAAAACAACTGGCTTTACAAGTCGAAATCAATACCAATCACGAAAACATTCGAAAAGTATTAATAGGTAACCAATCATTATCTTCGGATTCGGCTCAAAATCGAAAACTCTTGATTGTATTTGTCAATCTAGTAGAAATATTAGAGTTGGCATTGGCTACCGCTTTTGACCACAAAACGCTACACGAAAAATTTGACACCCATCCTCAAATCATCAAAAGCTACTCCACAATTGCTACCAATTTAAAAAAGACCTTGAAGCAATTGAGTAAAAATATTGAGAGCAGAACAACCTATAGCTCCAAGCATTCGTTAGTAGATGATTTGAAAAAATTTGAAGCTACTATTTTAGAATATGAAAAAAGTCTAGGAGAAGATTTAGCAAAAGAAGAAGTAATTATGTTGACCACTATGTTGCATTATGCAGAAAGTCAGGTCGAAAAAATAAAGATTATTGAGCGCGCTTTTAATCTGAAAATAAAAGAGGAAGATGTGAAAGTACATCGAAAAGAGTTAGAAAAATTTCTAATACCTCAGTACTATCCATTGTCTACCTTCATCAATAATTTGAGTTTCTCCTCTACTCTTTTTAGACATTCCCTTCGCTTATCGATTACACTCTTGTTTGGCTTTTTGATTGGTACTTTTTTGCCTTTTCAAAATGTATTTTGGATTTTACTTACCATCATTGTAATCATGCGTCCTGGATACGGATTAACCAAAGAACGTTCGTTTCAGCGAACTTTTGGAACTTTCCTAGGAGGCTTCATCGCTTTTGGTTGTATCTATTTCATTGACAATAATGTGGTTTTGAGTTTGATGGCTATTCTATGTGTGCTTTTGGGTATGTCTTTTACCAACATTAGTTATAAAATCAGCGCTACTTTTGTAACGATGTATGTGGTTTTCTTGTACAGTATACTTACACCCAACATTGCCAATGTAATTGAATTTCGAATTATTGACACCATAGTTGGAGCTGTTTTGGCTTATACTTTCAATCATTTTGTTTGGCCTTCTTGGGAATTTATAAATACGCCCAACCATATAGAAAAAGTAATTCTTGCCAATAGAAAATACCTGAACGAAATTGCACTTTTCTACAACAAAAAAGGTAGTGTTACAACGGTTTATAAGGTCGCTAGAAAAAATGCCTTTATTGAGATTGGAAACCTTATGGCATCGTTTCAACGGATGAGTCAAGAACCAAAGTCAAAACAAAAAAAGATTGCTCAAGTATACAAATTGACTGTTTTGAATCATACCTTACTTTCTTCCATTGCATCTATGGGAACGTACATACAATCACATAAAACAACAGCTGCTTCTGACGCCTTCAATCGTGTGATGGCAACTGTCTTACAAAACTTAGACGATGCATTACTTGTTTTAAATCCCTCCTATTCCTCTGAAACCAATCCGATTTCAACTTCTGAAAAAGCAAAAGGGTTTACGGAACTTATGGCTATCCGATTAAAAGAAATCACTGAGAAGAACCCTTCGGACGCAGCTAATAAAGTACAAATGCAAGAAGCCCAACTTATTATTGAACAATTGGTTTGGTTGATTAATCTTTCTGAGAATATTTTAAAGAACACAAAATTACTAGTAGAAAAGGAATAAAAAAAAGCCTCAAATTTCTGATTGAAAAAGAGGCTTTCTAAACACTATTGTTATTTTACAATTTCAAAACTTCAGCTGTATTTTCTCTAACTTCCGCCAACAATGTTGGGTTTTCATTTAAAGCTTGTCCGTAAGAAGGAATCATTTTTATGATTTTCTCTTGCCATTCCTCAGATTGCATTTCTTCGACAAAACATTTGCTAATTAATTCTAACATAATACTTACAGCGGTAGAAGCACCAGGAGACGCTCCAAGTAGCACGGCCAAACTTCCGTCTTGTGTATTGATTACCTCTGTTCCAAACTCCAAAACACCACCTTCTAACTCATCTCTTTTGATTACTTGCACGCGTTGTCCAGCTTTCTCTAAATGCCAATCTTCGGAAGAAGCATTTGGAAAATATTCTCTTAACGCTTCGATACGCTCTTCTTGGGTAAGACGTACTTGTTCGATTAAATATTTAGTCAATGGCCAATTCTTTAATCCGGCAGAAATCATCGGGTAAATATTATCCAACTGAATTGATTTTGGCAAATCAGTATAAGAACCATTCTTTAAAAATCGGGTAGAAAATCCAGCAAAAGGACCAAACAACAAGGCTTTTTGTCCATCAATCATTCTTGTATCCAAGTGAGGAACCGACATTGGAGGTGCACCAACACTAGCTTTTCCATAAACTTTAGCGGCATGCTGCGCAATAACTTCAGGATTGGTACACTTTAACCATTGTCCGCTTACTGGAAAACCGCCGTATCCTTTTCCTTCTTCTATTTTTGCTTTTTCTAACAGGGGTAAAGAACCACCACCGGCGCCGATAAATACAAACTTAGTGTAGGCTTTTCTTTTTTGTCCAGTGGCTAAATCTGTGATTTTGATTCTCCAGCGTTTGTCTTCTGTTTGTTTTAACTTTCTAACTTCGTGGTCAAAGTAGATAGTTACACCCTCCAATTGCGTGAGGTAATGCAACATTTTCTTGGTCAATTCACCAAAGTTTACATCGGTTCCAATGTCCATTTTGGTAGCCGCTACTTTCTCTGATGCTGTTCTACCATTCATAACCAATGGCATCCATTTTTTTAATGCTTCAAAATCAGTAGCATACTCCATGTCCTTGAATAATGGACTCTTTTGAAGTAATTCGAATCTATTTTTCAAGAACTCGACATTTTTTTCTCCCCAAACAAAGCTCAAGTGAGGTACTTTGCTAATGAATTCTTCTGGACTAGTTATTTTATTTTGTTGGATAAGATACGCCCAGAATTGTTTAGAAACCTCATACGATTCGGCAATAGCAATGGCTTTTTTATCTGAAATAGTGCCCGCTTGGTCTTCAGGTGTGTAATTCAACTCACAAAAAGCAGAGTGTCCAGTCCCAGCATTGTTCCAAGCATCTGTACTTTCTAATGCAGCTGCATCTAATCGCTCAAAAATTTCAATTTGTAAATCGGGTTGTAACTCTTTAAGTATCAAACCTAGAGTGGCACTCATAATTCCTGCACCAATTAAAACCACATCGCTATTGGTACGTATTGTTGTATCTGGCATAATCATTATTTTTTTTAAAGGTGCAAAAGTAGTCTTTAAAAAATCAAAATAAAACCAAATTTGTAAGGAGTTAATTTACAAAACCAACAATAGAAATAAAGTATGTTATAGTTAAACTAAAGAAAGATAACTACTTTCGGTTCAGATAATCTTGTAGCATTATTGTAGCCGAAATTTCATCGATAAGCGCTTTGTTTTGGCGCTGTTTTTTGTTTAATCCGCTATCAATCATCGTTTGAAAAGCCATTTTAGAAGTAAATCTTTCATCGACACGAATAACTTTCATCTCGGGAAAATGATTGGTAAAATGCGTCACAAATCCTTTGATGATGGAGGCGCTTTGAGAAGGCTCTCCGTTCATTTGTTTGGGTTCTCCAATCAACACCGCTTCGACTTTTTCTTTTGCAAAATAATCCTTCAAGAAATCAATTGTAGTAGCCGATGGAATTGTTGTTAAACCTGAAGCAATAATTTGCAACTCATCAGTAACTGCTATTCCAGTGCGTTTTTGTCCGTAATCTATGGCGAGAATTCTTGGCATTTGTAACTTTTTTATTGAAGCAAAGATACACAAAGAAATCTATTGAGTAAAAAACACAAACCGCTCCCATAAAGTAAAGCGGTTTGGATTTTGTAATGCAAAAAAACTAATGAATACCGAAAAAACGTTTAAAGAAACCTTTTTCTTCTTCTACCCCAATTGGAGCATCAGTTTTTTGTGAACGTTCGTATTCCGTAAACAAATCATTAATGTATTCAACGTAAGAACGATTTTTTTCTTCTAAAAATCCTATCAAATATTTTTCGCTGTATTCAACTCCACTTGCTTTCTCAATTTGCAGCAATTTTTTATATAATGGTTCAATGTAATTAGTGATTATTTCTTGAGGAACAGCTCTTCTTCTACCAAAGTAATGGGTAATTTCTCCATCTTCATTTTTGGTTGATTCAAAATCAGTAACCACCCAATAGTATCTTCCTGATTTTGCTAGATTTTTAACAACAGCGTGAAAATTACCTCCTAGTTTTAGATTTTCCCACAATACTTTAAAAAGTACTTTTGGCATATCTGGATGTCTAATGATACTATGAGGTTGTCCCATAAGTTCGTAATCTTCGTATCCGCAAACATCCACAAATACCTCATTTGCATATTCGATGATTCCTCGATGGTCGGTTTTACTCATAATGACTCTCGACTTGTCCCAAACTACCTCTTTGTCAATGATAGTCGGCTGTTTAAATAACTGATTTGATTCCATTTTTTTGGTTTAAGGTTAGTTTTACTTTTGTATTGCTTATCGTAAAATTAAGATAAAAGGCAAATATATATATTAAATATATATTAAATTTTTAAAATATGATTTTTATCATTTGCCTTTCGATATCGATATCGGAAATGGAATTTTCTTTTGTTTTACGCTTATAGATTCGTTTTACTAATTATTTTTCACAAA
>JAGOFG010000022.1:4095-23538 GCA_017997335.1 Flavobacterium sp. | reverse complement strand
ATCCAACACTTTCAAATCTTTTATTAACAATTCATTAGACTCCAAACTGTTTTTCACATTCACTATTTTTAAATTCTTGGTAGATTCATTATCCTGTACATATTGCATTACTTTATTTAAAATAGCTACATCATCACCTTTTGTAAAGAAAACAAATGTTTGCGAGTTTACTTTATCATGCATATGGTTCAAATAACGATTGCTCAAAACTACAAATTTACGTAAAGGCTTATAAAAATACTCTAAAGCATCAATACTCACTTTTATCAACATTGACCGACTTAGCATAATATTGACCAAAAGAAATGCAGGAAATAGATAACTTAAGAAAGTAAAAAAGGAATCTTCATTCAATTTAATATTTCCAAAAAAGGCCAAAATAATAAAACCAACCGCTACAACTACCGATACACCCCTAGCCCTTTCAGGCCTTGGAAGTTTACTTCTCTTGATTTTCAGCATCAAATTTCCTATGCCAAATAAACCCATCACTGCTAAAAAGGAAAAAGTATATACTCCTGCTAAAGATTCTAGATGACCTTTGGTAACAAACAAAACAGAAACACATAAAATTAAAAACCCAATGATAATGCGATAGTTTGCCCCATTTTTATTTTGTTTTAAAAAATAATTTGGTAAAACTCTATCCAAAGTCATTCTATTTAGCAAACCTGAAACCCCAACAAAAGAGGTCAAAACTGCTCCACATAATACTAAAACCGCATCAATTGAAATCATAATTGCTAACCATGAACCACCCGTTGTTTGTCCTAAATACGCCAATAAAGATTCTTTATGTTCACCAACTTCAGCCAAAGGAATAATGCAAATTAAAAGTAGGGCCAATGTAGGATTGAAAAAACTAACAATTCCCCACATATTGCGAAGCGTTTTTCTAAACACACCATTTTCTTGCTCTTCAACGAAATTAGCAGAACTCTCAAATCCAGAAATTCCCAACATAGCAGCAGAAAAACCTAAAAATAACGCAGTAAAAAAATTCCCAGATTTAAGCGGTAGAGCCCAATTAATATGAAATATATCCAATCCATTACTAAACAAATACCAAACGGAAAACAAAACCAATAAGGTCAATGTAAACAAATGGATAATAAAAATAACAACAGCCACAAAGGCAGATTCGCCAATTCCCATAATAGCTAAACCAGTAAAAGCGATCAAAACAAGTAAAGTAGCAACTGTTACATTAACATCTTGAAAAATTCCGCTTAAATAATGCATTGCTTCAATAGATGAAATCACCGCTGTAGCCATATAAGAAAGAACGGTTAAAGTAGCTGCCAATGATGCTAATCGCTTCGTAGAAGTATTTAACAAAACATTGTAAGCACCTCCATTCAATGGAATGGCTCCCACCACTTCTCCATATATTTTCCGAAATAAGTAAAGAACTAACGCAACAACAAGTAACGAAATCCATGCAAATTGACCTGCATACATTATTGTCAATGCCGAAACATAAAGACAAGAAGAACTAATATCATTTCCACAAATAGCAGTAGCCTTTAGTTCGTTTAATTTTTTATGTATTACTTTTTTCATTTTTTACAAAAATTCAATTTAAAACTGCTTAAAATTACATCAATTTTACTTTTAATTTTTAAACATCCTTAATTTTTAATAAAAAAAATAGCTTTCTTCTATTGGTTTAACAAAAATTTAAAACCAAATTAATTATTACTAAATAGAACCTTAATCCATTAAATATCAGATTAAAAAGCGTAATTTTAATTAAGACAATATATTTAAGAATAAATTAAAAGCACAAAACCATACTACCTATGAATACCATTTCTAAGTTTAAATATACTATTCAAAAAAAAAGGATTAATCTTCTAGGTATAACAATTATTTTGTTTTTCCATATGAACTGCTACCAACTTAGAGCTCAAAGCACAAAACCTAAAGTAGCTTTAGTGCTTAGTGGCGGCGGAGCCAAAGGAATTGCCCATATTCCAGTGATTCAAGCCCTCGATTCGTTGGGCATCGTTCCTGATTTAGTTATAGGAACGAGTATGGGAAGTGTTGTGGGAGGACTATATGCTATAGGCTATTCTGGAGACAGTATTGCCAAAATTGCTAATAGTGCTCGTTGGGACGAATTGTTAGGCGGGAAGGTTTCCCTAAACAACGTTAGCGTAGAGGAAATGGGCGAATTTAGTCGCTATTTAATAGACATCGATGTGAAAAATTACAAACCTGTCATTAAATCCTCCTTATTAAATGACCAAAATCTTAGAGAATTCATTTCGCTAATCACTTATCCCGCCTATAACGTTTCTAATTTCGACAAATTACCGATTCCATATCGAGCGGTAGCTACTGATATTTTGAATGGAAAAACAGTCATTCTTGGCGAAGGCTCCATTGGCTTAGCAATGAGGGCTAGTATGTCTATTCCTGGTGTATTCAAACCAGTTCCATACCAAAACACCATTTTGGTAGATGGCGGAATGTTAGACAATTTCCCCACAGATATTGCCAAAAATATGGGCGCAGACATTATCATTGGGAGTGATGTGGGAGACGATAAAGTAACCATTGAAAAACTCGAAAATCTTTCGACGCTTATTTTTCAATCGACTATGTTAACAAGTAATTTAAAGAATGAAAAAAACAAAAAACTCTGCGATATATTATTTAGCCATTATCCTAATTTAACTTATTCTACTGGCGATTTCAACGCGAGTAAAGAAATTTACAAAGAAGGTAAAATTGCTACAAACCAAAACATTCCAGCCTTGGTTGCATTAGCCGAAAAACTAAAAGCTTTCCCTACGACAAAACCACAACTACCGATAATCGACCGAGGGTTTGTTTTGGATACTATTATCTATAATAACTTTAGCAGAGCCAATTTAGAATTAGTTAAAAAACGTGCGGATTTAGAAACAAACAACAAATATACTATTGAAGACATTGCCGAAGGAATTAGAAAAGCAATGGGAACTAATCTATTCAATCAAATCAATTACACCACTTTTTCGAAAGACAACAAAACCCATCTACAACTCAACGCCTCTGAATATTACAAAAGCCAAATGAAAGCCTCGCTACATTTTGACACTTTTAGAGGTTTTGGCGCCATCATAAATTATACTGGAAGAAATTTATTAGGAGAGTCGTCCCGAATTTTAGTTACTGGTGATATTGCGCAACAACCTAGAATAAGATTGCAATACCAAAAAATATTTGGTCAAGAAAAAAATTGGTGGTGGCGCTCAGAAGCTTATGCTCAGCGGCTTACTCAAGATGTTTTTATACAACGTAAAAAAGCAGACAATCTCCAATTCAATGCCTTTCATTTTGAGAACCAAATCAATAGAAACATCAATTCTTTAAAAAACTATTTTGGCTTCGGACTCAACTACCATTATACCCATTTGCGCCCAAAAACAGACCCTAGCTTTAATACTATTTTCACATTGAGAAGCTACTATCTTAACCAAATAGAAATGGATGTTCATTATCATACAGATAATTTAAACAAAGTATTTTTTGCCTCAACAGGTAACAAACTACAGATAGCCTTATCTCGTTCGATTCGTCAAGATGTTGACATAAACTACGCCAACAATAGTGCTCAAAACTATAGCGGCAACCTCAATCCCTTTACAAAAATCAATTTAAACTACGAAAACAGAATTCCTATTAAGAACAAAGTACTTATTATGGAAGCTAGTGCGGGGCTATTGTTTGAAGATAAAATACAATCTAATCAAATTTCTACCGCTCAGTTTGGGTATGCGTCTAAATACTTCATTGGAGGCTACACACCAAATCCTTTGAAAAACAGCGTAAGATTTGCAGGTTTACAAGAAAACGAACTCAATGTTAGTCAATTCATAAAAGTAAACCTAAGTTTACAAACTAATCTTGCCTCCAAAATCTATTTAATCCCACATATTGATGTTGCTGCTGTCGGCTTTCAAGACTTCAATGATTTCAAGAGAAATTTTTATGCACCAAAAGGAAAATGGCAAGATCAAGATGCCACAAGCATGTTACTGTCTAGTGGCGCAACTATTTCGTACAACACCTTTTTAGGACCTATCATTTTTGACACCTCCTGGGTAAACAATAATAAGCTAAAATTGTTCTTTAGCATCGGATTAATATTCAATCCATCATAAAAAAAGAAAAGCCTGTCAATTCTTGATTGACAGGCTTTGTAATAATTATAATCGTATTTCTTATGCTTCAAATGGAAGTACAGAAACGTATGATTTATTATCTTTTTTCTTTTGGAACTTCACAACTCCATCAACTTTAGCGTGTAAAGTATGGTCTTTACTAATGTAAACATTAGCACCTGGATTGTGTTTAGAACCTCTTTGTCTTACGATGATGTTCCCAGCAATAGCAGCTTGACCACCAAAAATCTTAACGCCTAAACGTTTTGATTCTGATTCTCTACCATTCTTAGAACTACCGACACCTTTCTTGTGAGCCATGACGTATTGGTTTTAATATTGTTATTATTCTTTTGTATCTTCTTTTTTAGCTTTTGGAGCTTTTTTTACTTTAGGAGCTGGCGCTTCTTCAGTTGTAGCTTCAACAGCTGCTTTTTTTGGAGCTGCTTTTTTAGCTGTTCCACCTGCAGTAATACCTTCAATTACAATTTGAGTAAGATATTGTCTGTGACCATTTCTTTTTTTGTATCCTTTTCTTCTTTTCTTTTTGAAAACGATAACTTTATCTCCTTTTAAGTGTTGTAACACTTTAGCTTCTACTGAAGCACCTTCTATAGCTGGGGCGCCTAAAGTTACATTTCCATTATCGTCTAATAAAAGAACTTTGTCAAAAGAAACTTTTGAACCTTCTTCATTAGCCAAACGGTGAACATAAACCTTTAAGTCTTTGCTTACTTTAAATTGTTGCCCTGCTATCTCTACGATTGCATACATACCAAATTGATTTATTGATTTTTAAGGTTGCAAATATACAACTAAAAATTAATCCTGCAATCTAATGTCTAAAAAATATTCACAACCCTATTACTCGCTGATTTTTAGGTCATTTACACTGTTTGAACTAATGTTAAAATCATGCAAAAACAAGATTATATTTACAAGAACACTTAAAATAAAGTACATTTGATGTAACATATTTTATGAAACCTAAACTAATGCAACAACAAAATTTTAATAATCTTTATGAAAAAAACAATAATGGCTTTGAGTAGCGTATTGATGCTTGGAGGCGTTGCCTCGGCTCAAAAAGTAGCGTTTGAAGAGTACGACTTAGACAATGGAATGCATGTCATTTTACACCAAGACCCGTCTGCTCCTGTAGCAATCACTTCAGTAATGTACCATGTAGGTTCTAAAGACGAAAGACCAGACCGTACTGGTTTTGCTCACTTTTTTGAGCATTTGTTATTTGAAGGAACCGAAAACATCAAACGTGGGGAATGGTTCAAGATTGTAACTGCCAACGGAGGTGTGAACAACGCTAATACTTCAGATGACAGAACCTATTATTACGAAGTTTTTCCTTCTAATAATTTAGAACTAGCCCTTTGGATGGAATCCGAAAGATTATTGCACCCAGTAATCAACAAAATTGGTGTAGACACACAAAACGAGGTAGTGAAAGAGGAAAAAAGAACCCGAATGGACAACCAACCTTATGGAAGATTTCAAGCGGTAGTAAAAGAAAACCTATTCAAAAAACACCCTTACCGTTGGGCAACGATCGGTTCTATGGAACATTTAGACGCTGCCACTTTAGAAGAATTTCAAGCGTTCAACAAAAAATTTTACATCCCAAACAATGCTGTTTTGGTAGTAGCTGGCGATTTCAAAAAAGACCAAGCCAAAAAATGGATTGCACAGTATTTTGGAACAATTCCTAAAGGAGCTCCGATTAAAAGAGAACAATTCATCGAAGAACCTATTACAGAAACCATAAAAGCTAGATTTGAAGACAACAACATTCAAATTCCTGCTATTGTTGCTGCTTATAGAACGCCTTCAATGAAAACTAGAGATGCACGCGTTTTAGACCTTATTTCTTCTTATTTAAGCGATGGTAAAAGCTCTAAATTGTACAAGAAAATTGTTGACGACAATAAAATCGCATTACAAGTAGGTGCTTTTAGCAACAGTCAAGAAGATTACGGAATGTACATTTTGTATGGCTTACCAATGGGACAAAATTCCCCAACAGATATCTTGAAAGAAATTGATGAAGAAATAACAAAATTGCAAACCGAATTAATTTCCGAGAAAGATTACCAAAAACTGCAAAACAAGTTCGATAACAATTTTGTGAGTTCTAATGCTTCTATTGAGGGAATTGCTGAAAATTTGGCTAGCTATTATTTATTGTATGGCGACATCAACCTAATCAATACAGAAATAGAAATGATTCACTCTATCACAAGAGAAGAAATTAGAGACGTTGCCAAAAAGTACTTAAACCCAAATCAACGATTAGTTTTAGATTACGTACCAGCAGCAGAAAAGGCAAAATAACAAGATATGAACATTATGAAATCGCCACTAACAACAGGTTTGTTGCAAACAAACACCAATTAAACAAAAGGCGATACCATATATGACCGAAAAAAAATAAATTTTACATATATGAAAAATATAAGCATCCTCTTAACCCTATTCTTAGTAACAGGAATTATGCAAGCGCAAAACAGACCACAACCCAAACCAGGAGCTTCTCCTATGGTTCAAATCAAGAAGCCACAAAGCTTTGTCCTAAAAAATGGACTAAAAGTGATGGTCGTAGAAAACCACAAACTTCCACGCGTTTCTTTTAATCTAACTTTAGACAACCCTCCTTTTGCCGAAGGCAACAAAAAAGGAGTAGATGATTTGACCAGCAGTTTGGTTGGTAACGGAAGTCAAAAAACTCCAAAAGATGTATTCAATGAAGAAATTGATTTCTTAGGTGCCAACATCAACTTCTCTTCGCAAGGAGCTTCCGCAAGCGCACTATCTAAATATTCTGGACGTGTTTTAGAATTGTTAGCTGAAGGCGCTTTGTTTCCTCTTTTCACACAAGAAGAATTCGACAAAGACAAAGCGAAAATGATTGAAGGATTAAAAGCCAATGAGAAAAGTGTAGCCGCAATTTCTAGCCGAGTTGTTGATGTACTTGCTTTTGGCAAAAACCATCCTTCTGGTGAATACGTTTCAGAAGAAACGTTAAAAAACGTAACGCTGGCTGATGTTCAAAGCAACTACGCTACTCGTTTTGTACCAGAAAACGCTTATTTGGTAATCATTGGAGACGTAAAATTCAAAGAAACCAAAGCTGCTGTTGAAAAACTATTTGGCGCTTGGGAGAAAAAAACCATTACCAAAGAAAACTATACCGCTAATCCAAACGTAGACAAATTGCAAATCAACGTAGTAGATGTACCAAATGCAGTACAATCCGAAATTTCGTTGGTCAACACCTTGAATCTAAAAATGAATGACCCAGATTTTTTCCCAGCAGTGATTGCTAATCAAATTTTGGGTGGTGATTTCAATTCGTATTTGAATATGAATTTGAGAGAAAAACACGCTTGGACTTATGGCGCACGTTCTGAAATTGGAAGCGGAAAATATGTAACCAAATTTGTAGCTAATTCTGCTGTTCGTAATGCAGTTACCGATAGTGCTGTGGTAGAATTCATCAAAGAAATCAAAAAAATCAGAACCGAGAAAGTAGATGCCGAAGTCTTGAAAAACGTAAAAGCAGGTTATATTGGTCGTTTTGTAATGAATGTACAAAAACCACAAGCCGTGGCACGCTATGCCTTAAACATCGAAACAGAACAATTGTCTGCCGATTTTTACGAAAAATACATTCAAACCATCAATGCCGTAACACCTGATGATATTCTACGCGTGGCTAATAAATACTTCTTATTAGACAACACCCGAATTGTAATCGTTGGAAAAGCAAGTGAGATAACACCTGGTTTAGAAAAACTAAAATTACCATTATACTTTTTTGACAAATACGGCAATCCAGTAGAAAAACCAGTAACCAAAAAAGAAATTCCAGCTGGAGTTACCGCCAAAAGTGTTTTAGAAAACTACATCAAAGCTATTGGTGGAGACAAGGCTGTAGCTACCGTAAAAACAATTGCTATGACGGGTTCTACAACCATTCCACAAGCACCTTCTCCATTAAGCTTTACTTCAAAAATTGACAACAAAGGAAAGATGATGGTAGAATTAGCAATGGGAGCTATGAGCTTAATGAAACAAGTAGTAAACGAAAAAGGAGCCTACGCCATTCAACAAGGACAACGCAGAGATTTTACTGGCAAAGACTTAGATGCTATGAAAGCTAGTGCAACGACATTTGTTGAAACAACGTTGTTAAAAAAAGCAGACATCACCCTTTCAGGCATCGAAACCATCAATGGTAAAGACGCTTACGGAATCAAAGACGGCAAAACAACTTACTTCTACGACACGACAACAGGTCTAAAAGTAGCCGAATCAAAAGTTCTAGAGCAAGGAGGTCAAAGTATGACGCAAACCACCAATTATGGCGATTACAGAGACGTAAAAGGCGTAAAAGTTCCTTTCAACATCATCCAAAATGTAGGTTTTGAATTAGACATCAAAATGTCTGATATAAAAATCAACGAAGGCGTAACCGATGCCGATTTTCAATAATCACAACTTAAATTAAAACAAAAAGACTGCTTTCATCGGCAGTCTTTTTTCTTATATACTATTTTGGGCGTGACCCCATTTACCAAAAGAGGCATATGACTAGCGGGCTATACGCCTCTTTTGGCAACTGCGGTCGGGCTATACGCGTTACTTTGGTAACTAGCTTCAAATGAAATTCACTGAACTCCTATGAAAATTAACATATAGTGAAGTAATCCCTCACGCAAACCCGTTACAAAACACTTATTTTCTGGCCGATAAATACACCCCAACCAAAACAATAAAGGCGCCAAAAAGCTGCACAGGCGTTAACAACTCTTGGTCTAACATTCCCCAAAAGAAAGCTACCACTGGAATCAAATATGTAACCGAAGTCGCAAAAACAGGCGACGAAATCTGAATGAGTTTAAAGAAAATGATATTGGCAATTCCCGTTCCCAACACTCCCAAAATCAAAATATACAACACCGATTCTTGAACTTCCGCCCCATAAGTCATAGCGAAAAAATCAGTACTGTATAACACCGCCAATGCTGGAAAAAGCAAAACCAAAAAATTACCCGTTGTAATACTCAACGGAGGCAAATCCGATAAATATTTTTTAATCAAATTAACATTTGTAGCATAGCAAATTGAAGCAATCAACACTAAAAAAGCATAATAATAATTTTGATTAGGATGATGCACCGCGCCATTCCAAATCAACAATGCACTACCCACTAAACCAATCAATACTCCAAAAATTTGATTGCGTCTAAAATCCAATCTAAAGAAAAGCACTCCAATCAACAAAGTGTTCAAAGGCGTTAAGGAATTGAGAATAGAACTTATGGAACTATCTATTTGCGTTTGCGCAATAGCAAACAAATACGCAGGAATAAAAGTGCCAAACAAAGAAGTCAAAGCAATATACTTCCACTGATGATGCGGAATTTTCACCAAACTTCTAAAACCAATCACTAACAAAAACAGCGCTGCAAAAATAATACGCAACGACCCCAACTGAAAAGCCGTTAAGCCTACCAATCCTTTTTTAATTAATATGAAAGAGCTACCCCATATAAGCGACAAAAGCAGTAAATAACCCCATTTGATTTGTTTTGACATCATCTAATTTATTTTGGTTCAAAATTGTAATTATTTTGGGAATATCTAGGTGTTTTTTTGATTAATTTTGACCCAAAATACATTTTAAACTCATCTAAATCAATACCAATGAATAGTAAAAAAACGATTATAGCTATTGCAATTGCAAGTATCGTTATGATAAGTTGCAAAAAAGAAACAGAAACAGCTAAACCAGAAGCCGCTACTACTGAAGCTCCAGCAGTTAAAAAACCAATTGCTGCTGCTAATGTACAAACCGCAAGTTTTGCAATTGAAGGAATGACTTGTGCAGTAGGTTGCGCAAAAACCATCGAAAAAAAATTAGCAGAATCAGAAGGAGTTGAGAAAGCAACAGTTGATTTTGATAAAAAATTAGCAACGGTAACTTTTGACAAAAGCGTTCAAAACCCAACGTCGTTAACTCAAGTAATTGAAGGCGTTGCCGATGGGAAAACCTATAAAGTGGTAAATACTAAGTCATAGGTAGAAAAATTCTTAAACTAAAAAGCATTCGCCATAAACGAATGCTTTTTTATATGTATTCTTTAAACCAAGAGACAATCTATCATTTAGAATGTACAACTAACGAATGCTATCGTGTGCGTGTGTTGGTATATTATCATTCCACAAAGTCAAAATATCAGTTGCTACTGCTGCACCACTTCCTGCCGCGATTGCCAATTGACTTCTCCAACCCGCTAGTGTACCAATAACATAAATCCCTTCCGCAACTTTGTGGTCTGTGTTTCGCAATTGTATGCGTTGCTTTTCGGGCAATGCTTTTTTATGAGGCTCGACATAGTGCATCAAACCTTCAATAGCAAACGTGTTTGCAGAACCGATACCTACAACAAGATTTCGGGTTGTATAAGAATTCTTATTAGTCAATACTTTAAATTCAGGGTAGTTGCCCTCAATTTTCAATACTTTTTCTTCAGGAATCTGAGTAATGTGCGGATAAACAGTTGCTAAATGTAAGTTGCTTTGCTTTAATAATTCACTGCCTAAAGTTCCAGGTGGAATTCCATAAGCATTATTAAACAAGGCTTCTTGTAAAGAAGAGGATTTTTGATGAGTGAAAATACCAATTTTCTTAGTTGACATAAAAGGTTTCTTTTGAGCTGAACCTAATACTAAAGCACAAGACATCCCAGAAACACCACCTCCAATAATTAGAACATCGAACATCTATACGTTGTCGTTCATTTTTTCTTCAATCTTTTTAGAAATTCTAAAAATAAGAAGAATTAAAATCGCACAAAATGAAGCTCCAACTCCAATAAGCGCAACACCGCTATTGCCCGTGAAGGGTTCTGAAAAATCTAATAAAGTAACATTAAATACGATTAAAGCAACAGCTAAGAAAATTAAAACAGTAGTAAAGATTTTCATGGTATTCATCAATTAATTTTTTAATGCCTTGTAACTTTTGACACAATCAAAAGGCATTAAAACTATTCAAGGGGGTAAATTTATAAAATTTTACTTTAGGCAAACAAACCTTTAACATTAGCAGCAAATAATTTAACAGCAATAGCTAAAAGCACTACGCCAAAAGTTTTTCGCACTACGCCAAGTCCGTTTTTTCCCAACATTTTTTCGATTTTACCTGAAGATTTCAAAACAATATAAACCAAAATAATGTTTAAAATAATTCCAATCAAAATGTTGATAGTATGAAATTGAGAACGAAGAGACAACAATGTCGTCATCGTTCCTGCACCAGCAATTAAAGGAAAAGCAATCGGGACAATAGAAGCAGAATTCGCTTCTTCATCTCTATAAAGATGTATGCCAAGAATCATTTCTAATGCCAAAAAGAATAATACAAATGAACCCGCAACAGCAAATGAGTGAACATCTATTCCAATTAGGCTCAAAAATTCTTTACCAATAAAAAGAAAAACAATCATTATTAAGCCCGCAACAAGTGAAGCTTTTTCAGACTCAATATGTCCGTGTTTGGCTCTAAGATTAATGATAATTGGAATCGAACCCACAATATCAATAACTGCAAATAGTACCATTCCTACAGTTGCTACTTCTCTTAAGTTGAATTCTAACATACTTTTTTTTGTTGGCAAAGGTAAAACATTGAGCAGATTTTTAATAGTTTGTCACAATAAATCGAGGTTTTTTAATACTTTTTTGCAAAAAAATAAGCCAAGTTCATTTATTTTCTCCAGATTTGATAGTTATCAATAGTAACCTAATAGCTGAACCTTTCCTCTTTTTTATTGATTACAATCGTTAAAGAAGTTGCAAACTTTAATAGACTCCACAAGATTGACTAACTTTGCAGCAAAATTAAAAGTAGCACATATCCATGTTTCAATTAGGAAAAACCATCGTATCCGAAGATATACTCGAAAAAGAATTTGTATGTAATTTATCTGCTTGCAAAGGCGCTTGTTGTGTTGACGGTGATGCCGGTGCACCTTTAAGTCTTGAGGAAACTAAAATACTTGAAACCATCTATCCTAAAGTAAAACCTTTTTTACGCAAACAAGGAATCGAAGCAATAGAAACCCAAGGCACCTGGATAAAAGGAACGGATGGCGATTTAGAAACACCATTAATCGACAATAAAGATTGTGCTTATGTTATTTTTGATGGCGTAACAGCACTTTGCGGTATCGAACAAGCCTACAACCAAGGAATAGTTGACTGGAAAAAACCAGTGTCTTGCCATTTGTACCCTATAAGAGTGAAAGATTTTAGTGATTTCGCTGCCGTCAATTACGACAAATGGGATATTTGTGACGATGCCTGTTCACTTGGGAAAGAATTAGAAGTTCCGGTCTATAAATTTGTTAAAGAAGCACTCATTAGAAGGTTTGGAGAAGACTGGTATATGGAGCTCGAAAAAGTAGCAAATGATTTAAAAAAATAAATCTAAAAAATATCATTTTTCACTTGCACAGCAGTTTAAAAATCCTATATTTTACGGCACTTTAGCTAAATTTTATCTTACAAACAACTACAAATCAACGAGTTAAAAATTCGTAGTTTATTATTTTGAAAATGACCCTTTGTTAAAAACTAGGGGCGATTGTGAATAAGTTTGACTTTTTAAACACACAATATTTCACAATCTTTGTAATCCCCAGATGGATTAAAATTCTCTTAAAAAATCAAAAAAAAAGAAACAATAAAAATGTCACAATTAGAACCAATTTTACAAGAAAATAAAAATCGTTTCGTGATTTTTCCTATCAAGCATCATGATATTTGGGAATGGTATAAGAAAATGGAAGCTAGTTTTTGGACTGCGGAAGAAATTGACTTATCACAAGACCTTAATGATTGGAACAACAGGCTAAATGAGGATGAAAAATACTTTATCAAACACATTTTAGCTTTTTTTGCTGCTTCTGATGGAATTGTAAATGAAAATCTAGCTGAAAACTTTGTAAACGAAGTACAATATGCAGAAGCTAAATTTTTCTATGGTTTTCAAATTATGATGGAAAACATTCATAGCGAAACCTACTCTTTATTGATTGATACTTATGTAAAAGATGAATCAGAGAAAAACGAGTTATTTACCGCTATTGAAGTATTTCCTGCCATCAAGAAAAAAGCTGATTGGGCGTTAAAATGGATTGAATCTGATTCATTTGCAGAGCGATTGATTGCTTTTGCCGCTGTTGAAGGGATTTTCTTTTCAGGAAGTTTTTGTTCTATTTTTTGGTTAAAAAAACGTGGCTTAATGCCAGGATTGACTTTTTCTAACGAGTTGATTTCTCGTGATGAAGGAGTTCACTGTGATTTCGCGGTACATTTACACAATCATCATTTGATTAATAAAGTTCCTAAAGAGCGAATAAGAGAAATTTTAGTTGACGCATTAAATATTGAAAGAGAGTTTATCACTGAATCACTTCCGGTAAGTTTGATTGGAATGAATGCAGGATTAATGACGCAATATTTAGAATTCGTAACCGACCGTTTGTTGGTTGAGTTAGGTTGCGAAAGAGAATACAATACCACAAATCCTTTTGATTTCATGGACATGATTTCATTACAAGGAAAAACCAATTTCTTTGAGAAAAAAGTAGCAGAATATCAGAAAGCGGGCGTAATGAACACAGATAGTGACGCGCAGAAGATTTCATTCGACGCTGATTTTTAAAAAAGTTAAGTAGTATCGTTTAGTAATTAGAAGTAACTAGTTCTTTTTATTACCTATTAAATTTTGTCCTTCAATTGGGCACAGATTTTTATGGTGATAAGGAATCATTTGCCTCTAACGAATCAATACATTCTAGGGATTAGTTTCCCAATTCAATTATTACAAATACCCTAAAATAGCAAAGGGATTTGCTGTTTTTTAAAACCAAAACTTATGTACGTAGTAAAAAGAGATGGCCATAAAGAGCCGGTAATGTTCGACAAAATCACAGATAGAATTAAAAAACTATGCTATGGTCTGAATGATTTAGTAGATGCTGTAAAAGTGGCTATGAGAGTAATCGAAGGCCTTTATGATGGTGTATCTACTTCTGAATTAGACAACTTAGCAGCCGAAACAGCTGCATCTATGACTATTGCGCATCCTGATTATGCTCAACTAGCTGCTCGTATTGCTATTTCTAATTTACATAAAAACACTAATAAATCGTTCTCTGAAACGATGAATGAAATGTATCACTATGTGAATCCTAGAAACGGACAAGAAGCTCCACTACTTTCTGATGAAGTTCATAAAGTAATCATGGAAAATGCCGAATTCTTAAATTCACATATCATTTATAACCGTGATTTTAATTATGACTATTTTGGTTTTAAAACTTTAGAGCGTTCTTATTTATTAAAAATCAATGGCAAAATCGTAGAGCGTCCACAACACATGTTAATGCGCGTGGCTGTCGGCATTCATTTGAACGATTTAGAATCGGTTATTGAAACCTACGACTTAATGTCTAAAAAATTCTTTACGCACGCTACGCCAACTTTATTTAATGCCGGAACACCAAAACCACAAATGTCTTCTTGCTTCCTTTTGGCAATGCAAGACGACAGTATTGATGGAATTTATGATACGTTGAAACAAACGGCTAAAATTTCCCAATCTGCTGGAGGAATTGGACTTTCTATTCACAATGTAAGAGCCACTGGTTCTTATATCAGAGGCACCAACGGAACATCAAACGGAATTGTTCCTATGTTGCGTGTATTCAACGATACTGCTCGTTATGTAGACCAAGGTGGAGGAAAACGTAAAGGAAGTTTTGCAATTTATATCGAAACTTGGCATGCTGACATCTTTGAATTTTTGGATTTAAAGAAAAACACAGGAAAAGAAGAAATGCGTGCTAGAGATTTATTCTTTGCAATGTGGACTTCAGATTTATTCATGAAACGTGTACAAGAAGATGGAAATTGGACTTTAATGTGTCCAAATGAATGCCCAGGTTTGTATGATGTATACGGAGAAGAGTTCGAAACCATGTATACTGATTATGAAAATCGTGGTAAAGGAAGAAAAACGATAAAAGCTCGCGAATTATGGGAGAAAATTCTTGAATCTCAAATCGAGACAGGAACACCTTATATGCTCTATAAAGATGCTGCAAATCGCAAATCGAATCAAAAAAATCTTGGTACGATTCGTTCCTCTAACTTGTGTACCGAAATCATGGAGTACACTTCAAAAGATGAAATTGCGGTATGTAACCTTGCTTCTATTTCGTTACCAATGTTTGTTGAAAACGGAAAATTCAATCATGAATTAATGTTTAAAGTAACCAAACGTGTAACCAGAAATTTAAATAAAGTAATCGACAGAAATTACTATCCTGTAAAAGAAGCTCAAAATTCAAATATGCGCCACCGTCCAGTTGGATTGGGAGTACAAGGATTAGCAGATGCTTTTATCTTACTTAGAATGCCTTTTACAAGCGATGAAGCAAAGAAATTGAATCAAGAAATTTTTGAAACACTATACTTTGCAGCTGTTACCGCTTCTATGGAAATGGCTAAAGAAGAAGGTCCTTATTCAACCTTTGAAGGTTCTCCAATTTCTCAAGGAGAGTTCCAACACAATCTTTGGGGATT
Organism: Flavobacterium sp.; assembly: GCA_017997335.1. Classification (GTDB taxonomy): domain Bacteria; phylum Bacteroidota; class Bacteroidia; order Flavobacteriales; family Flavobacteriaceae; genus Flavobacterium. The sequence goes on along the minus strand of JAGOFG010000022.1, from coordinate 7,711 downwards.
GAAAGACCAAGAATTATCTGGAAGATGGGATTGGGCGTCTTTAAGAAAAGAAGTTATGCAACATGGTGTTAGAAATTCACTATTGGTTGCGCCTATGCCAACAGCATCCACTTCACAAATTCTAGGAAATAACGAAGCATTTGAACCATACACCTCTAATATTTACACAAGACGTGTACTTTCTGGAGAGTTCATCGTTGTTAACAAACATTTACTACATGACCTTGTAGAACGTGGTTTATGGAATGAAACGTTGAAACAAGAAATCATGAGAAATAATGGTTCTGTTCAAAACATCGATACCATTCCTCAAGATTTAAAAGAATTGTACAAAACCGTTTGGGAAATGTCTATGAAAGACATTATTGATATGTCTCGTCAAAGAGGTTATTTTATTGACCAATCACAATCACTGAACTTGTTCATGCAAGATGCTAATTACTCAAAATTAACTTCTATGCATTTCTATGCTTGGCAATCAGGATTAAAAACAGGAATGTACTATTTGAGAACCAAAGCAGCAGTAGATGCTATTAAGTTCACGTTAAATAATGACAAAAAAGAAGAGGCAATTCCAGAAAGTAAACCAAAAGCAAGACCCCTTGAAGCGGTTGAAATCGAAACAGTAGAAATGACTCCTGAAGAATACAGAGCCATGATTGAATTGGCTAAAAACGCAGGACCAGATGACTGCGAAATGTGTGGGTCTTAATTAAGTTAAAGAGGTTGTCTAAAATGGCAACCTCTTTTTTTTCAAAAATTCTTAAAATAATACCCATCCTTACAAACATTCATTTATTTGCTTAAATTTGTTATCATAAAAAATAGCTAATCATGGAGATTAAGGATTTTTCAAAATATAGTAATGCTGAAAAAATTGTTTTCGCAGAACAATTATGGGATAGTATTGCTAAAAACGAATTAGAAATCTCTGATGAAATACAAAAAGAGTTGGATATACGACTTCGAAATTTAGAAGATGGCAAATCTGAATTGTATTCATGGGAGGCCATAAAAGCGCATTTGAAAACGATTAGATAATGCGTGATATTCAATTTACAAAAGAAGCATTATTTGATATTGAGGCCGCTGTTTTATGGTATGAAGAACAAAGAACAGGTCTTTCTTATGATTTTGAATTGTGTCTTGAAGCAGGAATTGATGCAATTTTGAGAAACCCAGAAGCTTTTCAAAAGAAATATAAAGATATTAAAATCCGATTTATTTCAAGATTTCCTTATGGAATTCATTATACATACAATGATAATAAGATTATAGTTATTGCTGTTTTTCACACCTCTCGCTCTCCAAAAAACTGGTCAAAAAGACTTGGTTTATAAGTTAAACCTTTTAACATTCCAATCCCTTTGAGTTTATTATATTTCACGGACCGAAGTAATGTCCTCCTTGAAGATGTTGTCTTTAATGAAGCCGTTTCACAACAAATTAATCAGTTTTTGAAAGAGTATCAATTTCGAAAAGTACTCGAAAAATACGATTTACCAGTAGCCAATAAAATGTTGCTTTATGGCAAAACAGGTTGTGGAAAAACGATGACTGCCAAAGCCATTGCTAAAAAATTAGATAAAAAACTCATTATTGTCAACCTTTCTAGAATTGTTTCGTCTAAACTAGGAGAAACCTCTAAAAATATAGAAGGTTTATTTAAAGAAGTACAGTACGAAAGTGCGGTGTTGTTTTTTGACGAGTTCGATTCTTTAGGGCAAATTAGGGATTATGACAACAAAGACAATACAGAGATGAAACGCGTGGTCAATTCCATTATTCAGTTGATTGATAGTTTTCCGAGTCGCTCTGTTTTAATTGCTGCAACCAATCAAATCCAAATGATAGACGAGGCCTTAGTGCGTCGCTTTGAATTACAACTCGAGTTTACTGCACCCAAGGCTGCCGTTTTGGATGCATATTATGATTCTTTACTTCAAAAGTATCCCCCACAATTTCAAAAAATAGAACGCTTGTACGACATTACTTTTGCTGAAGCAAAAAACCATTTACTACAATCAGTGAAAAATAATGTGATTCAAGACGCTATTGCAAATCATCCTCAGGATTTATCCGAATAGAAATATAAAACCAATCGTATTTGTATATTTGACAACTAATCATGCGCAAAATAAAATGAACTGGGAACAACTATTATCATTAAAACGTCAAGGCGACACAGGAAAGCGTTTACGAATCGAACAAGATGAAACTCGTCTAGGGTTTGAAGTAGATTATGATCGCATCATTTTTTCGTCTGCTTTTAGAAGTTTGCAAGACAAAACTCAGGTAATTCCATTGTCTAAAACCGATTTTGTGCATACCCGTTTAACGCATAGTCTAGAGGTTTCTGTGGTAGGACGTTCTTTAGGACGATTAGTTGGAAAAAAAATAATTGAAAAATATCCCTACTTACAAGATATTCACGGCTATCAGATGAATGATTTTGGAGCCATTGTTGCTGCGGCTTCTCTCGCTCACGACATTGGAAATCCCCCATTTGGACATTCTGGTGAAAAAGCTATTGGAGAGTATTTTTCAATTGGAAAAGGGCAACAATACAAAAATCAATTGAGTCCAAAGCAGTGGCAAGATTTGGTTGATTTTGAAGGTAATGCTAATGGCTTTTCGGTATTGAATAGTTCTCGTCCAGGAGTCGAGGGAGGGATTCGATTATCATTTGCTACTTTAGGTGCTTTTATGAAATATCCAAAAGAGAGTTTGCCAAAAAAGCCTACCAAAAATATTGCTGATAAAAAATATGGTTTCTTTCAAACCGATAAAGATTTTTTTCAAGAAGTAGCTTTAGAAATGGGAATGATTCCCAACAAAAACAATCCAGATATTGGTTTCGAAAGACATCCATTGGCGTATTTGGTCGAAGCTGCCGATGATATTTGTTATACAATTATTGATTTTGAAGATGGAATCAATTTGGGATTAATTTCGGAAGATTTTGCATTAGAATATTTAATTAAGTTAGTAAAAGACAGTATTGATTCTTCTAAATACAAGACATTAGAAACCAAAGAAGACAGAATTAGCTATTTGCGCGCCTTGGCAATAGGAAGTTTAATAAATGATGCCGTAAAAGTCTTTATTGAAAACGAAAACAACATTCTTGCTGGTAATTTTCCTTTTGCGTTAATGGATAAAAGCAAATACAAAGCACAAATGGATGATATCATCAAAATTAGTATCAAGAATATTTATCAGAGCAGAGAAGTGATTGAAAAAGAATTAGTGGGCTATCAAATTATCCAAACTCTTTTGGATAAATTTATTGTTGCTTTTAATAATAAATTTGAAGGTAAAGCTTCCAATTACGACCAACTTATTTTAAAAATGCTTCCAGAAAAACACCATCTTGAAAAAGAAAATCTTTATGAACGTTTGTTGCACATCTGTCATTATATCTCTATGCTGACGGATGGGAATGCATTACGACTTTATGAAACTTTACAGGGGGCTAAAAAATAAAAATTAAAACTCATAAACAATACCTACTCCTAAAACTTGTTTTAATTGTACTTTCGGGCCCTCAGTGATTTGAACACCATTTTCTTCTCTTTTAGATTTAATATCATCGTCATAAATTAATTGCGAACCA
>JAGOFG010000022.1:0-3995 GCA_017997335.1 Flavobacterium sp. | reverse complement strand
TTAAAACTCATAAACAATACCTACTCCTAAAACTTGTTTTAATTGTACTTTCGGGCCCTCAGTGATTTGAACACCATTTTCTTCTCTTTTAGATTTAATATCATCGTCATAAATTAATTGCGAACCAATATTAGCTTTGACATATTTATTGACTACAAGTTCTAACTGAAGATTCCAGTCTATGTCAACATTTCCGAATCTATTAATATAATCTGAGTACAAACTCAATCTGTTATCTAGATGGATGTTTTTAAAAATTTCCTTTTTAATTTGGTATGAAAAAAGAAAACCCAACTCTGATCTCGATCGTTTACCATTTTTTACAAGAATTCCATTTGTATCATAAATAGCTTCATCAACTCCAAAAGCTCCCTGATTTGCTAATGTTTGATCTAAAACTAAAGTCGTTTTTGATGTAAATGGAGAGATGTAATAAGAGTAATTCTTTTTTTTATCAAACTTTTCAGCACCCAAACCTATAAATACATATGCAGGTGCAAAAGCTCTAGAAATAGCCACTTCTTTATTTGGATAAGAATAACCATCTGTGAATTGCGTATTAAAATTAAATTTTGCCGAATAATACCAATTGGTCAAAGTGTCTTTTCTGTAACCAAAGGTGGAGTTAATCAAGACGGCATCATCTGTTTTTCGCAATTCAATTCCGTCTTGTTTATTGAGACCATAGCGAAAGATCAATTCATTTTGCCATTTATAATTTTCTCTGGTATAGACCCTCGTAAAATTTCCTTTTACTAATCCTGAAATAGAGCTTGTACCCCCTGCATTCCAGTTTACAAAAGCAATTTGAGTGATATCAAAACCTAGTTTATTTTTTTTTATCCAGTTTGATATTCCTAATGTATTCACAGAAGTTTTTCTGATAGTTGGTGCTTTTATAGGTGGTAATGACGTTGGAATTACAAAAGGACGGAAAGTAGGCCCAGCAGTAGGAGTCAATAGGATAATGGAATCGCTTGTAGCTTCTGGTATTGGTGTGGTTTCTTGTGCAAAAGTTTGAAAAGAAAAACTAAAGAAAAATAATAAAAGTGGTATTGATAAAAATTTCATTATTGGCGTTTTATAAATGCAAATTAACTGATTTTGAAGGTTGAAAAAAACTGCTTCAAGCTTTTAACGTCAATTTTACATGCGTATTGTAATTCGTTTATAGTGGCTTGTTCAATAAAAGTATCCGGGATTCCTAGTGTTTTAATTGTTTTCTGATAGTTATGAAAAGCAGAAAACTCAAGTATGGCTGAACCAAAACCTCCTGTTACCACTCCATCTTCTATCGTAATTATCGTTTCAAATTGTTCAAAAATAGTATGCAGCAATGTTTCGTCTAATGGTTTTACAAAGCCAAAATGATAATGAGCAAAAAACGTTTTATTGTCTAAATCTTCAATTGCTTTTGTTACATTATTTCCAATAGTCCCAGTTGAAAGCACAGCAATTTTTGTGCCTTTATTTTGACAATTTGCTTTTCCGATAATAATTTTTTTGTAAGGCGACTTCCAATCAACAAATTCACCTCTACCTCTAGGATAACGAATGGCTATGGGCTGGTCGATTCCTAATTGTACCGTATATAAGATATTCTGCAACTCTATTTCATTCAACGGGGCATAAATCATCAAATTTGGAATGCATCTCAAATAGGCTAAGTCAAAAACACCATGATGTGTAGCGCCATCTTCGCCAACCAATCCCGCTCTATCTAAACAAAAAACAACAGGCAGTTTTTGCAGCGCTACATCATGAATAAGCTGATCATAAGCCCTTTGCAAAAAAGTAGAATAGATATTACAATAAACTATCATCCCTTGAGTCGCCATTCCAGCAGCTAATGTAACAGCATGTTGTTCAGCAATACCCACATCAAAAGCGCGTTTTGGGAGCACATCCATCATAAATTTTAAAGAACTACCAGATGGCATAGCGGGTGTTATTCCAATGATTTTATCATTATTTTTAGCTAAATCCAACAAGGTTAAACCAAAAACATCTTGGTATTTTGGAGGCAAGTTAGCTTCTGATTTTGGGAGTAAATCTCCAGTGATAGCGTCAAATTTCCCAGGCGCGTGGTACTGAACCTGATTTTCTTCAGCTTGTTGTAGTCCTTTACCTTTGGTGGTAATAACATGAAGGAATTTAGGTCCTTTCACATTTTTTAAGCGTTTTAATTCTTTAATAACTGTAGCAAGATCATGCCCATCAATTGGCCCTGAATAATCAAAATTCAGGGATTTAATCATATTATTTTGACGATGGTTTTTACCTTCTTTTACAGCTGTAAGATACTCTTTTAAGGCACCAACACTAGGGTCGATTCCTATAGCATTATCGTTTAAAATGACCAACAAATTCGCATCAGTCACACCAGCGTGATTGAGTCCTTCAAAGGCCATTCCTGAAGCGATTGAAGCATCGCCAATTACAGCAATATGTTGTTTTTCGAAATCCCCTTTTAAGTTGGAAGCAATCGCCATTCCCAATGCTGCCGAAATTGAGGTCGATGAGTGACCTACGCCAAAGGCATCATAAATACTCTCACTTCTTTTTGGGAATCCCGAAAGACCATTGAGCTGACGATTGGTATGAAAACTATTTTTTCTTTCTGTTAAAATTTTATGTCCATAAGCTTGATGACCTACATCCCAAATTAATAAATCATTTGGAGTATCAAACACATAATGCAGAGCAATAGTCAATTCAACTACACCGAGACTAGCGCCAAGATGCCCTTCTTTTACAGCTACGACATTGATAATAAAATCGCGTAATTCTTGCGCCAAAAGAGGCAGTTGCGCTTCATTGAGTAAGCGTAAATCGATGGGGGAATTTATGTTTGAAAGTAAATTATCTGACATAAAGCAAAGGTACAATTTGAAATTGTATTTTTACATTCTATAAAAAAGTTGTTTTACAAAGAATTTAATTTGCGAATTTTCGGTCTAGACTATGATACAACCTTTCACCGACGAATATTTTATGAAAAAAGCTTTGCAAGAAGCTGAAATGGCTTTTGAAAAAGGCGAAATTCCCGTGGGAGCCGTTATTGTAGTGGCTGACAAAGTCATTGCCCGAACTCACAACTTGACTGAGCTGCTCAACGATGTAACGGCTCATGCAGAGATGCAAGCCATAACCGCAGCGGCCAATTTCTTGGGTGGAAAGTATTTAAAAGATTGCACATTGTATGTGACGTTGGAGCCTTGCCAAATGTGTGCTGGAGCTCTTTATTGGAGTCAAATTACTAAAATTGTTTTTGGGGCTAGTGATACGCACCGTGGATATGAAAAAATGGGCACTCAATTACATCCCAAAACCACTGTGGTTCGTGGTGTTTTGGCAGAAGAAGCGGCGGATTTAATGAAGCGTTTTTTTGCTCAGAAAAGGAAGTGAATTTAAAACATGGCGACACATCTTGACAGAGAAGTGGTTTATCTTTGACAAATAAATAAAATCAATATGTCAAAATTAATCTATTTTAAGAGGTATCTCTACGTTATAGACCGTTTAAGAAGCCGTTCCAGCAATTTTACAGAATTACAGGCTTATGTAATCAGGAAACTTGAAAATGAGGATATCGACACTCCTTTTGAATATTCCATACGCACTTTTGAACGTGACAAAAAGGATATTCTGACTCTTTTTGGGATTTCTATTGAATATAACCGGAAAGACAAAGCCTATTACATTGACGAAGATGAAATTGAAGATCAATCTGTAACAAGAATGATAGATGTTTTTTCTATTCATCACGCGCTACAAGAGGGAAATAAACTATCGCCAAGTGTTTTTTTAGAGAAACGAAAATCATTGGGCACCGAAAACATTCACGGCATTATCCACGCTATTCAAAATGGTGTTATGCTAAAGTTCACTCATCAAAAACATTGGATAGACGACATAACACAGCGAGAAGTAAAACCCATTGCCATCAAAGAGTCACAGCAAAGGTGGTATTTGATTGCCTGGGACAAAAAAGA
>JAGOFG010000119.1:2761-7686 GCA_017997335.1 Flavobacterium sp. | reverse complement strand
CTTATCGACAGGGCTTAACTATTAATTTTCTGGAGCCAATTCTAACTCAAGGCCTTCAAGGCTTTCCGTTATTGGAATTTGACAACCTAAACGACTATTGGATTTTACATAAAAAGCTTCAGATAGCATGGCTTCTTCATCATCACCCATAGGTGGTAATTCAACATCATTGAGCACATAACACTGGCAAGAAGCACACATGGCCATACCACCACAAGTTCCTTCAACTGGCAACTCATAGGCTTTGCACAATTCCATAATGTTCATTGCCATATCTGTTGGCGCTTGTAATTCGTGAACAACCCCTTCTCTATCTTTAATCTTTATTAAAACATCCATTATTTAAAATTCCTTAATTATTTATTTGATTTCGAGATCTAAAATATATTCTTTACTATTTTTATTATTACTTATTTTCAAACGAAGTATGTCGGCTTGATTTATAGTATATACTACAGAAACGTCTGGCGTGTAGACTCCATCAATAGTTTTAAAAACTAATTTTCCTTTATAGGTATTACTTACCAAACCATTTTTCTCATTTTTGATGCTTGCTAACGCTTGAGATGTTAATTCAGCCGAATTGTAGGCGGTATTTTCTTCTAACTTTGCTCTATCTCCACTGAGTTTGGTCAAAAATTCAGCTCCTGTGATTTTTAAATATCCTTGTCTATTAGAAAAAATAGCAACAGGCGTTGAAAACGAAGCGTTTTGCCATTCTCCATCACTACCAACGTAAGCTCTTTTTACATAAGCTTCTTGAATTAGTTCTTGACCGTAGCTTTTACAAATTGACAATAACAAGATTAAGATTAGGTACTGTTTTTTCATAATTGATTAGGTTTTAGGTTACTACTTTCAAATTTAATTTTTTCTTTAAATAAAGAAAGAAAATAAAATTGAATTATTATCATCTTTTTTTATAAAAAAATAAAAAAAACAAGCGCAAAACCCATAAATCAATAAGAATACAACACTATATCGTTATCTTTTCTAATGTAAAATCTAACATACTTCAATAAAATCAATACAAAAAAGAACGAAATAAAAAACAGTCCAATTACATTACATTGACAACCGTTTCTATTTGTGGTGCAAATTTTTTGATTGTAGTTTCTACCCCAGCTCGCAAAGTCATCTGGTTGACACTACAACTAGTACAAGCACCTTCTAGTCTTACTTTGACGTGTTTTTCATCCTCAATAGAAATTAAGGTAATATCGCCTCCATCTGATTTTAGAAAAGGTCTAATCTCATCTAAGGCTTTCATAACATTTTCTGTTAATTCTTCTGTTGTCATAGTCTAGAATTTAATCATTCAACCTTCAAAGTAAACTCCTGAAGGTTGAATTTTTAATTATTATTTTTTTACTGCTGAACAACCAGCCATTGTAGTTATTTTTATGGCTTCTGTAGCAGGCAAACTCTCATTTCTATTTACTGTTTCTTGTACCACATTACGTGTAATGTTCTCGAATACAGTTCCAATAATTGAACCGGTTTGTAAAGCAGCAGGACGACCGTAATCTCCAGCTTCACGGATAGATTGAACGATTGGCACTTCTCCTAAGAAAGGCACATTTAAATCCGTAGCTAAGTTACGAGCACCTTCTTTACCAAAGATATAGTATCTATTCTCAGGAAGTTCTTCTGGCGTAAAATAAGCCATGTTTTCGATAATTCCCAAAACCGGAACATTGATTGCATCAGATAAGAACATCGCTACTCCTTTTCTTGCATCTGCCAAAGCAACTGCTTGTGGGGTACTCACTACAACAGCACCGGTTACTGGCAAAGACTGCATAATAGATAAATGAATATCTCCTGTTCCTGGAGGTAAATCAATCAACATAAAATCCAATTCTCCCCAGTTTGCATCAAAAATCATTTGGTTCAACGCTTTAGATGCCATTGGACCTCTCCAGATTACTGCTTGACTTGGAGAAGTAAAAAATCCTATCGAAAGCATTTTTACCTCATAACTTTCAATCGGTTTCATTTTTGATTTTCCATCTACTTCAATAGAAATTGGCTTTTCGTTTTCTACATCAAACATAATTGGCATAGAAGGGCCGTAGATATCGGCGTCTAACACCCCAACACTAAATCCCATTTTAGCCAAAGAAACGGCTAAGTTTGCAGTAACTGTAGACTTTCCTACTCCACCTTTTCCTGAGGCAACGGCTATAATATTTTTGATTCCTGGTATCGCCTTCCCTTTAACTTCTGGCTTGTCTGGAACCTCAACTTTACTATTAATTTTGATTTTAGCTTCGGCAGAAACTTTTTCCAAAATCGTTTTTTTGATATCGTCTTCAGCACGTTTTTTAATATGCATAGCGGGTGTGTGCAATACTAAATCTACCACCACTTCATCACCAAAAGTAACTACGTTTGCGATAGCTCCGCTTTCCACCATATTTTTTCCTTCTCCAGCAATAGTAATTGTTTCTAATGCCTTTAGTATTTCTTTTCTATCTAGTTTCATCATTAAATTATTTATTCAATCCCTAATCTTTTAATAAGACTGATTTTGGATTGCAAAGATAATAGGAAAATTATGGAATCAATTAGGAATGAATTGAAAATATTGATAGAAAAATAGGCAAATGCAGTAATTCAAAAAAGGCATAGAAGCTGTGAAAATCAGCAATTCATCTCGGGTTCCCAAAAATGAGCTTCAAAGTCTACAATTTGATTGTTTTTTACAACAATTCCCTCACTTTCTAACAACTGCTGCATTACATTCGTTCCATCAAAATGAAATTTGCCCGTTAGTAGTCCTTTTCGGTTCACGACTCTATGTGCAGGAACATCTTCTAGATGGTGTGAGGCATTCATAGCCCAACCCACCATTCGAGCGGAACGCGCAGTTCCTAGTGCTTTGGCAATGGCGCCATAAGAAGTGACTTTGCCATAAGGAATTTGCCTTACCACAGCATACACTCGCTCAAAAAAATTGGTTTCTTCCATTTTTTATTCAAAGAGATAACAAACCATAATGCTTCAAGATATTCAAAAAGGTAACAACAGCTATTAACCCAGTAATTGTTCCAATAATTTTATTCATATTTTGAATAAAAAAATCGGCTTTAGATTCAATTTTAGTAAAGAAAACTACATAACCATAAAACACAACAAAGGCACCTGATACTACACCTAAAACAAAAATTAAAATTGAAAAAAAATCAAAGGCAAATAACTGGTATGAGGCAAAGGTAATTCCCAATAAAACATAATAGGGAATGGGAAAGAAATTCAATGCGGAGAGTAACATTCCAAGAAAAAAACGGGAACTGTTACTGTATTTTTTGATATTACTTCCTTTGAGTTTTGGCTTTTTGGCAACAAAAAGAAAATAAATGGTGAGCAAAGCAAAAATTACACAGCCAATTTCCCTTAGTAATAGAATAAGTGAAGGACTTTTGTCAATGACTCTTGCAAATAAAAGCGCCAAAAAAGTTTGAAAAAATATAATAATAACAGCACCAAAAACAAACCATAAAGCGGTGCGTTTCCCCTCTTTTAGGTTCACTTTTACCGCAGTCATATTAATCAGTCCTGGTGGCGAAATGCCAACAAAAGCGCTAATAAAACCGAGAAAAAAGAGACCTAGTATCTGCATATCAAGAAGAAAAAACTAGATTTAATTAAAAATCTAGTTTATGATTTTATTTTAAAACGAATAAAAGTAATCGCTTTGTTGATGGCTAAATATTGTTTTTCGTAAAACGTTTGAAACGCTGTAACCTCCTCAGGACTTCCTTCGTTTTTATACACGTTATGATTCGCATACAATACCTCATGTCCTTCACCATGCAAAAGGCCTAAAGTGTAACCGTGCATAAATTCTGAATCGGTTTTTAGATTAACGACACCCTCTTTTTTCAAGATTTTTTTATACAATTGCAGGAACTCTGAGTTCGTCATACGATGCTTGGTTCTCTTGTATTTGATTTGTGGGTCAGGAAAAGTAATCCAAATTTCGTCAACTTCATTTTCGGCAAAAATGTGATTGATTAATTCGATTTGGGTTCTTACGAAAGCCACATTGTGCAGTCCTGTTTCCACCGCAGTCTTGGCACCTCTCCAAAAACGAGCACCTTTGATATCGATACCAATAAAATTCTTATTAGGATAGCGTTCTGCTAAACCAACCGAATATTCACCTTTACCGCAACCCAATTCCAAAACTAATGGATTGTCATTTTTGAAAAATTCTGTATTCCATTTTCCTTTCAAAGGAAACAACTCACCTACTACTTCTTCTCTTGTTGGTTGAAACACATTATCGAATGTTTCGTTTTCTTTGAACCTTTTTAATTTATTTTTACTTCCCACGGTATTTTTTGCTATTTCGGGCAAAAATAAGCAATTAAATTCGAAGGCTCGCTTTAGTTAACAAAAAACCGATTATTCTTTGGTGGTTAGTTGTTTCATAACTCCATCTTCTATAGGCGTTTTGATTTTTACCACTTCGTCTACGTTTTCGTTTGGAATCGTCATAGAAAGCACATAATGTTTGATTTTCCATTCCTTCCCTACTTTTTCTAACACACCAGAACCCCTACAAATTTTCATTTGTGTACTCAACAATTCATCAAACCAAGCGATTTTTCCCTTGGCATCCAAAAAAATATGGCGCTCTATAGCTGTAAAATTCCAGGCTTTTCCTCTATCGAAATAAGGCTTTGCAAAAGCTTGAAAAGCGGTTTTGTTCCAATTTTCTTTAGCATCTGTCCCAATAAAGATGGCATCACTGGTCATTAATCCAAAATACGCGTCAAATTGTGCTTGTGCTGCTGCTTTGTGCCAAGCATCGAGAATAGCTGCAATTTTTTGTTCTTCAGAACGCGGAGACTGAGCCGAAGCAGTAAAAAGTCCAACTACCAAAAGAAGTCCAATAGAAAGTGTGGTTTTCATAA
>JAGOFG010000119.1:0-2661 GCA_017997335.1 Flavobacterium sp. | reverse complement strand
ACATAAAAAAGGGCAATGTTTTTCGACATTGCCCTTTTATTTGGAACTAGCGCTAAGCTAAAGATTTATTAGTATGCTTTTTGCTTTTCAAAAGTAGAAGTCAAGGTGCGTTTGATTTTATCTAATGCGCCGTGAAATGCTTTTTCGATGCTACTAGCATGTTCTGTAACCGCAATAGGTTGGCTGTTAGCAGCACGCACTTCTATCAAGCAACGTTTATCATCTACTCCCGATTTGTTACTATTTTCATCACCAAAATGCACTTCGATTCGGGTAATTTTATCTTCGAAACGAGCCAATGATTTTTCTAATTCACCAGAAAAATAAGCTTCTACTCTCTCGTGTCCTTCGATGTTTTTGTCGGTGTTGATTTGTACTTTCATCGTTACAAAATTTTTAAGTTATGTAGTAAATTTAAACAATTCAGCAGAAAAAAGCTACTGTTTTAGCAAAAGTTTAGTAACTCCACCGTCCTTTTTTATTACCAAAAAACACTCCCAACTACTCTTCGGTTTTAATTCTTTTTACAGTATTTTTTCTTGTAATCAATAACGGAATGGCTACACCTGTCGCTAATACCACCAATACAAAAAAGGTAGTCAATCCATTATTAACCGCTTCAAAGAAAATCTTTGAATACGCTACCGGGTCTTTTTCAGAGGTTAATTTTATAATTCCAATCATTGCTTTATAGGCAAAAAGTCCTGGTATCATAGGAATTACAGCGGGTATGGCAAAAGTAATGGGAGGACAATTTCGTCTGTGCGCCGCAAATACGCTCAAAAAACCAATTAAAGAAGCGCCACAAAGCACAGCCAAAACAATACCAATTTTATATTCTAACATCAAAAATTTAGTCAAGCCACCAAGCGCTCCAATAATAAATATTGAAAGCAACGCACGTCTAGGCACGTTGAACAAAATAGCAAATCCAATGGCTGCAATTCCCAACCAAATTCCTTTTTCTAAAAATAATACGACATCCATGATTTAGAAATTATAAATTAACAATCCCATTAAAAGCCCAAGTGCGATAGCAAATGCAATGATTAAAACATTCACTCCGCGAGTAATTCCGTTTAAGATGTTACCATCTATCAAATCTGAAAAAGAATTCATCATTGGCACACCGGGAATTAAAAACAAGACCGAGGTAGAAAAAGCGTGAATGTAAGTAAGTGTAGGATTAAAGAAAAAATAAAATCCTGATACTAAAGCCGCTGTAGCCGAAGCAAAAAAGACACACAAATAAAAATTAAATTTTAATTTCATAGCCTCTTGCCTCACAAAAAGACCAGCGAACGAAGCCACAAAACAAGCTAGCATTTCTACAAAATCTCCACCCAATAGTCTACAAAACGAAGCTCCTGCAAGGGCTACCATTGTAAGTACCAAAATTCTTGGATACAATGGCTTTCTGTTTAAAACTGCTAACTCTTGATTGATGCGTTCTACACTCCATTGCTCTAAAACAATTTTCCAACTCATAATACTGATTTCGGAAATCAAGTTAAAATTTAAATGCATTTTGGGCACCCATTTCACGCTAGTAAATGTTTTATTTTTGTTTTGATACACCAAAGTAATCATCAAGCCGTGATTGGTAATCATTAATTCTGATCCACAACCAAAGGCTCCTGCTATTCTATCAATAGTTACTTTGATTCTTTCTGTATTGGCTCCAGAAACCATCAGTATCGAACCGATTTCGAGGAGCATTTCGCCCAATTCATATTTATTAGGCTTATTTATAACTTCCATAACAAATTTATTTTTTTCATTGTCCCCCAAATTTACGGCTTTTTCAAACTCAAAAATGGCTGAAAACAGTCTAATTAGCGAAACTTACTAACGCAAACGATGGATTTGAATCATTATCCTTTTGACGAACTCCAAAAAAAAAGCGTTGCAAGAAGCAACGCTTTATAGCATTATCTATGGACAAATAACTAGTTCACTACCTTAACTGGGAAAGTAACTGAAGCATCTGTAGCGCCACCAGCATTAGTGATATCTCCCGTAGCCACACCTGAAGCACTTTTAGCTGGTAGGTGTCTTAAAACTACGGTAATATTTCCCGTTGTAGCTGTTGCTCCAGTTTTCAAGGTAAAAGTCAAACCAATTGGTTTTCCGTTTTTATCAGCATCTAAATAAGTGAACGTTCCAACAGCTGCTGGCGCTTGATAAAACAATTGGTGGTCATCACCTTCTTCTTTTACCTCAGCCGTAATATCGTCAGCAGGTGTAACAGCTTCGTTTAAGAAAGTGGTAGTCCCTGTGTAAGTAGTATTTGCTTTTAATTCTCCAACAACTGGAGTAATTACTGGTGCATTAGGACCATCACCATCTAAATCTCTTGAGGTTAGCGTAATCACAGAGCTTCCTGCAGTAAGTGTTGTGGTAACCGTAGTGATTACTTCTTCTTCATTTACTACTTCTGGGTCATCATTGTTACAAGAAGAGAAAGTAAATACTGTAAGTAAGGCTAAAGCTAAAATTTTTGAATTTTTCATTGGGTTTAAATTAAGTTGTAATTAGTAATTAAATTTTATTTGAATTTGAAAATTGCGCCCTACTTCATCTGCGAAGAAGCGTTGGCGATTGAGATAATCCCTGTAATTTGTGTTGAATATATTTTGAACAGAAAACCCAAGTGTAGTC
>JAGOFG010000118.1 GCA_017997335.1 Flavobacterium sp. | reverse complement strand
AACGGCGCCATCAGTAACAAGAAGATTATTTACTAAAGAAATAGCTTTTCAACTAAAAACCCTTTCAGAATATATTGATTCAGAAAGGGTTTTTAATTATTAAGGATTTGAACTAAAACAGTATGATAACGATTTATTAGTTAATCTATTTTG
Organism: Flavobacterium sp.; assembly: GCA_017997335.1. Taxonomy (GTDB): domain Bacteria; phylum Bacteroidota; class Bacteroidia; order Flavobacteriales; family Flavobacteriaceae; genus Flavobacterium. Next base: position 7,569 of record JAGOFG010000118.1, on the reverse strand, counting down.
GAGTGTTAAAATCAATTTTAGTCTTTCTCAATTCAAAATTTTGACCCAAGTACACTCTTCTAACCATTTCATCTTCTACTAGCTCTTCTGGAGTTCCTGCTTTTAGGATACCACCTTCAAACATCAAATAGGTTTTGTCGGTAATGGCTAAAGTTTCCTGTACGTTATGGTCGGTAATCAAAATACCAATATTTTTGTTTTTTAATTGTGCCACGATGCGTTGAATATCTTCTACCGCTACTGGGTCTACTCCTGCAAAAGGTTCGTCCAACAAGATGAATTTTGGGTCGGTGGCTAAACAACGTGCAATTTCGGTTCTTCTTCGTTCACCTCCCGAAAGCAAGTCACCTCTATTGGTTCGGATGTGTTCCAGACTAAACTCGGCAATTAGATTTTCCATTTTTGCAATTTGTTCTTCTTTGGTATGATTAGTCAATTGCAAAACACTCAAAATATTGTCCTCTATACTTAATTTTCTAAATACAGAAGCCTCTTGTGCCAAATAGCCCACTCCTTGTTGCGCACGTTTGTACATCGGATATTCAGTAATGTCCAAATCATCCAAATAGATATGACCAGAGTTGGGCTTTACCAATCCAACAATCATATAAAAAGAGGTGGTTTTACCCGCACCGTTTGGTCCCAAAAGACCAACAATCTGTCCTTGGTTTACTTCCAAAGAAATACCCTTTACAACACTACGGCCTTTATACGTTTTTATGAGGTTTTCTGCTCTTAATTTCATTGTATTTGAATTGCTAAAATCCTTAGATTTTGTTGGTTTATGAGTGTAGAAGTTTAAGCTATGAAAAGTTTACTTCCTGAGAATATAAGCTATAATTTTAACTATTTGGTTTGTTCTTCTAAGGCTTCCCAAAATTCGTAAGCTCTACGCAAATGAGGAACTACTATTGTACCTCCAACTAAGGTAGCGATTCCCATAGCTTCCATCATTTCTTCTCGTGTAACGCCTTCTTTATAGCTAGTTTCTAAATGGTATTTAACACAATCGTCACAGCGTAAAACCGCTGAAGCAACTAATCCTAATAGTTCTTTTGTTTTTACATCCAATGCACCAGCAGCATAAGCATTAGTGTCTAAATTGAAAATGCGTTTTACAATTTTATTATTATCTGCTAATAATTTTTCGTTCATTTTAGAACGGTAGTCGTTGAATTCTTGAATTAAATCAGCCATTTTGTTTCTTTTGGTTGCGAACAACAAGTTTAGAAATTAATATACTTACTTCATAAATCAATAACATTGGTATTGCCACGATAGTTTGACTCACTACATCCGGAGGGGTCACTATTGCAGCAACAATCAAGATAATAATTACTGCATATTTCCAATATTTTCTTAAAAATTCGGGAGTAACCAAGCCTAGTTTGGTAAGGAAATAGATAACTATTGGGAGTTCAAAAAAGAGACCTCCAGCCAATACAGAGGTTTTTACCAGACCAATGTAGGACTCTAAAGTAAATTGGTTTTTTACTACATCTGATACTGTAAAAGTGGCTACGAAATTTACCGACATTGGTATAATAACAAAGTAGCCAAAAAGTACGCCTAGAAAGAAAAGAATAGAAGAAACTCCAATGAAAAATTTAGCTCCTTTTTTCTCTTTTTCATAGAGTGCAGGACTTATGAATTTCCATATTTCAAATAGAATATAGGGAAAACTCAAAATAAAACCAGCTAATAAACACATCCAAACAAACATATTTACCTGTCCTTCCATTTGGGTATTTTGAATGATAAAAGGAAGTTCTGTAATGCAAATACTGTCCACAAAACCCAATTGATGTGATAGTTCACAAAAAAAACGGTAAGTAAAAAAACTAGGACGTGTTGGACCAAAAATGATATCGTTGAACAAAAAGTCACTGATAAAATAGGTTACAAAGGCCATAATCAAAATAGCAGTTGTACTTCTTACTAAAACCCATCTTAATTCTTCAAGATGGTCTAAAAAAGACATTTCGTTAAGGTTTTTCTTTGCCATTATACAATTCCTTCTTTTAAAATGTCGTGTATGTGTAAAATCCCTTTGTATTCTCCGTTGTCAATGACAATCAATTGGGTAATTGAGAAATCTTCCATAAGGTTAAAAGCATCAATTGCCATAGCTTCTGAATGGATTTGTTTAGGGTTTTTAGTCATAATATCTTTAGCGGTTAAACCAGCGATACTGTCGCGGTCGTTGAGCATTCTTCGAATATCTCCATCGGTAATTATACCAACTACATTTTCGTTATCTACAACAGCGGTTACTCCTAATCTTTTTTCTGAAATCTCAAAAATCGCTTTTTTTATGGAGGTATCGGAGGTTACAATTGGTTTTAACGAATGTTCAATCAAGTCTTTTACTTTTAATAAAAGTTTTTTTCCAAGTGCTCCACCTGGATGATATTTGGCGAAATCTTCTGCTTGAAATCCTCTCATTTCCATCAAACATACCGTAAGCGCATCACCCATTACTAATTGAGCGGTTGTGCTATTGGTAGGTGCCAAATTCATAGGGCAAGATTCAGCATCAACAGTGGTGTTTAGGACAAAATGAGAGCCTTTTGCTAAAAAAGAAGTCATATTGCCTGTCATGCCTATTAAGGTGTTTCCAAAACGTTTTAACAATGGAACCAATACTTTAATTTCAGGACTATTTCCACTTTTAGAAATACAAATAATTACATCTTCATCTTGTATCATACCAAGGTCACCGTGAATGGCTTCTGAGGCATGTAAGAACAAAGCAGGTGTTCCGGTAGAATTTAATGATGCTACAATTTTTTGAGCAATTATGGCACTTTTTCCAATTCCGGTGATGACAACGCGGCCTTTAGAATGAAATATTTTGTGGGTGGTTGATAGGAACTGATCATCCAAAAAAGTGGTTAATTTGGCAATAGATTCACTTTCTGAGAGTATTGTTTTTTTGGCTAATGCCAATAGGTTTTCGTTGCTTATCAAAACAGAATGTTTAAATTTGTATGTATAAAAGATTTTTGTACCTTTAGTGTTGCAAATTTATACAAAATACCACATAATAAAGAATGAATTCAAACGAAATTGATATACACAAGGAATTAAAAAAGTATTTTGGCTTCAGTCAATTCAAAGGATTGCAGGAAAAAGTCATTAGAAGCCTCTTAAATAAAGAGAATACTTTTGTAATTATGCCGACTGGTGGAGGGAAATCACTTTGTTACCAATTACCCGCTTTAATTCTTGACGGAACTGCAATTGTAGTTTCTCCTCTCATTGCTTTAATGAAAAACCAAGTAGATGCCATTCGAAGTTTATCTTCTGATAATGGAGTGGCACATGTCTTGAATTCATCATTGACAAAAACTGAAATCGCTCAAGTAAAAAAAGACATTACATCAGGCGTTACGAAGTTGTTGTATGTAGCACCAGAATCTTTGACAAAAGAGGAATATGTACAGTTTTTGCAGCAAGTCCCTCTTTCATTTGTGGCTATTGATGAGGCACATTGTATCTCTGAATGGGGACATGATTTTAGACCTGAATATCGAAATTTAAGACATATTATAAAACAATTAGGGCAGGTGCCTGTAATTGGTCTTACTGCCACTGCAACTCCAAAAGTTCAGGAGGATATTCTAAAAAACTTAGACATGTCCGATGCAGTTGCTTATAAAGCATCGTTCAATAGACCTAATCTTTTTTATGAAGTACGTACCAAGACCAAAAACATAGAGTCGGATATCATTCGATTCATACGCCAACATAAAGGAAAATCGGGTATTATTTACTGTTTGAGCCGCAAAAAAGTAGAATCAATTGCTGAAGTTTTACAAGTAAACGGCATAAGTGCTGTACCTTATCACGCTGGATTAGATGCCAAGACAAGAGCCAAACATCAGGACATGTTTTTGATGGAGGATGTAGATGTTGTGGTAGCCACAATCGCTTTTGGTATGGGAATCGACAAACCCGATGTACGTTATGTAATTCATCATGATATTCCAAAATCTCTTGAAAGTTATTACCAAGAAACAGGTCGTGCTGGTAGAGATGGAGGAGAAGGACATTGTTTGGCTTATTACTCTTATAAAGATGTTGAAAAATTAGAAAAATTCTTGTCTGGTAAGCCTGTTGCTGAACAAGAAATTGGTTTTGCTCTTTTGCAAGAGGTGGTTGCTTATGCTGAAACATCCATGTCGAGACGTAAATTTTTACTCCATTATTTCGGAGAAGAGTACGATAACGAAACTGGAGAGGGTGGAAATATGGATGACAATGTTAGAAATCCAAAGACCAAAGTTGAAGCGATGAATGAAGTAGTCAAGCTGCTTCAGGTTGTTAAAGAAACAAAACATATCTATAAATCCAAAGAAATAGTTTTTACCTTAATCGGTAGAGTAAATGCTGTTATTAAAGCACATAAAACGGATACCCAATCGTTCTTTGGGAGTGGTGCAGACCATGATGAAAAATTTTGGATGGCTTTATTGCGTCAGGTTTTAGTAGATGGTTTACTAGCTAAAGATATCGAAACCTACGGAGTTGTAAAAATTACCAAAAAAGGTTTAGCGTTTATTAAAAATCCAGAGTCATTTATGATGTCTGAAGACCATGAATACAACGAATCAGAGGATGACGCAATTGTTACAGCTGCTAAATCTTCAGGTACAGCCGATGAGGCGTTAATGGCGATGCTAAAAGAGTTGCGAAAAAAAGAAGCCAAAAAGTTAGGCGTTCCACCTTTTGTAGTATTTCAAGACCCTTCTCTAGAGGATATGGCATTGAAATATCCAATTTCTCTAGAAGAATTGATAAATATTCACGGTGTTGGTGAAGGAAAAGCTAGAAAATACGGGAAAGCATTTGTTACCTTAATTCAACGCTATGTAGAAGATAATGATATCATTCGACCAGATGATTTAGTTGTCAAATCAACAGGTGTGAATTCGGCAAATAAATTATATATCATTCAAAATATTGATAGAAAATTAGCTTTAACAGATATTGCTTCTGCTAAAGGTCTTTCTATGGGTGCGCTAATCAAGGAAATGGAGCAGATTGTGTATTCTGGAACAAAACTGAATATTACTTATTGGATAGATGAGATGTTGGACGAAGACCAGCAAGAAGAAATTCACGATTATTTTATGGAATCCCATTCTGATAATATTGAAGAAGCTTTGAAAGAATTTGATGGCGAATATGATATTGATGAATTACGATTAATGCGTATCAAATTTATTAGTGAAGTAGCGAATTAAATTTTCAAGTTCCAAAAAATTAAATTCCAAATTCCAATGATCGTTAGTTATTGGAATTTGGAATTTTTGTTTTTGGAATTTAGTTTTCATAAACTTCTCCACGGTGGGGTTTCAAAGCATCCCGTACTGTAATCATATCTTGCTCTTCCACTACCATAAAGGCAATGGCGTGCATTTCTCCGAATGTTTTAAATCCTGTGATATCAAGAGGTAGTTGCTCAATCTTTATATATTCTTTTAGATGAATTTCGTGATGTTCGGCGGTTTTAGCAGAGGCGGGACCGCGAAAATCCCAAATGAGTTTGATTTTTCTAGACATAGTATTTGATTTAACTAGTTTGCAAAACTACAAAGACTTATAGTGAAAATCTTTGTTTATTGCTGATAAAAAAAGTCAAAAGCTACAGATTAAAAGATTACAAAGGATATTATCACATAACTTCTATGCTCTTAAATTCCTTATATGGTCTATACACACACTTCGTTTTATTAAAACTTTCATAACTTATCTGTTTTCTTTTTTTGGTGCCTCTGCGTAACCCTTTGCGTCCCTTGCTATAAATCTCTAGTAAAACTTATATGCCCATATATGTCTTATATGGTTTAAACACAAACACTCCGTTTCAACTAAACACTTCAATGACTTATATGTTTTATTTTTTGAGGACCTAATTGTCGTTTTTTATTCTTATTCTCAAAATTGAATTCAAAATAGTACTTTTGTAGCCTGAGTAAACAAAGGTGGTTTACTCTAAAAATTGAAGTATTCAGATACCATGCCACAAGAACTCCTATTACAAGTTGCTCCAGAGATTGCTGCTAACGAAACGTTACTAAACGATTATTTGTCTCGACAATTAAAAATTTCGGTCAAAGAAATTCAGCATGTAACTATTGTAAAACGTTCTATTGATGCGCGTCAAAAAGCGGTCAAAATCAATTTAAAAGTGATGGTTTACTTAAAAGGAGAACCTTTTTTGGAACAAAAAATAGCTTTGCCAGACTATCAAAACGTAGCGAATGCACAAGAAGTGATTGTAGTAGGTGCTGGACCTGCTGGACTTTTTGCGGCACTTCAATTGATAGAACTGGGTTTGAAACCTATAGTTATTGAACGCGGAAAAGATGTTCGCGGCCGACGTAGGGATTTGAAAGCCATCAACAGAGACCATATAGTAAACGAAGATTCGAATTATTGTTTTGGTGAAGGTGGAGCAGGAACCTATTCGGATGGGAAATTATACACACGTTCCAAAAAAAGAGGTGATGTAAATCGAATTCTAGAATTATTGGTAGCTTTTGGAGCTACTCCCGATATTTTGGTTGACGCTCATCCACACATTGGTACCAATAAACTACCGCAAATCATTCAAGATATTCGAGAAAAAATAATTGAATGCGGTGGTAAAGTCCTTTTTGAAACTAGAGTTACGGATATTAGTATAAAAAACAATGAAGTCCAAGGAGTGACAACTCAAAATGGTGAAGTCATTTCTGCCAATAAATTAATTTTAGCTACTGGACATTCTGCTCGTGATATTTTCGAGTTGTTGGATAAAAAGAAAGTTTTAATTGAAGCCAAACCTTTTGCCCTTGGTGTGAGAGCCGAACATCCGCAGTCTTTGATTGATAGTATTCAATACAGTTGTGATTATCGAGGGGAACATTTACCACCAGCGCCATATTCAATAGTAAAACAAGTGAATGGTCGCGGGATGTATTCATTTTGTATGTGTCCGGGAGGTGTGATTGCACCTTGTGCCACCAGTCCAGGTGAAGTAGTTACCAATGGTTGGTCACCTTCTAAAAGAGATCAGCATACGGCCAATTCAGGAATTGTAGTCGAATTGAAATTGGAGGATTTTAAACCCTTTGCCAAATTTGGAGCACTTGCAGGAATGGAGTTTCAAAAAAGCATTGAACAAAAAGCATGGCAATTGGCGGGACAAACGCAAAAAGTGCCTGCACAACGTTTAGTCGATTTTACTCAAAGTAAAATGTCCTCTGATATTCCCAAAACTTCCTATGTTCCGGGAACAACATCGGTTGAATTGGGACAGGTTTTTCCGGGATTTTTAACCCAAATTATGCGTCAAGGATTTTCAGAATTCGGGAAATCGATGAAAGGCTATGCTACTAATGAGGCGATTTTGCACGCTCCCGAATCTAGAACCTCTTCCCCAGTTCGAATTCCAAGAGACAATTACACCTTAGAGCATCTTCAAATTAAAGGATTGTATCCTTGTGGTGAAGGAGCTGGTTATGCAGGAGGCATTATTTCGGCAGCGATTGATGGCGAGAAATGTGCACAGAAGATTGC
>JAGOFG010000117.1 GCA_017997335.1 Flavobacterium sp. | reverse complement strand
CCTTTGAAGTTTTGAGACTTATCGTAACGGATAGATCCAGTAAATTTCAAACGATCATCCATAAATTTTTTCATCACTTGAGTATATACACCATATTCATCGTAACGAATTGGCCCATCAGCATCAGTATATATTCTTCCTCCAGAGTTTAATTGATATTGTCTAAACGAACCTCCAACTTGAATTTCTGCAATAGAAATCAAATCTTTAAAGTTATAATTAGCATCAGAATGGTATATTCTTGAATTATCCACCAATTTCGATCCTGTCAAGACGTTTGGATCAGCAATGACCTGATTGAAAGCTTCCTTGAACGCAGCAGTCCCCGGAATAAATCTAGGTTTTCCAGATGAAACCAACCCTAAACCTGTTGGAGAAATGTTATTATCGGCAAAATTTCTAGCCGCTGCATGCGCCTCGCTTGGCAGGAGTCCCAAAACTAAAGAACTACCTGCATAAGCACGAGCATAATCTCCAAACCAAGTGGCATCAGATTTTGCCTTTCTATTGATATTAATACCAGTAAACAACATATCATAGGATTCCCCACCATCTTCTGTAGTAGTATACCCTCTTACAAAAAAGTTTTTCCCTTTGAATTCCAATTTATGTTGTTGCATAAAAAAATTATTCAAATAATAACGGTTGGCACCTTGATACACCGTATTTCCAAATCCAAATTTACTTTGCCAAATCACCTCTAATTTTTCATCCCCAAAAGGTCTATAATGCAATGAAAAATCAATCTTAGTATTAGACACTTTATTATCCGTTAAATCCACCTCATTGTATCCAGTTCTAGATATTCTTTCAGCTGGCAAAGTTGGAGCCGGAATTACAGTTGCCACTTCATCTCCATAAACATTAATCCCATCATACCCATAATTACTTCGATCAATGCCCGCTCTAGTTTTATCATCATAATTTGTTGCATACCACTCTGTTCCACGCATGTATGTGAAATTAGCTTTTCCAGCCAACTTTGGACTAAAAACTGCCGCCATTCTTACACCATAATCAACATAATCATTAGTCCCAGCAGCTTTTTGAGTTGTCTGTCCAAACTTAGCATAACCTGTTATTCCCGGACTTGAAAATGGACTTTTACTATTCATAAACAATATACCATTAAACGCATTTGCTCCATAAAGTGCTGAAGAGGCACCTGGTAATAACTCTACACTTTGCACATCAATCTCAGAAACTCCAATTAAGTTACCCAAGACAAAGTTCAACAAAGGAGAAGAGTTATCCATACCATCAACTAATTGCATAAAACGAGTGTTGGCAACAGAAGCAAAACCTCTAGTATTAATTGACTTAAATGACATACTTGAAGTATTCATTTGTACCTCTTTTAAATTCTCCAAACCGTCATAGAAAGAAGGTGAAGCTGTTTTTTTGATTTCCGCAATACCCATTCTTTCAATTGTAACAGGCGACTCCAAAACACGCTCTGGCGTTCTTGAGGCAGAAACTACAATTTCATTCAATTTAGTTTCTTCATCTAATAACTTTACAGAAATCTTTTCATTATAAGATCTAACGGTCAAGATTTGAGTGGTAAAACCCAAACTTGAAATTTCAATCTTTACAGGCAAAGACAAAACAGACTTTAAAATAAACTTACCATCAAAATCGGTAGCAGTACTTGCATCTTGCCCGATGACTTTAACATTCACACCAGGAATTGGCTGGCCATTACGGTCGGAAACAGACCCTGAAATTGAATTTTGAGCAAAAGTTAAGCCACAAAAAAACAATGACAAAAAAAGTAAATAAATTCTCATTAGGTTCGAGTTAATTGGTTTAGGTCGTAAATGTAAAAATATTTTTGATATTAATAAAAATAGGTGTAAAAAACTGCCGAAAAAGCATTAAAAAGGGTCAAAAAAAACCATTTTCTAAATGAATACTTTTTAATAAAAACAAGCTTTTACATTAAATGGTTAAATAAAAAATTATGCACGCATAATAAATTATATTAATCGTATTTTTTACAGTCTTTTTTTAAATTTTTAATAAAAATGATATCCTCAACGAAATCGATTGAAAAAAGTAACACAAAAGCACAAAAAAACCCCAAATACATAAGTACTTGGGGTTTTTATTATGATTAAAAAAATTATTCTACTGTAACGGATTTAGCTAAATTTCTAGGCTGATCTACATTACAACCTCTCAATACAGCTATATGATAGGACAATAACTGAAGCGGGATTGTAGTAATTAGCGGAGACAAAGCATCTGAGGTCTCTGGAATCTCAATTACAAAATCTGCAAGATCTCTAACTTGTGTATCTCCTTTTGTAACAACAGCAATAATACGACCACTTCTAGATTTTATTTCCTGAATATTACTTACAATCTTGTCATAATGCCCTTGCTTGGGTGCAATAACAATAACTGGCATTTGTTCATCAATCAAAGCAATTGGACCATGTTTCATCTCTGCCGCGGGATATCCTTCTGCATGAATATATGAAATCTCCTTCAACTTCAAGGCACCTTCTAAGGCTACTGGGAAATTATAACCACGACCTAAATACAAACAATTTGGAGAATCTTTAAACGTAGCAGCAATAACTTTAGTTTGTTCGTTAGTTTCTAAAGCTTCTAATACTTTATTCGGAATAAACTCCAATTCTTGCAAATATGTTCTATAGTCAGACTGCGTTAAAGTTCCTTTCGCCTTAGCTAAACGCAAGGCAATCATGTTTAAAACTGTAATTTGAGTGGTAAACGCTTTAGTTGAAGCAACTCCAATTTCTGGACCTGCATGTGTATAAGCCCCTGCATGCGTCTCTCTAGATATAGAAGAACCCACAACATTACAAACACCAAAAACAAAAGCACCGTGTTCTTTAGCCAATTTAATAGCAGCCATAGTATCAGCAGTTTCACCAGATTGAGAAATGGCAATAACAACATCTTTGCTCGTAATAATTGGATTACGGTATCTAAATTCAGATGCATATTCTACCTCTACAGGTATTCTAGTAAACTCTTCAAATACATATTCAGCAACCAAACCAGCATGCCAAGAAGTACCACAAGCTACAATAATGATACGATCTGCATTTAAAAACTTCTCTAAATTATCTTCAACACCCGCCATTTGAATAATACCGTCATTGGCATGAAGCCTTCCTCTATAGGTATCTTTAATAACATTAGGTTGCTCATAAATTTCTTTTAGCATAAAATGCTCATAACCTCCTTTTTCAATTTGCTCCAAATTCATTTGAAGTTCTTGTATATAAGGATCAACCAAAGAATCGTCCATTATTTTTCGAACTTTCATTGGTCTATGCAAACGAATATTAGCCATCTCCCCGTCTTCTAAATAAACAGCATTAGAAGTGTATTCAATAAATGGTGAAGCATCAGACGCAATAAAGTATTCTCCTTCACCTACCCCAATAGCCAAAGGACTCCCTAAACGCGCGGCAACAATCTCATTAGGATTTTTTTTGTCAAAAACAGCAATAGCATAAGCACCTATAACTTGATTCAAAGCCAATTGAACTGCTTTTCCAAGTTTTAATTTTTCCTTTTTTTGAACTTCTTCAATTAGATTTACTAAAACTTCGGTATCTGTATCTGAGTGAAAAACATACCCTCTTTTAATTAACTCTTGCTTTAAGGGAGCGTAATTTTCAATAATACCATTGTGAATTATAGTAAGATCACCAGAGTTAGAAACATGTGGGTGCGAATTCACATCATTTGGAACACCATGAGTAGCCCAACGGGTATGCCCCATTCCAATTGTCCCATTTATGGTCATCTCGGAATTTGATTTAGTCTCTAGATCAGAAACTTTACCTTTTGTCTTACTAAGTTTTATTTCTTGCCCATCATACACCATGATTCCAGCACTATCATAACCTCTATACTCTAAACGCTTTAACCCTTTAATAACTATCGGGTAAGCTTCTCTATAGCCTATATATCCAACAATTCCACACATATTTTTAATTAATTAGGTTTGGTATAAATTATTTCTAAACGTAAGCGTTTTTCTTCTGGAACAGCAGGATTTGATCCAAAAAAAACAGTTCCCAGCGGATTAAACACTGATGCAGTTGGCAAAACAGAGAAAAAACTATTCGGTGCTTTTAATTTATTAAAAGTAGCTACCGCAATACTTTCTGTTACAACAACACCTAACTTAACATTCGTTGAATCCGCATTCTTTATCAAGTTTTTTATTTGATTCGTAATACGTACTTTGTAAGTCAAACCTCTGCCATTAGTAACCGCTTCTTTCCTTAAGATACCATCAAAAATAAACTTGTTGTTTTTAGCCGTAGACCCTGAAGTATTATCTGTAAGATAATCTAAAACAGCAGTTTTATTAGTCAAATTGTATACATAAATCCTATTAGGCTCTACAGCGTTTTTCATAGCTTCAGTATCTATGTTGAATACTAAATTTGCCTCATTGATTAACCAACCGCTTTTTCTTAATGCTTCAAGCTCATCCGAAACTCCATTATTATCATTATCTGGTCCGAACAATTCAATAACAGCACTTGAACCTACTCCTCCCTTTAAGTATAATTTAGAATCCCCTAAAGCACTATTCGGATTGCTTATTGCTGCTAAATAAGTAGCGTTAGTATTTGATTCTTCGAAAAAATTAACCGTATTTCCTTTTAATTTAAGATCTAACGTTTTATTTACTCTCTTTACTGTAGTAACACCATTAGCAGTCGTCGATAAATCTTCTTTATAATACAATTTAATAACTCCTCTTGAAAAGTCAATACTAGCCATATTTTCAGCTGGAGCTGTCTTTTCTACTTTAAAATACAAACCTCTAAAATAGTCTTTCAATGCTGAATTTGTAGTTAATTTACCACTAGGAGCATTTAAAATTTTAGAAGTAAAAAAAGAGTTACTCAACTTTAATCGCATTGCAGGAGCTGTACGAGTAGTCGTTGTCTTTTTGGTCTCCTCATCAGTAGTCTTTTCAGCGATTTCTGTTGGATCAAAGTAAAAAGCATCATTCTCTTTTACATCAGCTGCATCATTAAGTCTACTACCTATTTTCAAGGCATCAAAATCATTTTTTTGATTGCTATAATAAGCTTGTTTTTCCTTAAAACTAGTTGCAGGATCTAAATCGCGCATAAAATAACCAGATTCATAAATACTTAATCGAAATGGCGCTTTCGAAGTTCCATAAATCGAATCCAATTCATAGGTTTTAATGCCAGTAGTAGTACTAGTATTTGTAACAGTACTAAAATAAGGAATATTCAAAACAACACTGTCCATAACAGCATTTGCTCCAATAGTTGGATCAACAGACACCAACTCCACTTGAGTAGCAAAACTTGCAGTAGTGGTACCAAAAGCGGCATTAGTATACATCCCTAAAGTATTAATAGGTAAATTGTCTGATTGAATAGCTCCTGTACTTTGATTATACGCTTTTACAGCATAATATTCTTTCCCTAATTCAAAATTATTATCACCAATCAAATCTTCTCCAACAACATTGTAGTCTTTGTCACAAGAAAAAAACATAAAAAAACTACAAATAAAAATTAACTTCTTTAAGAAAGCCGTATTGTACATAAATTGTGTAAAGTTAAATTAAATCACCTCATTTGAATAGAAATTGGTGTACGCCTCAGCGAAACCATCTTTCGGTGTGAAAGGTAAAAAAGGTTTATTGGAAGATTCTATAAATTTTGTTAAACTTGGAGACAAACTATCCGAAGCGATTATTACAGCATCAGAATTGAGAACGGCTGTTTTTAAAATGTTTTCATAATTTGGAAGTTCTAAATCCGCAATGGCCTCGTGCGGAACCCCATCAAACTTGACTTTATTAATCATTTCTACATCTAGAGTCTCAGAAAAAGATTCAGCATAAACCGAGGTAACGATTTTTGTCTCAGAAAATAATGCCTCGTTTTTATAATAATGTTTCATATAAACCGGCAACATCGAAGCTAACCAGCCGTGAACATGAATAATATCCGGAACCCAATTTAACTTCTTAACGGTTTCTACAACACCTTTGGCAAAAAAAATTGCGCGTTCATCATTATCAGGATACATCACACCATCTTCATCAGCAAAAGTTGCTTTTCGCTTGAAGTATTCATCATTATCAATAAAATAAACCTGAATTCTCTCTTTTGGTATAGACGCAACTTTTATAATCAATGGCATATCTAGGTCGTTAACGACTAAATTCATCCCCGAAAGACGAATAACCTCATGCAATTGATGTCTTCTCTCATTAATATTTCCATATCTCGGCATGAATATTCTTATTTGTCCTCCTTGATCATTAATCATTTTCGGAACGTCGTAAGACATCAAAGAGACCTCATTCTCAGCAAGATAAGGAACAACTTCAGATGACACGTATAATATCCTCTTATCTTTCATAGCAGTATTTACTTTTTGCATTGGCAATAAAAACGTTGCAAAATTACAAAATTTTATGCAGTTATGGACTAAAATATTAAGTTTGCACCTAATTTTAATAAAATGATCATGCAAATTTTCAATAAAAACATCGCTTTAAGAGAATTCTTGGCAACTGTTACGACCAACAAATCTACTATTGGTTTTGTACCAACGATGGGAGCACTGCATGATGGTCATTTGGCACTGATGAAACAGTCGTTACAAGAAAACGACTTTACCGTTGTTAGTATTTTTGTAAATCCAACACAATTCAACAATCCAGAAGACCTAGCCAAATATCCAAGAACACTTGAGGCTGATGTAGAAAAAATGAGAATTTTAAATGATAAAATTATCGTTTTTGCACCTACAGTTGATGATATTTATGAAGGAAAAACAACCGCTCAATCCTTTGATTATGATGGACTAGAACATCAAATGGAAGGCCAATTCAGACCGGGTCATTTTGATGGTGTTGGCACAATTGTTAAACGCCTTTTCGAAATTGTAACTCCTACAAAAGCCTACTTTGGAGAGAAAGACTTTCAACAATTACAAATCGTTAAGAAACTTGTTGCCAAATATGAAATTCCTGTAACCATTGTTGGCTGTCCAATTTACAGAGAACAAAGTGGGTTAGCTATGAGTTCTCGAAACGAAAGGTTAACACCAACCGAGAGAAAAGAAGCCGCTATAATTTATGCCATTTTAAAAGAAGCAAAAAGCAAATTTCAAACACAAGACACTGAAATCGTGGAAGATTGGGTTAAAAATGAATTCAAAAAACATCAGTTATTCGAACTGGAATATTTCGTAATTGCTGATGAATCTACACTTTTACCTATCACTTTTAAAGAAAAATCCAAAAATTATCGCGCTTTTATTGCCGTTTTTGTTAACAATATCCGTTTGATTGACACGATTACATTAAATTAATTACCTTTGCCAAATGCAAATTCAAGTAGTAAAATCTAAGATTCATCGAGTAAAAGTTACAGGTGCCGATTTAAATTATATCGGTAGCATTACTATTGACGAAGCCTTACTAGACGCCTCTAATATCATTGAAGGAGAAAAAGTTTCTATTGTAAACATTAATAACGGTGAGCGTTTTGAAACCTACGCGATTAAAGGCGAAAGAAATTCAGGTACAATAACCTTAAATGGTCCTGCTGCTAGAAAAGTTCAAAAAGACGACATCATTATCATCATTTCTTATGCGACTTTAGAATTTGAAGAAGCCAAAACATTCAAGCCTTGGATTGTTTTCCCCAACGAAAACGACAATTCCCTCACTTAAATCCTTTT
>JAGOFG010000116.1 GCA_017997335.1 Flavobacterium sp. | reverse complement strand
AATAACCCCTGAATGCGGGTGCAAATATAAAAATAAAATTAGAGTTGACAAGCATATTGGTGTAAAAAATATTTTTTTTTAAAAGCGTTTTATTTTGGCATTATATTCTTATATTTCCCAAAAAAAAGTAAGTATGGATCAAAAAGTAAGATATGAGATTGAATTCCCTATAAACTCATCTCCCCAATTGTTGTATCAATATATATCGACACCTTCGGGTTTGGCGGAATGGTTTGCTGATGATGTGAATTCAAGAGGGGAATTTTTTACTTTCATTTGGGATGACACACAAGAAAAAGCGAGATTAGCTTCGAAAAAGTCTGGTGAAAAAGTGAAGTTTCGATGGGTAGATGATAAAAACAAAGACACAGATTATTTTTTTGAATTGCATATTCTTGAGGATGAATTGACTAAAGATGTTTCTTTGTTGGTAGTTGATTTTGCCGAAAAAAATGAAATACCTGAAGCATCACAATTGTGGGAAAATCAAATTTCTGATTTGAAACATCTCATCGGTTCCGTGTAGTAAAAGTCTATTTTAAACTATATCTTTGCCCTAAACTAATTTTAGGGCTTTTTTTATGATTAATTTTAATGGAATACTTCAGGATTCAGATACAAATTTGTTAGACCAAAATCGTGGTTTTTTATATGGAGATGGTGTGTTTGAAACACTGAAAATTGTAGGTGGTAAGATTTTGTTTTTTGAAGATCATTATTTTAGATTAATGGCAGCTATGCGAATCGTTCGTATGGAAATCCCAATGAATTTTACATTAGAGTATCTTGAAGAACAAGTTTTGTCTTTGGTTGAAAAGAATAAAATTGAGCAATCCGCTCGTGCCAGAATAACAGTCTATAGAAACAATGGTGGTTTATATTTGCCTACAAATAATACGGTGTCCTTTTTGATTCAAACTTCGGCAATAGAGAACCCAGTATATAGCATTAGTGAAAAGGAATATGAAGTGGATTTGTATAAAGATTTTTATATTCCAAAGCAATTATTGTCTACTTTGAAAACTACCAATAAAATGATTCACGTTACGGGCAGTATTTATGCAAAAGAAAATGATTTGGATAATTGTATTCTCCTAAATGACAGTAAAAATGTTGTAGAAGCTTTGCAGGGTAATTTGTTTATGCGTATGGGAAATACATTAATTACTCCGCCAATAAGTGAAGGGTGCTTGAATGGAATTATGAGAAAGCAAATTTTGAGTTTTGCTAAAAAAGAAACCAATTTAGAAGTTGTGGAGCAAGTTATTTCTCCTTTTGATCTTCAAAAAGCAGATGAATTATTTGTTACCAATGTTATTCGAGGTATTCAGCCTATTACGAAATATAGGAAGAAAGAATTTGAGCAGGATACTGCAAAAGTATTAAATACAATACTTAAGCAGCATTTGGGGATGGTTTAATTTAGATATGGATTTTCGGGAGCATTAGACCAAATTAAATAGTCGCCACCTAGTTCCATTAATTGTTCTTTCCAGAAATGAGTGGATGATTTTCCGATTATTTTATTCTCGTATGAATTCCTTGCGATAATCCAGGAGTTGTCTTCCATCTCGTTTTCCAGTTGTTTTTCTTCCCAACCAGTGTATCCTAAGAAAAAGCGAATGTTGTTTTTTCCGATGAGACCAGAATTTATTAATTCCTTTGTTGATTCAAAATCACCTCCCCAATAAATTCCATTTGATATTTCAATACTATTTGGAATAAGGTCTGGGATATTGTGAATAAAGTAAAGATTATCTTGTTCAACAGGTCCACCATTGTATATTTTGAATCTTGCAACAATTTCAGGAATCAAATCATTAATGGTATACTTTAGGGGTTTATTTATAATGAAACCTATGGAGCCTTCTTGGTTGTGATCTGCTAATAAGATTACCGATCTATTAAATGATAAATCGCCAATTAACGAAGGTTCTGCGATTAGCAGGTGCCCTTTTTTTAATTTTTCTGTTATCATAATACTTCTTTTTTTATTAAATTTAACAAAAAAAAAATTAAATCGCCAAAAATAATCGTTAAAATGCAAAAAAAAACCTTCCATATGGAAGGTTTTGATGTATTTACGTTAGAAAGGATTAGTTAACAGCTCCTTCTAAATCTGCCCCAGCTTTAAATTTAACAACATTTTTTGCTGCAATTTGAATAGTTTTTCCAGTTTGTGGATTTCTACCGTCTCTAGCCGCTCTTGAAGAAACTGACCATGATCCGAAACCTACTAAAGATACTTTTCCTCCTTTTTTCAAGGTACCACTTACATTTCCTAAAAATGATTCTAATGCTAATTTTGCAGCTGCTTTAGTAATTCCTGCATCAGCAGCAATAGCGTCGATTAATTCTGATTTGTTCATAATAAATAGTTATTAATTGTTGGTTAAAATGTTATAAGAACAAATTTAGTAGGATTTACGTTCCTCACAAGTGTTTTTGTAATTTTTAGCTGAAATTGTTAATAACTTGCTTTTTTTGTTCATAAAAGAAGGTGGAAAAAGAAGTAAAGTTTGGGAGCTCCCAATTTTACTGATGTTAAGCCACTATCGCATTTTCAGAAAAAGTAATTCCATTTAGTAGTTCGAAGGTCTTCATTCGTTTTTTTCCAGGGAATTGTAAACTCAGAATTTCAATAAAACCATTTTGTACGGCTATTTTTAACTCTTTTTTGGTACTAACGATACTTCCAATAGGTTTAGAATGAGATTCTGTCACTATTTTTGATTCATAAATCTTAACATTGTACTCGGTAGAATTGTCTTTAAAATAGCACCAAGCAGCGGGGTAAGGACTTAATCCGCGAATCAGATTATGAATGTTTTCGGCAGATTGATTCCAATCTATTTTGCAATTTTCTTTGTTAAGTTTGTAAGCTGTTTTGATTCCTTCGTTATCTTCTTGAATCGTAGTGTTAACTTTGTTGGATTCAATAAGGTTTAAAGTTGCTACAACTGTTTCGCTTCCGATATGCATTAGCCGATCGTGAAGCATTCCTGCATTCTCCTCTTTTTCAATTATTGTTTCTTTGCTGAGAATCATAGCTCCTGTATCGATTTTATCATCAATAAAGAAAGTGGTAACTCCAGTTTTGGTTTCCCCGTTGATAATGGCCCAATTAATAGGTGCGGCACCTCTGTAATTAGGTAACAAGGAAGCGTGAAGATTAAAGGTTCCCAATTTTGGCATTTCCCAAACAACTTTTGGAAGCATTCGGAATGCTACAACAATTTGTAAATTGGCATTTAGTGCTTTTAATTCTGCCAAAAAACGTTCGTCTTTTAGATTACTAGGTTGTAGAATTGTTAATCCTTTTTCTAGTGCATATTCTTTTACTGCAGAATATTTAATTTTTTGTCCGCGCCCAGCTGGTTTGTCTGTTGCGGTTATTACGCCAACTACTTCGAAATTATTTTTGACTATTGTATCCAGAATTCCTACGGCAAACTCAGGAGTTCCCATAAAAACGATTCGTAATTTTTCCATTTTATTGTAAAGTGTATTTATTATTGGGTAGAATTTTAATCTTGTCTTGTTCAAGTAATGATTGCAGTGCAAAGATAATGGCATCGGCACTTTTTTGAGTCTTTTTTTCGAGTTCTCTTGAGTTTAAATTTTCTTTTTGTAAAAGCTCGAGAATGACATTGGAGAGTTCTTTATCAAGATAGGCAGGTTTTGACTTGGAAATGCAGTAAGAACAGATACCACATTCTGAGCTTGATTTTTCTCCAAAATAAGCAAGAAGCAACTGGCTTTTACATTGGTTTTTGTTGTTTATATAATCAATAACACTAGCTAGTTGGTCTTTTTTTAATTGATTTTGCTGATTCAAATGTTTAATCACTCGATTGATGGTTCGTTCGTCTTCTCTAACTTCATTAAAAAGAATAGTTGCGTCATTGTTTTTTGCGTGGTAGTCAATGATTTCTTTTTCAGTTAATTTTTTCAAAACCAAATGAACGGCTTCTTCCTTGACGTTTGCCTTTTTTGCTATCAACGAAAGATTGAAAGGTGTTTGCATTTCATAAATTCCAGGATAAGTTCGAAGAATGGCTAAAATAATCTCTTCGTCGTTTGGATTAAGGCTATTGTATCGAATAACTTCTTTGGAAGGAATTAGAAATTGCAGGGTTATTTTTTCTGAAAACTCCTGAGATAAATTAATAATGCCTTGTTGGTCTAGGAATTGTAACGCTTGATATGTTTTTAGAATAGGAAAACTATATTTTGTACAAAAATGATTTAAATTAAAGGTAAACTGTTCGTTTATGCCTTCTCCGTAAGCGATTTGAAAATAATTACAAAGTTTGACATAAGCTACATTCAAGAATGGGCGATCCGGTAGGTTATTGATGAATTGTGACTCTGCTTGAAGGCTATCGGAGGGACTATTCAGCAAAATTGCATACGCTTTATTGCCATCTCTTCCTGCTCTTCCTGCTTCTTGGTAATAATTTTCTAAATTTTCAGGTAATTGAATATGAATAACAGTTTTTACATTTGCTTTGTCAATTCCCATTCCAAAAGCATTGGTGGCAACAATAACTTGTGTTTCTTCAGTCATCCAGCGTTGCATGTTTTTTTCTTTCTCTTTATAAGATAAGCCGCCGTGATAATAGGTTGCTTTGAAGCCTAAAATGTTCAATTGTGAGGCAATGTCTAAGCAAGACTTTCTATTTCTTACATATATAATAGAAGGAGCTGGGTTCTTTTTGAGAATTTGTTGTATGCGATGTAATTTATCTTCCACTTCAAAAACCATATAGGCCAAGTTATCCCTAGAAAATGATTTTTGAAAAACAGCGGGTTGCTGTAAATTAAGATCTTTAATGATGTCTTCTTTTACTTTAGGTGTAGCAGTTGCTGTTAATGCCAAAAAAGGAATTTTTGGAAAATGTTCTTTGAGATGACTGATTTTTAAATAAGCAGGCCTGAAATTATGTCCCCATTGTGAGACACAATGCGCTTCATCAATTGCGATTAAATTGATAGGAAGGTTTTTGATTCTATCCATAATCCAATCCGATTGAAGGCGTTCAGGAGAAAGATATAAGAATTTGTAATTTCCAAATTGGCAATTGTCTAATAAATCAATGACTTCTTCTGTTGGTATTCCACCAGTTAGTGCAATTGCTTTGATGTTGCGTTGCTGTAGGTTGGCAACTTGGTCTTTCATCAAAGCAACTAAAGGCGATATTACTAGACAAATACCCTCTTTCATTAGAGAAGGCACTTGAAAACATATTGATTTTCCTCCACCCGTTGGGAGAATTGCCAAGGTATCCTTACCGCTATGAATCGATTCGATAATTTCCTTTTGAAGGGAGCGGAAGCTATCGTGTTTCCAGTATTTATTTAGAATTTGTAAGGCTTCTTGCATGGATTTCAGTTTCGTTCGAACTAGAAATCTATTTCCGATTTCTTGATTATTTGCTAGAAATTCGGTCTAAGATAAAAAGAATTCTGTTATCAACCGTATCTTTTGGAACTTCGATTAATTCGTAGCCATAGTTTTGATAGGTTTCTTTCAGATGCAGGTATATTTGTTGTGCTTGTTCGTAGTTTTCGTAGCGTTCACCATCACTTTCGTAAATTTCTTCCCATGGTGGAAGCATAAATATTTTTGAATAGGTACAAGTCACACAGGCTTCTTCAAAATGTGGTGGGTAATCGTCTCCAATAAAATTCATGTAAGCGACTACATCAGGTACACCTCTGTCAATAAAAACTACGGGATGAGCTTCTTCTTGTGCATCGTTAAATTGCTTAACTCTTCCCTCGAGTAGTTTTTGACTAAACAGCAAAGGGTCTTCTAGAAATAATTGGTCAATTCCTAGTTTTTTTGCTTCGGCAGTTACTTGTCTGGATATTTCAGGATAACAACAATGTCCTAACGAGGTAAGTTGATTGATGATAGTTGATTTTCCTGTTCCAGGACCACCAATAATAACGATGATTTCTTTTTGCACGTTTTGTAAATAAGGGCGCAAATTTACCTAAACTTATTGGTTTTTGAAACATTTTTTGATAGGATTATTAATAGCAATAGGTTTACTCGATTTTTGTAATGCTACTTTATATTGGATAGCAATGAATGTATTGGTTTTTAATGATTTAGTTTTGTGTGTTTTTATTGAATAACAGAAAACGAATTGTGTTTTACTATCACTTTTAGTAGCAATGTTATTCTAAAAAAAACCTAAATCATGGTTCTAAATTCTTGAATCTGTTCTCAAAAATGTATATTTGCGTTTATTTTAAATTAGTAATGGATAAAGACAAAGAAAAAGAGACCGCTGCTTTTTATGAAAGATTACAAGTAGAATTAGATAATAGTAATACTTGGCCAGCAGAATACTTGTTTAAATTTATTGTTCCTTCAGTAGATGGAAATGTGAAAAAAGTAGAGGAGGCGTTCAATTGTATGGGAGCCGTAATTAAAACTACAAAATCAAAAACGGGTAAATTTACTAGTGTTTCTGTTGATGTAACTATGAAAAATTCGCAAGAAATTATTGAAAAGTACCAAGAATTATCTACAATTGAAGGTATTGTTTCCCTATAAATATGATCGAAAAATATAAAAAAGAGAACGCCAATGATGTAGTGTATCATTTAGAATACAATTCTGAAAGAAAACATTTAATCATTCCTGAGTACGGTCGTCATTTGCAAAAATTGATCGAGCAAGCTACTGATATTAAAGATGATGAAGAGCGTAACAAAGCCGCTAGATACATCATTCAAGTAATGGGAAGTTTGAACCCTCATTTGCGCGATGTGCCAGATTTTCAGCATAAGTTATGGGATCAGTTATTTATTATGTCCGACTTTCGTTTGGCGGTAGACTCTCCATATCCTATTCCGTCTCGTGAAGTTTTGCAATTGAAACCTGAGGTTTTGCAATATCCTCAGAACTATCCTAAGTATAGATATTATGGGAATAATATCAAGTACATGATAGATGTGGCGAATAAATGGGAAGAGGGCGAAATGAAAAGTGCTTTGGTCAAGGTAATTGCCAATCACATGAAGAAATCGTATTTGAGTTGGAACAAAGACACCGTAAAAGACGATGTTATTTTTGAACATTTATATGAGCTTTCTGATGGAAAATTGAATTTGTTGCAAAGCAAAGAAGAGCTTTTGGGAACTACAGATTTACTTCGAACAAACAAAAGAATGTCGAATAAAATCACACCTTCCAATCAACAAAAAAATCAGAATAATAAAAATAAATCGGGCAAAACTCCGATGCACAAAAATCAAAATAGAAAACAGCAGTAATTATATTTTGGGTAATTATTGATTAATATAAATTGGTATAACAAATGGGAATTTTCAAGATCGAAGGTGGAATTCAATTAAAAGGAGAAATCACCCCACAAGGAGCAAAAAACGAGGCATTACAAATTTTATGTGCTGTATTACTT
The DNA here is from genome assembly GCA_017997335.1 of Flavobacterium sp. Classification (GTDB taxonomy): domain Bacteria; phylum Bacteroidota; class Bacteroidia; order Flavobacteriales; family Flavobacteriaceae; genus Flavobacterium. The sequence goes on along the minus strand of JAGOFG010000116.1, from coordinate 314 downwards.
ACTCCAGAAAAAGTAACAATCAATAATATTCCAGATATTATTGACATCAACAAGTTAATCACTTTGTTGGGTAATCTAGGAGTTAAAATCCAAAAAAACGGCAATAGTTCCATTACTTTTCAGTCAGATGAAGTAAATATGGGCTATTTAGAAACTGAAGCCTTTAAGAAAGAAGGTGGTTCTTTGCGTGGTTCGATTATGATTGTTGGTCCATTATTAGCTCGTTTTGGTAAAGGTTATATTCCGAAACCAGGTGGAGATAAAATTGGAAGAAGAAGATTGGATACCCATTTTGAAGGATTTATCAATTTAGG
>JAGOFG010000115.1 GCA_017997335.1 Flavobacterium sp. | reverse complement strand
CTTCTTAAACCCTCCCGTTTTCTTATCATAGCCATAGGGACAATGGCGGCAACCGCTTTTGCAACAATACCCTCTTTTTAGATGGTGTTTTTCGGTAAAACATTTATAGCCTTCGGGAGTAAAGTAAAAATCTTCACCCTCGATTAATTTATTTTCATTACTTTGCTCTAACATAAGCGACTTGTTTTTTGGGAATGTTCGTGCTTCTAGAACGAATCGTGTTTTCCTTAAATAAAAGGGTTCAACAGTTGCAAATCTATAAATTTTAAAGCGAAATGATTCTTATTGTTGCTAAATATTTAATTCCAAAAGGATATAGCGGCCTCGCTGCTTTTCCGTTTGTGTTCCTTAAAAAAGCAGGATACAAAGAGAATCACATTTTCCTCAATCACGAAAAAATACATTTACGACAACAGCTCGAATTGCTGATTGTCCCTTTTTTTATATGGTACAGTTTAGAGTTTTTGCTAAGATGGTACCATTACAAAGATAAAAATTTGGCGTATCGAAACCTGAGTTTTGAACGCGAAGCTTATGCCAACGAATCTAATTTGGAGTATCTTGAAACTAGAAAGTATTTTAGTTTTTTAAACTATTTGCACACAAAAAGAAATTAAAAGCCTATTTAACCGCAAGGTTCGCAAAGAAAGCGCAATGACCGCAAAGCTTAGTGAACTTTGCGTAAATCTTTGCAAACCTTGTGGTTAATTTTATAAAAGCTATACACTTTGAATCAAAAAATAACATACGACTTGCCCAAAGGAATTACTCTTGAGATAAAAAGAGAGGATTTACTTCATCCGTTTGTCTCAGGCAATAAATTCCGAAAACTAAAATACAATGTACTGCAAGCCAAAGCCGAAAATCAGTCGGTTTTGCTCACTTTTGGTGGCGCTTTTTCCAATCATATCGCTGCTGTGGCCTATGCCGGAAAAGAGCAAGGTTTTGAAACTATTGGAGTGATTCGGGGGGATGAATTACGCGATAAAATTTCGGAAAATCCTACTTTGTCTTTTGCCCAAGAATGCGGAATGCGTTTTGAATTTGTCACTCGTGAAGCCTATCGTCATAAAACAGAGACTGCTTTTATTGAACAATTGCAAGTAAAATTCGGGTCTTTTTATCTAGTTCCCGAAGGTGGTACGAATGATTTGGCCGTCAAAGGCTGTGAAGAAATTCTAACGGAGTTTGATGCTCATTTTGATTTTGTTTGTAGCGCCGTGGGAACGGGAGGAACCATTTCGGGACTCATTAACAGTGCTTTGCCACATCAAAAAGTTTTGGGATTTCCGGCGTTAAAAGGGGATTTTTTACAAAATGAAATTCATAAATTTGTCAACAATAAAAATTGGGAATTAATCACTGATTATCATTTTGGAGGTTATGGCAAAGTAACCACCGAATTTATCGAATGGATGAATTGGTTTTATGCGCAAACGGGTATTCCGTTAGACCCAATTTATACTGGAAAAATGGTTTTTGGCGTTATGGATTTAATCCAGCGCAACTATTTTCCACCAAAATCCAAAATTCTGATGATTCACACCGGTGGACTCCAAGGAATTGCGGGGATGAATGCCAAATTAGAAAAACAAAACAAACCGATTTTAGTACTATGATAAAACAAATTTTCTGCCTGATGGTATTGCTGTTTTTGGTAAGCTGTAACAGTACTAAACCGGTTACTCAAACCTATAAAAAAAGCACAACTCCTGCTAAGAAAACAGTCGTTTATACCAAGACGCCATCTGCTAATGGTGTTGCCACTAAAAGATTAGAGGTAGTCAATCAGTACATAGAACAATACAAAGGAATTGCGATGAGCAATATGAAAAATTTCGGCATTCCTGCGAGTATAATTTTGGCACAAGGAATCTTAGAATCGGGTGCTGGGAAAAGTAGTCTAGCAGTCAATTCCAACAATCATTTTGGTATCAAATGTCATAATGATTGGGAAGGAGAAGTTGTACACCAAGATGATGATTCAGAAAAAGAATGTTTCCGCAAGTACGAAGACCCCGCAGGTTCGTATAAAGACCACTCTAAATTTTTGACAACCAAAAAGCGATATGCCTCTCTTTTTTCATTAGCCAAAGGAGATTATGTGGCTTGGGCTATGGGATTGCGAGCCGCTGGATACGCCACCGACCCGTTGTATCCTGAAAAACTGATTGCCTACATTGAGCGCTATGATTTGCATCAGTACGATAGTCAGGTTTTAGGGAAAAGTGTGGTGAATGCTCCCGTTTCGAATCGAGTAGATAACCAAGGGGTAAACGGTGATGGAACTTTGTATGAAGTCCAAAAAGGCGATACGTTGTATTCCATTTCCAAAAAATTCAATGTTTTGGTCGAAGATTTACAACGCAAAAACAACTTAACCGACAACGCTATTTCGATTGGACAAAAATTGATTGTGAAGTAAAATAGGCGTTGATATTTTAGAATTAGAAATACTTTATAAATAGTAAAAATATGATATACCAAAGAAGCAGTCAGCTTTTTGCTGAAGCGGAAAAAGTAATTCCAGGAGGCGTAAATTCACCAGTACGAGCTTTTAAAGCCGTAGGTGGCACTCCAATTTTTGTAAAAAGAGCGCAAGGCGCGTATTTATATGATGAAGATGGTAACCGATTGATTGATTACATTAATTCTTGGGGACCTATGATTTTGGGTCACGCTTACGAACCCGTTGTGGAGGCTGTAACCGAGCGTGCCAAATTAGGTACTTCTTTTGGAATGCCTACAGAGTTGGAAACTAAAATTGCTGCTTTGGCGGTTTCGATGGTTCCGAATATCGATAAAATTCGTTTTGTGAATTCGGGGACAGAAGCTTGTATGAGTGCCATTCGTTTGGCGCGTGGCTTTACCAAAAGAGATAAAATCATCAAGTTTGCAGGTTGCTATCACGGTCATTCCGATTCGTTTTTGATTGCAGCAGGTAGTGGCTTAAGTACTTTTGGAGTACCCAATAGTCCAGGTGTAACCGAAGGAACAGCTAAAGATACTTTGCTGGCTCGTTACAATGATTTAGAAAATGTTAGCGCTTTGATTGCTGCTAATCCAAATGAAATTGCAGCCATTATTGTAGAACCCGTTGCGGGAAATATGGGTTGTGTACCACCACTCAAAGGATTCTTAGAAGGTTTACGCGAGTTGTGTTCTGCTAACGGAATTTTATTGATTTTTGATGAGGTAATGACAGGCTTTCGTTTGGCAGCAGGTGGTGTTCAAGAATTATTCGGCATTCAAGCAGATATCGTTTGTTTTGGAAAAGTAATTGGTGGTGGATTGCCAGTAGGCGCTTTTGCTGCTCGTGAAGAAATTATGAATTACTTGGCACCATTAGGTCCCGTGTATCAAGCTGGAACTTTATCAGGAAATCCGTTAGCGATGGCGGCTGGATTGGCAATGTTGGAATCGTTAAACAACGACAGAACAGTATTTCAACGATTGGAAGATAAAACTTCTTATTTAGAAGCAGGAATTCGTAAAGTACTTACTGCAAATGGTGTGGTGTTTACCATCAATAGAGTAGGCTCAATGATTTCTGTTCATTTTGACGCAGAACCTGTAGTCGATTTTCAATCGGCTGCTAAAGGAGATAACGCAACCTTTAAAAAATTCTTCCACGGTTTGTTGCAAGAAGGTATTTACATTGCACCATCGGCGTATGAAACTTGGTTTATTACCGATGCGTTGACTTATGAAGATTTAGATGTGACCATTCAAGCTATTGATAAAGTATCGAAGACTTTTTAAGAAATAGTAGCACAACAAAAAAGGGAGTTTCTTGCTGTAGAAACTCCCTTTTTTTGTTAATAATCACCTTTATGTCTTCTTCTTTCTTCTCTTTTTTCGAGCATTTTTTCTTTTCTAATTTCACGGTCGTTTTCCCATTTGGTGTATTGTTCTGGGGTTAAAATCGACTTCATTTTGGCATCATTTGCTTCTTTTTCGGCTTTCATTTTTTGAGCCATTTCTTTTCTTTCTTTAGCAGAAGCCAGTAATTGTTCGTCTTTTTTGGCTTCTCTTTTGGCTTTAAATTCGGCTGCTTTTGCGCTTTGTTCTGCTAATAATTTTTTTACTTCTTCTTGTTGTTTGGCATTCAAGTTCAAATCCGTAGTCAATTTGTTTAAATGTTTCTCCTGACGTTGTTCTGGAGTCAATTTTTCCATTTGGTCACGATTGGGTCTTTCTCTTCTTTGCTGTGCCACACTGCTTAAACTTACTACCAATAAGGCAGCCATAATTACTTTTTTCATCTTACTTTCGTTTTTTTGATTTATACTGATAAGATGACGTTTAAAGAAAAAGGTTTAATGTTAACAAAAAATTAGCGTCTTAAGTACTTGATTTTGAAAAAGCCACCGCGATTTTCTTCTCGTAACATAGAATGCTGAACAATGAGAATTCCTATGGTAATCAGATTTTTCAATTCATAAAAAGCGATATTTCCTTGATAATTTTGTTCGAGTTCTAGGAGTTCTTTTAGCCAATGTTTTAACTGTTTTTTGGCTTTCTTCAAATCGTGATTGTTTCTCACGATTCCTGCGTGGCTTCGCATCAAAAGTTGCAATTCACTTTTTATTTGACTCAACACAGAGTTCGTAATCAAAGGCAAACGGTCTTTGTAGGTTTTGGAGTAAACGGATGTTTTGCTTACTTCTAGGTCAGGGTTTTCAGAAAGGTAATCATAAATTGCATTGGAATAAACCAAAGCCTCTAGCAGGGAGTTAGAAGCTAACCTGTTGGCTCCGTGCAAACCCGTTCTAGAGCATTCACCGCAAGCAAAAAGACGTTCTACAGAAGTCTTACCATTAGCATCGACTACAATTCCGCCACAAAGATAATGTTGAGCAGGCACGACAGGAATCCAATCTTTTGTGATGTCGATACCAATGCTCTTACAATGTTTGTAAATCATTGGGAAATGAGCGATAAACGCTTCCAAATCCAAGTGAGTACAATCTAGGTAAACACAAGCATCTCCTGATTTTTTCAATTCAAAATCGATACTCTGCGAAATAATATCTCTTGAAGCCAATTCATTTCTTTCGTCATAATCTTCCATAAAACGGCGTCCGCTTTTGGTGCGTAGATAGGCGCCAAAACCGCGAACAGCTTCTGAAATCAAAAATTGAGTTCCTGATGCATTATGAAATAAAGCTGTGGGATGAAATTGAATAAACTCCATTTCGGTGATAGTGGCGTGAATACGATTTGCCATTGCGATTCCGTCGCCTGTCGCAATAATGGGATTTGTGGTATGTCCGTATACATTTCCTATGCCGCCAGTGGCTAGCAAGGTATAATCGGCAAAACAAGGAAAAATAGTTTTGTCTTTTTGATTCAAAACTTGAACACCCAAACAACAATTATCTTCTGCAATCAAATCGATAGCAAAATGATGGTCAAGAACCGTGATATTTTCTTTTAAATAGACTTGTTGCAAGATAGCGCGTTCAATTTCAAAACCCGTTTGGTCTTTATGATGTACCACTCGACTTTGTGAATGACCGCCTTCTTTTCCTAAATCAAAATTGCCTTGTGCATTTTTGTCAAATTGTGCGCCCCAATTGATTAATTCTTGTAGGCGTTTTGGTCCTTCGGTGATGACTTTTCGAACCACGGTTTCGTCGCACAAGCCATCGCCACAAATTAGGGTATCCTGAATGTGTTTTTCGTACGAATCTTCTATTTTATCGGTTACGATAGCAATGCCTCCTTGCGCATATTTCGTGTTCGATTCTTCAGCATTGGCTTTGGTAACGATTGTAATGTTTTTTTCTGGAAAGCGAGTGGCCATTTTTAGGGCAAAAGTTAGTCCTGCCACACCAGAACCGATAATTAAATAGTTGGTTTGTGTCATTAGTTGGAGAGTTCAAGCATACGTTCTATGGGTACTAAAGCGCGTTCTCTGATGTCTTCAGGAACGATGATTTCGGGGGTTTCGTGGAGCAAACAATCGTACACTTTCTGGAGTGTATTGACTTTCATATAACCGCATTCACTGCAAGCACAAGTGTTATCCTCTTCTGATGGAGCTGGAATCAAGATTTTATGCGGCACTTCTTGCTGCATTTTGTGTAAAATACCTGCCTCGGTGGCAACAATAAACTTATTGTTTGGACTATTTTTTACATACGTTATCATTCCAGCAGTGGAACCAATGTAATGGGCTGTTTTTAGGATATGCGTTTCTGATTCTGGATGCGCAATGATTTCGGCATCTGGATTTTGTTTGTACAATTCAACTAACTTGTCTAGAGAAAATGCTTCGTGAACCACACAAGAACCGTCCCAAAGCAATAGTTCTCGTCCTGTTTTTTGACTAATGTATTTGCCTAAGTTTTTGTCTGGAGCAAAGATAATTGGCGTTTCTTTTGGAACTGATGCAACAATTTTTAAGGCATTAGCCGAAGTACATACAATATCACTCAACGCTTTTATCTCCGCCGAACAATTCACATAAGTAATCACGATATGATTGGGATGTTGGGCTTTGAATGCTCTAAACAAGTCTGGCGGACAAGAGTCGGCCAAGGAGCATCCTGCATTGAGGTCGGGCAGAATTACTTTCTTATTAGGATTGAGTATTTTGGCTGTTTCGGCCATAAAATGAACACCTGCAAAAAGAATAATAGGTGCATCAACTTTGGTCGCTTCTTGTGACAAACCCAAGCTATCGCCAACATAATCAGCAATATCTTGTATGTCTGGCTCTTGATAATAATGCGCCAAAATGACTGCATTTTTTTCTTTCTTTAGGGCAACAATTTTTGCTTTGAGTTCTTTCATTTTACCTTTTTTTAGTATGTCATTTTATAAAGGGCGTGTAAAAGTATTTTAATCCTATTGGACTGCCAATGATAAATGTCAGGTTTAGAAGTGTTTCAAAAAGAGCGGTTAGTTTAATTCCGAATCACTATTTGGATGTTGGCTGTGGAAAGGGATTCCGAATCTAATTCGCGGTGAGAATAGCCCATTTTTTCTAGGGTTGGAGCTTCATTTACAAAATACTGAATATAGTATTGGCCTTGATAGCCTTTTTGTTCCAAAAAGTGAATCATTGCTGTGAGGTCTTCTTTGGAAATTAAGTCGGAGTGGATGGTGGTGCGCACTTCAAAAGGGACAGAATGCGAGAGCAGCAATTCGAGGGATTGTTCGAAAGTATCGAACAAATTGGATTGGGTGATTTTTTCGAAAGTGTTGGGTAAGGATTTAAAATCTAAGGCAACATAATCGATAGTTTTTTGTTGGAGTAGGGCTTGAAGTACTTTGGGTTTAGAACCGTTGGTGTCTATTTTTACTAGAAAGCCCATTTTTTTGACGGTTGCAATGAATTCAAGGCAGTTTTTGTGCAATAAACATTCGCCACCGCTGAAAACAACCGCATCTAGGAGGTTTTTTCGGGTGTGGAGAAAATCCAAGGCGTCTTGGAAGGTGAGTTTTCCTTTTCCTAAAACTATTTCGGGGTTGTAGCAATATAAACACCGCATATTGCAGCCCGCAAACCAAAGAATGCAGGCCGACTGATGCGGATAATCTAGTAAGGTAAAAGGCGTTATGCTGTAAATGGGCGTGCTAGCACTTACATTCATTGAAATGGGTGCGTTGTTTGTGTTCTCCTTTTTTGCCAATGTTGAAGCTTTCTACGGGACGATGATAGCCCATCACACGAGTGTAGACTAAACATTTGGTTCTGCGTTCTGGATGTTGTTCTAGAATGGGATGTGTTTTCATTATTTAAGGGTTTTAGATTGTTTAAAAGTTTAAGG
>JAGOFG010000021.1 GCA_017997335.1 Flavobacterium sp. | reverse complement strand
AGGCATCGCACTGTTTTTTATATTTGGGATAAAACTCAGGATTGTGCTTGTCACAAGCCGTTTTACAAGTTTGATGAAAATGAACAGCATCTTCTTCAAAAAGATAATATGGCGTTAAATCCTGTCCGCCTCCAAACCATTGCTGAATAACTTTTCTTGAACCTGTCCCGAGCGAAGTCGAGGGATCATACATTTCAAAATAACGCCAATTGGCGTGTACTGTGGGAACCATTGGATTTTTGGGATGCAACACCAAACTCAATCCACAAGCAAAAAAATCGGCTTCACCAACGTTGAATAATTTTTGCATACTGTCTGGTAGTTTGCCGTGTACTGCCGAAATATTGACACCTCCTTTTTCGAAAACGGCACCGTTCTCGATTACGCGTGTTCTTCCGCCTCCCCCTTCTGGGCGGTCCCAAAGGTCTTCTTTGAATTTAGCCTGACCATCAATCGCTTCTAATCCTGCTACGATTTGGTCTTGAAGGTTTTGTATGTAGGTGTAAAATTTGTTTTTCATAAGCCTCACCCCTATCCCCTCTCCGAAGGAAAGGGGAACTAGGAATTTATTTTGTGTTATTATTGATGTCCGTTAAAGCCGCTATTTTAGCATTAATCCCAAACGAAAATACCTTACTTTCTTTTTGGATAAAACGATAAACAGCAAGTGCTTTTTCTGAAAAAGAAAAGGGACTTGCTGCAGATAACGCTATTAAAAAATCGGCAAAGGATTCCATTTGGTTCCAATCGAAATGAAGGCGTTGCAAATGAAGCAGCAAATCCTCTGGTGCAAAATCGTTCAGACTTTCCAAATCCATTGCGAAATCTTTCAGCTCCCCTTCGAGTGCGGCTCTTCGGTCTAAATTCCAATCCAAAGGTGGCAATACTAAAGAATGCAACTGCTTTAGACAATGGTCTATTCGGGTACTTTCTTTATCTCGCAATCCTTTGCTTAGCATTTTAATTATTTTGTGTTATCCTGCAAGGTCTTTTTCTAGACCTTGTAGGTATTCCTCTTTTAGCTGGACTTTCAAACATACCTACAAGGTTAAAAAAAACCTTGCAGGAAAAAATATGAGCTAACTATTTCTTTCTATATTCCTTTACCGCATCGACAAACGCCTTGGCGTGGTCTACAGGGATGTTTGGTAAAATTCCGTGTCCTAAATTAGCGACGTATTTGTCGGCACCAAATTCGTCAATCATTTCGTGTACCATTTTCTTGATGGTTGGAATAGGTGACAATAATCTGGATGGGTCGAAATTTCCTTGCAAAGTAATGTTTCCACCAGATAAATAACGAGCATTTCTTGGCGTGCACGTCCAATCTACTCCAAGTGCAGAAGCCTTGCTTTTTCCCATTTCGTTTAAAGCAAACCAACAACCTTTTCCAAACACGATTACTGGCGTTACCTCAGCCAAAGCCTCAACGATTTGGTTGATGTATTTCCAAGAGAATTCTTGGTAATCCACTGGTGACAACATTCCACCCCAAGAATCAAAAATTTGAACGGCATTTACTCCAGCTTTTACTTTTTCTTTCAAGTATAAAATAGTGGTGTCGGTGATTTTTTGCAATAAGGTATGCGCCGCAACTGGGTTTGAGAAGCAAAAACCTTTGGCCGTATCAAAACTTTTGGAACCTTTTCCTTCTACTGCATAGCAGAAAATTGTCCAAGGTGAACCTGCAAAACCAATTAAAGGCACCTCATCATTTAGCATTTCTTTGGTCAATTTCACCGCATCCATTACGTAACCTAAGGTTTCTTCGATATTGGGAACAATCACTTGATTGACTTGCTCCATAGTGCGAATTGGATTGGGAATTATAGGACCTAAATTGTCTTTCAATTCTACGTGAATTCCCATAGCACGAGGCACTACCAAAATATCCGAAAACAAAATCGCAGCATCTGGTCCTACGATACGAATAGGTTGCACGGTAATTTCAGCAGCTAATTCTGGCGTTTCGCAACGCGTGAAGAAATCGTATTTGTCACGCAAAGCACGAAATTCTGGTAAATATCTTCCGGCTTGACGCATCATCCAAACTGGTGGACGTTCTACGGTTTCTCCTTTTAATGCTTTTAAAAATAGGTCGTTCTTTAACATAGTAATCAGTGTTCAGTATTTTAGTGTTCAGTCTGAACACCTTAAATTATTATTTTTTTGTTCTTTTAGGTATATTCTTGTAGCACTTCTTCGATTACATCTTCTATAGAAGGTTGAGAGGCTACGATAATGTTCTTGATTTTATTTTTTTCTAAAGCCTCGGCTGTGGTTTCGCCTATGCAAAAGCAAATTTCGTTTTTTATTTTGTTTGCTGCTAAATAACTTTCGACCGCAGATGGACTAAAAAATAAAATGCCATCTACTTTTTCCTGAATCGTTTGGGGAGACAAAGTGGTCGTGTAAACCTGAATCTCGTTGAAAACAATACCTGCACTTTGTAAAGCTTCGGGTAGCGTATTTCTGCGAAGGTTACCACTAAAAAAAGTGTAGCTCGCCTTACCATAAATTAACGCAATAATCTCAGCCAAATCCTCGGCATAGCCTGTGTAGGCAAGTACTTCAAACCCTGCTTCGGTGAGCATTATTTTGGTTTTTAATCCAACACAAAAAACTTTGTTTTGTTTAAATTCTGCTGCTTTGGGATGTTTCAAGAAATTTTTCACGGCATTTTGACTGGTGAAAATCAAATGCTCGTTTACCGAATCTAAAGAAAAATCCGTTGCGGTGGTTTGAATAAAATTGGTTTCGATTACTTCAAAATGAGCGTCCAGCAAAGCTTGCTTTTGATTAGGTAAAAGTGTTTTGGTAGATAAAATTCGGATGGATTGACTCATTTTACTCTTGTTTTTTGGCTGAAATAATAATCCTTTGAAATTCTTCTGCGGTTGGTAGTTTTCCAATCCACTCTTCTGGGAGTTGCTTACTCAAAATGTATTCAGAAACGCCTATTGGTTTATTTGCATTCCTTAAAGTATATTCTACTTCTAAATGGTCTTTGTTAGGAACTAGCAAAATGCCAATACTTGGTTTGTCGTCCTCTTGCTTTAATTGTTCGTCTAATAATTGTAAATAGAAATCAAGTTTGCCAACAAATTCGGGTTCAAATTCGACTACTTTCAATTCTACTGCCACCAGACATTTGATAATTCTATGATAAAAAAGCAAATCGATATAATACTCTTTTTCGCCCAACGAAAGTCGGTATTGGTTGCCAATAAAACAAAAGCCATAACCCAATTCTAGCATTAAACGTTTGATATTTTCAATCATTGTTTTTTCTAACGCTTTCTCTGTAATTGGCTTATTGATGTCAAGAAAATCAAGACTATATACGCTTTTTATGCTTTCTCTGGCTTGTTCTTGAAAATGTTCAGGCAAGGCTTTTGCAAAATTATGTTGTGTTGGTTTTGAGATAAAATACTCATAAGCACCCGCCTTTATTTGGTGCAACAAAACCGCTCTACTGTATCTGTTTTTGATGGTTTGCTCTAAATAAAATATGCGTGCTTTAGGGTCTTTAACTTTTTGAATAATTAAAATATTGTGTTTCCAAGGCACTGAAAACAAAAGCTTTTTTACATATTTTAAATGTGAACCAGCTTGGTTCACATTTGCTTTTTCTAAATGTGAATCAGCCTGATTCACATTTGGATTTTCTAAATTGAAGTTTTCAAAATGTGAAACCGGTGGTTTCACATTTGAATATTCGGCTACCAATTGCTTCATAAACTGAAGATTTCGGGGAGACCAACTCACACCTTCTCCTATTAATTGTGGTAAATCTTGACTCAACAATAAAATTACTGATTTACCCCACCCAAATTCTTCTTGCTTTTTAATAATGAGTTCACCAATTGTCCAATAAAGTTGATTCGAGATTGTTTGTACGGATTGGATGGCTTGCACTCTATGTTCTTGTACGGCAGTAGCTACATCCGAAAGAAATTCGTTGTAAGCATCTGACGAAATGTTGTGGTGCAATTGACTCATTTTAATGTTTGTTTTCTGAAAAAGCCTTTTGTTATTCTCTTAGCCCCGATGGGAGGGAATATCCTTTTTTGTTCCGATTTTTTTCGGGACAAAAAAGATAGGAAGGACAGCGGGAACCCATACTGGCAAAAAAGCCCTGTGTTTCGCTCCTTACTTTTTCAAGGTTTCTTTTATCGTTTTCATCAACTCGGTGCCGCCATTGTTCAGGATTTCTTCGGCTGAATGGTAACCTAAATTTTTCCACTCTTCGATGGGTACGACTTTGTTGATGGCTATTTTTTGTTGGCCGTCGATAGAAAAAAGAACGCCTTCGAAATGAATGGTGTCTTCGTCTTCGTTATAGGTTGCCAAGGCTCCGATGGGCGCGGTACAACCTCCTTCGAGACGGCGTAAAAATTGACGCTCGATGTGGGTACACACCTCGGTTTCGATATCGTTCAATTCGGATACGGCTTCGCGGCAAAACTCGTCCTCGGCCATGGCAACCACTACCATTGCTCCTTGCGCTGGTGCGGGAATCATCCAATCCAAATTGATAAAATCCGTTGGTTTTAAATTGATGCGTTCTAATCCTGCGGCGGCAAAAACGGCTCCACTCCAGTCATTATCTTGTAATTTTTGCATACGAGTATTGACATTTCCACGAAGGTCTACCACTTGATGGTTGGGATATTTGTTGAGCCATTGGGCTTGGCGACGCAAACTTCCGGTGGCGATGGTACCGCTACCTTCTAGAAAATCTAAATTGCCTTTGTGTACCAAAATATCTAAGGTGTTCGCGCGCTCTAAAACGGCAGCTTGCACAATGCCTTGTGGCAATGCGGTGGGCACATCTTTCATAGAATGTACCGCAATATCGACTTGACCGCTAATCATAGCGATATCAAGAGTTTTGGTGAAAATTCCGGTGATTCCTAATTCGTATAGCGGTTTGTCCAAAATGATATCGCCTTCTGATTTCACGGCAATAATCTCTGTTTTGTAACCTAAGTCGTTTAGTTTTTTCTCGACCGTGTGGGCTTGCCAAAGCGCGAGTTCGCTATCGCGGGTTCCTATTCTAATAACTTTTTGAGCCATATTCTTTTTTGGTCCTTACTAGTTAAGGAACTCTAGTTTTTAACTATTTAAGACAAATTGATTTTGTATTTTTCTTCTATTGCTGAAGTAGTTTTTTTGGGTGCAAGTTGCCCGATTTGAAATATTTTTTCAATGAAATCGATACTTTCGTCTAACGAAGTATTTTCATCTTTTAGGTGAGTTGCGAATTGATTGGTGATTTTTTGAATAATTCTTGTACTGATGATATCTGCTTGCTCTTCATTGAAATTGGATGTTTTCTTTTTTTGAAAAGCCAATTCAGTGGCTACAATATCATTCAGTTTTGCTTTGAGTGCGTGAATGGTTGGCGCGTATTTACGACCGTTCATCCACGTATTAAATTCGAGTTTAATATCTTCAATAATAGCTTCGGCGGCTGGAATATGTTGTTTTCTTCGTTCTAGAGTATCGTCTGTTATTTGTGACAAATAGTCTAAGTGAATTAGGGTTACTCCCTGAATTTGCTCTACATCGGGATTTACATTTCTAGGAATAGATAAATCTAGAATCAGAAGTGGTTTTTTTAAATTCAATAATGTTTTGTCAATCGTTGGATTTTTGGCGCCAGTTGCCACTACCAATACATCGGTTTGTTGTAATTCCTCTTGTAAATTGACATAATCTTTTACAATAACATTGAGTTTTCCTGCTAGTTTTTCGGCTTTATTTTTGGTTCTGTTTACCAAAGTGATATGACCGTTTTTGGAGTGTTTTACTAAGTTTTCGCAGGTATTTCTTCCTATTTTTCCTGTTCCAAACAAAAGGATATTTTTATCTCCAATATCTTCGACATTGCGAATAATATATTGTACTGATGCAAAGGATACGGAGGTAGCACCAGATGAAATTTCGGTTTCATTTTTGATTTTTTTACTTGCTTGAATCACGGAGTTTACCAATCTATCCAAAAAAGTATTGACTAAGTTTAACGCCTTACTTTGGTTAAACGCGTTTTTTATTTGGCTTATGATTTCAAAATCGCCCAATATTTGGCTGTCTAAACCTGTTCCCACTCGGAACATATGGTTTACCGCTTCTTGATTTTTGTAGATGAAAGCAACTTCTCTAAATTCTTCTACAGTACCATTACTGTTATCACAAAGTAATTTGATTAGCTCATATGGATGATTGGCAAAACCATAAATCTCAGTTCTATTACAAGTAGAAGTTACAATCAATGACTCGATGCCTTCCTCTTTGGCTTGGGCTAATAAATTGGATTGTGCATTAGTATCTAAACTAAATTTTCCTCTTATCGTTGCATCTGCTTTTTTGTAACTTAAACCTAAAGCATAAAAAGTGGTAGTTTTGGACATATTGAAATTTTCCATATTATACTTTCCTTAAAAAAAGTTTGACAAAATTATTACTAACAAATGTATAAAAACAACGCTAGAGGTTCTTTTTATATCGCTACGGCTTAAATTACTCAAAATAAGTCATTCTAAATAGAATTTATTGCCATTCATACTAAAATAGGGGCTTGAAAAGTAGTCTATGTAGATTTATTCTAAATAATACACTTGCAACTACATTCTTTTGTTTATTAAATAACATCGCTAAGAGTTCCTTATAAATGTTAATTTTTATAAAAACGCCACCCCTTTAGAGTGGCGTTATTTTGTAACTACCAATTACTATTTCTGAACAATTGGCGCTCTCAATGATTCTAAAACTACAACGATATCATTATAAAGTTCTGTATTTGAAGCTACGCCATTAGCATTGGCTGCTGCACCAACATAACCAACAAACTTGGTATAATCAGCCGAACTTGATTTTGTACCCATACGACTATTTATCGCAGGGTCGTGAGCCGCTACCATATTCAAACCTGAATAAGTATTTACCGCATTGGTTCCTCCCGTATTGAAGGAGAAAAAATCAGTTAAATTATCAGATAATTTGGCAATGCTAGTAGCTTGGGTCGTTCCTGTTTCTGCCAAAACAGGAGCAAAATGAGCTTGTAAATTACCCGCAGCATTCGATTGAACGTCTGCAACAATTAATCCAATGGTGGAGTTTACTACTTTACGGAAACTCAAACGACCTTGCTCAATCATTTGCCCTGAATTATCTGGGTCAGCAACCATTTTTGTTCCTCCCAATCGTTCATAGATTGACGCTTTTACAACTGGAGATGATGCGTCATCGTCGTTACTACAAGAAGTAAATGTTGCTGCCGTTAGCAGTACTACACCGAGTGTGATTTTCGAAAAATTTTTCATACTAAAAATATTAAAGGTTAATTAAAAATTTGATGTAATGATTTTGCCATTTTATAGCTAAAACTGTTTTGGTCTACTGGACAAACTTCTTTCGTTGCCATCGCTTCTGGCAGAATGTATCGCTGAGCATCATACGCTCCTTTTGTCATTAATTCGTCATAAACTCTTTTTGAATTAGTGACTTTGTTGTTGTGGAAATAGACCACCACATTTCTTTTTACGATAATAGAATCAGAGGTTATTCCTTTGATAGCTCTTAAATCTTTGCATATTTTTTGAGCTTGTTCTGGGGTTATAGTCGATTTAAAATCAATTCGACTCACTTGTAAATTGGGGCTTTCATATACCGCTGGCTTTGCTGTTACAATATGAAAAACAAGAATCCCAAAGAATACTACAACAAGGACTAGTACCGCAAAAAGTACTTTTTTTAGTGTTTTATTAATTTTCATAGCTCTACTTTTTTAAAATAAATTGCGTTTTAGAATCATATACGAGCCTGTTGCCTTCTTGGATTTAAATTGAAAGAAGAAAGCTTTTATTTAGAATTGTTTTAAATAAAAAATAAGTTTTAGGACGTTATTAATGCTCTATTTTTCTAAAAAACTCTAGCGAGATTAAATCCAAAAAACACATCGCCTTTGTTCCAATTTCCAGAGGTTCTCGCGAGATATCCTGCCTCGTCAATTCCTTGTGAATTGGTAAAATGCATTTGAAAAACGTGTCCCCCTGTTTCTAAATCAAAACCTATAGACAAAGGATTTCTGTATAAAGAATTAGAAGCTCTATTTAAATGTGCGGCGTAGTCAATGTTTAATGACCATCTTTTAGAGAATTTATATCGCCCGCCAATTCCCATA
This sequence comes from Flavobacterium sp., assembly GCA_017997335.1. Taxonomy (GTDB): domain Bacteria; phylum Bacteroidota; class Bacteroidia; order Flavobacteriales; family Flavobacteriaceae; genus Flavobacterium. Next base: position 15,612 of record JAGOFG010000021.1, on the reverse strand, counting down.
GCATACTGTGTGTTGTTTTGCATTGGGTTTTCAACAAAGTTTTCGTGAAAGAAAGTTGGAGCAACTTGTAAAGAAAGCTTTTCTGAGAATTTTCTAGAAATTAATAGTTGCGCTACATAGGTCAACCTATTATCAAACTGGAGCTCAGGATAGGTACTTTCTTTTAAAGTGTTGTTTATAGACACACTATTGAAACCTGTTATTGTAACAGGAAAGCCTTCTTTTATTTGAGGAAACAAAGCATACTTCACTGCAAAATCATAGGCTAGCTGACTTCTAGCTGCACTAACGTGAACACCATTTGTCAAACCGTAAATAAATTTGATTTGTGTATTCGCATTATCCAAACCATAGAACCCTTCAAATCCATCCTGAATAGAACCAAATCGATGGGCAACAACAAAATACAAATCGCCTTTTGCTGCCACTTTGGTAGATTCAAGATTTACAATTTTTAAAGCTTTGAAAGCAGAAGTTACTTTTTCTTTGGCAACAGGAATATCAACTCCCGATAATAGGTCATTTTGTGCATACGTTAGTAATGGAAATAAAAATAAAAAGAGTACACGCTTTTTCATAAGATATAGTTTTAAGTTTTTTTGTTTTAATTCGTTATTGAACATTGGTCTATTTTAAATTCTCCTAATAATTCATCGTACCCTAAAAAGCGTCCTTTGATAGTTAGTTTTTCACCCGATGATATATTTTTTAAGACACTGTCTTTGAAGGTCACAAATACTTTATCTCCCAAAACAACTCCATTACTTTCTGAATCAATGGAAGTAATTTTAGCTGACAATTCAACGATTGTATTCTGATATTTCAAGGTAGCCAAGCGATTATCAGTAGCGAATTCTTTATCAAGTCCCGAGATTGTCACCACATAATCTGTAGAGGCTGAACTTATATCTCTATGTCCTTTATAAGCATAGAAATAAGTTAGGCTTGCTATAAAAGCACAAAGCGACATCCCTATTAGTAATTTCTTTTTCATAAGTAGTTTTATTCTGTTTTCTCTACTTACGTTAAAAAGAAAGCTTTGGTTTTAAAAAAATAAAAATGCCCTTAAAAAAAACTGTACACTACATTTTCTCGTATATGCATTAGAATGGCTTTTCAAATCATCTCAATTAATTTAAAACCAATCCTTATGAACACAAAAAAACTATCTACAGTCCTTGCACTTGCGATAACTCTGGTGAGCTGTACCAATGACAATCCGACCACCCTAATGGACGATTCTACAATGGTAGGTTTAACAACCTACACCAAAAATGTAAAATCAATAATTGATAACAATTGTGTGGTCTGTCACGCAGCGGTGCCAAAAAACGGAGCTCCAATGCCTTTGGTAACCTATGACCAAGTAAAAGAAGCCGTTCTCAATCGTGGTTTGACTACTAGAATTTCATTGCAAAATGGTAATGGATTGTTGATGCCAAGTGGCGGACCAAGAATGCCTCAAGCCACAATTGACATTATTCTAAAATGGCAAAAAGAAGGTTTAATAGAAAACTGATGCAAAACAGAATAATGAAAAAAATCATCCTCGTACCATTGCTATTTGCTTCGTTACTAGTCTTTGCCCAAGAAAAAATGATAACCAAATCTGGAATAATAACTTTTGACGCATCGTTTCCTTCTTATGATGAAGTGAAGGGAACCAATATTGGAGCGACAGTAGTTTTAAATCCTGAAACAGGAGAAATTGCAAGTCTAGCCTTAATGAAAGGTTTTCATTTTGAAATTGCGTTAATGGAAGAACATTTCAATGAAAATTATATGGAGACCGATCGCTATCCGAAAGCCATTTTTAGAGGCCAAATTGAAGCATTTGATCGGAAAACCCTAACCTCAAATCCAAAAGATTTTGTAATGAACGGGAAACTTGAAATACACGGCAAAGCAAAAGATATAAGTGTTATTGCCAAAATCAGTAAAGTTGGGCCTAGGGTTGTATTGAATACGAGCTTCTCCGTAAACACTAGTGATTTTAGCATACCTATTCCAACACTCATTCAATACAAATTAGCTAGCAAAGTGAATATTCAACTAGCAGCTGTTTTGATAACAGATTACAAGTAACAAAAAGAAACAAACTATGAAAAAAATGATACTCTTAGTTATACTAAACGTCATTCATTTGGGGTTTTCGCAGCAAAAAATGATTGACAAATCGGGAACAATAACCTTTGAAGCATCGGTTCCGACTTTTGAAGAAGTTAGGGCAGTAAATAAGAGTGTGACGTTTGTTTTCAATCCAAAAACAGGTGAAATTGCCAGTTTGGCTCTAATGAAAGGTTTTCGGTTTAAAATTGCATTAATGGAGGAGCATTTTAATGAAAATTATATGGAAACCGATGATTATCCAAAAGCGATTTTTAAAGGAAAAATTGAAGGGTTTGACACAAATCAATTGACCACAAACTTTAAAGATTATCCGATAAAGGGGAATTTAGAACTTCACGGAAAATCCAATGCCATAGCATTTATTGCAAAAATCCGCAGAACACCCAATGGAATTCAAATCGTGTCAAGTTTCTCACTAAATGCGAGTGATTTTAATATTGTCATACCCAGCTTGGTCAAGAGTAAAGTTGCCAATACAGTTACTATTCAGTCCACAACTTTTTTGAAATAAAAATCCAAAACACAAAGATTTTATAAAATCACATTCAAGTAAACAATAAACCATCAAAAAGATTTAATTTTGAAAAGATAAAGTATTCGTTTGATTATAAACGAAAATAACAACTTCACTAAAGGAAATCAACAAAATGGAAGAAGAAATAAAAATTGACGATGATTTTATTTTAATTCGTTTTCAAAACAATACCGATGTGATTACCACTTTTAAACGACCAGTACAATTGGGATTGATTCAATTTCATTTTGGTTTAAAAGGAAACGCTAACTATATCTTTAATCAAGGAAATTATGGCTTAAAACTTAATGAGGAAAAAGCCTTGCTTTTTTACAATACCGAAAAAGAATTGCCTTTACACGTAGAAGTAGCACCAAAATCTTGGTTGATATCCATATTTGTCTCCATAAAAAAGTTTCACGGATTGTTTACTACAAATGCGGAACATATTCCGTTTTTAAGTAAAGAAAATCAAGATAAAAAGTACTATAACGAAAGTGATATTAGTCCATCAATGGCGATTGTTTTGAACCAAATGTTTCATTATAACTTGAATCCATCAATTAAAAATTTATACTACAAAGGCAAAGGGTATGAATTGTTAAGTCTATTTTTTAATAGAAATGAAGACCCAAATGCGGAGCAATGTCCGTTTTTAGTTGATGAAGAGAATGTTTTAAAAATCAAAAAAGCTAAAGAAATAATTATAGCCAATATGGCCGAACCTCCTGGACTTCAAGAATTAGCAGACACTATTGGTCTTAATTTAAAGAAACTAAAAATGGGTTTCAAACAAATATATGGCGACACCGTCTATGGCTTTTTATTTGATTACAAAATGGATTATGCCCGACAATTGCTAGATAGTGGCTCTTATAATGTAAATGAAGTAGGGCTCAAAATTGGGTACAGCACGGGAAGTCATTTTATAGCTGCTTTCAAGAAAAAATTTGGTACAACTCCTAAAAAATATTTAATGGCTATCAATACAACGATGTCATAAAACCATCCGTTTTACCTATCCCAACAATAAAAAAAAGAATACATAAGATACTAGATAAAGACGGAGTTTATTTACTTTTGACCTCAAATTGTAATGAAATTTTCCCTCTTTGTCACTCAAAAACAATAAAAAAAATAGCATGAAAGGCGTATTATTAGTTAACTTAGGTTCACCAGAAAGTCCCACTCCAAAAGATGTAAAGCCATATTTAGATGAATTTTTAATGGATAAATATGTAATAGATGTTCCTTATCTATTGCGTGCTTTATTGGTTCGTGGTATTATATTACAAACCCGACCAAAAAAATCGGCCGAAGCTTACAGTCGAATTTGGACTAGTGAAGGTTCTCCTTTGATTGTGATTTCGAAAAAAATGCATCAAAAAGTGAAACAATTGGTAGATGTACCTGTGGCTTTAGCGATGCGTTACGGAACGATGACCATTCAAAAAGGCTTGCAAGAACTCAAAGACCAAGGGGTAACTGAAGTAATGCTTTTGCCTTTGTATCCGCAACACGCTATGGCTTCAACAACTACTATTGTTGTTTTGGCTGAAGAATTACGTCAAAAGTATTTCCCAGAAATGACCTTTACGAATGTTCCTGCATTCTACAATAAACCCGATTATATTCAAGCACTTTCTAATTCTATCAAAAAACATTTGGAAGGATTTGAATATGACCATTTATTATTCTCTTATCACGGAATTCCAAAACGTCACATTCGCAAAACTGATGTAACGAATTCTCATTGTAAAATTGATGGTTCTTGCTGTAACACCCCTTCGCCTGCACACGAGTTTTGCTACCGTCATCAATGTTATGAAACGACCAAGCAAGTAGTAAAACTATTAGGAATTCCTGAAGGCAAATACAGCCAAACCTTCCAATCTCGTTTGGCAGGAGACAAATGGCTTACTCCTTACACCGATGTAGAAATCAATAAAATGCCAGAACAAGGAATTAAAAAACTAGCGGTTGTAACCCCAGCATTTGTAGCTGACTGCCTAGAAACGCTAGAAGAAATTGCGATGGAAGCCAACGAACAGTTCCTACATCATGGTGGAGAAGAATTTATGGCTATCCCTTGTATGAATGATGAAGATGAATGGTGTGGTGTCGTAGCCAATTGGATTAAAGAATTCAAGAAAGTTTAAATTTGTTCAAGGTTTGAAGTTGCTGTAGTAACTTCAAACCTTAAACTTGAAATCAAAATAAATGGAACTCTACAACTACCTCAAATCCTTACACATCATTTTTGTAGTCACATGGTTTGCAGGATTATTTTATATCGTTCGCTTGTTTGTCTACCAAATTGAAGCCGCCGATAAACCTTCTCCCGAAAAAGAAATTTTACAAAAACAATACAATCTAATGGCCTATCGTTTGTGGTATATCATCACTTGGCCATCAGCAATTATTACGTTTTTTGTTGCTTTTTGGTTGTTACTTTTTACTGATTTAGGCAAAAGTTGGTTGCAAATGCCTTGGATGCATGTCAAACTCTGTTTTGTGTTTTTATTGTATTTGTATCATTTTAGATGCCATCAAATTTTCAAACAATTACAACGCAATGAAGTAAAATACACCACCAATTATATGCGTATTTGGAACGAAGGAGCAACACTTATTTTATTTGCAGTGGTGTTTTTAGTAGTACTCAAAAATGCTTTCAACTGGGTGTATGGAGTGATTGGTATTTTTTTATTTTCAATCATTATCATGTTGGGCTTTCGCTTTTACAAAAGAATAAGAGAGAGGAAATAGCGACTAGTATTTAGTGATTAGTCATTAGCTAATCACTAAATACTAGTCACTCATCACTAAACTATGATAAACAACTTCAACATATCGATGCTTTCCTTACGTACTAGGATTTTCCTATCGATGATTGTTGTTATTGTAGTTTCAAGTGTTTTGCTCGCCTCTATTTCTATTTTACAGTTCAAAAGTGAAGCGCGAGATTACCATCAAGAACGATTAGAGCGAAAGGAAACTGCCATAAAAGAGCATATTAATTATGTGCTGTCAACTACCACTTATCCGTTGACACCTAAAAATTTAGATTTAATTTTTAAAGATAAAATTCACGAATTATCCCAAATTCACAACATCGAAATCAATGTTTATAGCCTAGACGGTCATCTTTTAAAATCATCGAAAGAGTCCTTTTCTATCGATAAAATGGCTCCGCCTATTCCAAAATACATTCTGAAACTGGTTCGTTCCTCAATTGACAAACGTTTTGTAGACATCAAAACTGTCGACGGCGTTAAAAATCGTTCTTCGTACAGCCAAATCAAAGACGACAAATTCAAACCACTTGGCGTATTGAATTTACCTTATGTTGAAGATGATAGTTTTTATCAGAAAGAGCTGAATAGTTTCCTCATTAGATTAGGTCAAGTCTATTCTTTTATGCTGATTGTTGCTTTTGCCTTGGCATACTTCTTGGCCACTTATATCACCAAATCGTTGAAAACCATCGCCGATAAAATGAGCGAAACAAATATTGAGCAGAAAAACGAAAAAATTGTTTTGGACGCCAATAGCCGAGAAATTAATTTATTGATTCGTTCTTATAACGAAATGGTAGATAAATTAGAGAAAAGTGCTCTTAAACTAGCGCAAAGCGAAAGAGAAGAAGCTTGGCGAGAAATGGCAAAACAAGTAGCGCATGAAATCAAAAATCCGTTGACACCTATGCGATTAACGGTACAAAGTTTCCAAAGAAAATTTGACCCTACCACACCAGATGTCAAACAGAAACTCAACGAATATTCCGAAACCTTAATTCAGCAAATTGATATTATGAGTGCCGTGGCTTCGGCCTTTTCAAACTTTGCCTCTATGCCAGCCCAACAAAACGAAACACTAAATGTGGTGGAAGTAGTTGAACTGGCTTTGGATATTTTCAATGAAGATTATATCGTTTTTGAGAGTCAGTATCCTTCCATTATTTCAAGTATGGACCGCTCACAACTTATTCGTGTAATCACCAATTTGGTCAAAAATGCCATACAAGCCATTCCAGAAAATCAGGAAGAAAAAGCCATCAAAGTGGTCGTAAAAAGAGAACACAACCAAGTCATTATTTTGGTTCAAGACAACGGAGTAGGCATCGCAGAGCAAACAGTACCCAAAATATTCGAACCCAAATTTACTACCAAAACAAGCGGTATGGGACTCGGCCTAGGAATTATCAAAAACATCATAGAAAATTACAACGGAACAATTACCTTTGATACACAATTAGGAAAAGGCACTACTTTTAAAGTGACTTTGCCCATAATTCAATTCTAAAAAAAATAGCGTTATGAACTACGAAAATATTTTAATCGAACTAGAAAACAATATTGCCATCCTTACCATCAATAGACCTTCGAAGTTAAATGCTTTGAATATTGACACTATAAATGACCTTCACAAAGCCATAAAAACACTGGGGAAAAACAAAGAAATTCAAGTGATACTCATTACAGGAAGTGGTGAAAAAGCTTTTGTTGCTGGCGCCGATATTTCTGAATTTGCTCATTTTACCATTGCTGAAGGTGCCCAACTAGCTAGCGAAGGGCAAGAAAAATTATTCGATTTAATCGAAAATCTAAAAACACCAGTCATTGCAGCTATCAATGGTTTTGCCTTGGGTGGTGGATTAGAATTGGCTATGTCTTGTCATTTCAGAGTTGCTTCAGACAATGCCAAAATGGGACTTCCAGAAGTTTCCTTAGGAGTAATTCCAGGATATGGAGGAACACAACGTTTACCACAACTCATTGGAAAAGGTCGCGCTATGGAATTGATTATGACTGCCAGTATGATTGACGCAGAAACCGCCAAAAATTATGGTTTGGTGAACCATGTAGTGCCTCAAGCAGAATTGTTGGATTTTACCAAAGGTATCGCTCAAAAAATCATGAAAAACTCTCCTTTTGCCATTGGTCGAGCTATAAAAGCCATCAACGCCAATTATAAAGACGGTAAAAATGGTTTCGAAACCGAAATCAAAAACTTTGGAAAATGCTTCGGAACGGCTGATTTTAAGGAAGGAACTACCGCATTCTTAGAAAAAAGAAAAGCCAATTTTACAGGGAAGTAAATAAGTAAGCAGTGGTCAGGTTTTAGTAATCAGTTTGCTAAAACAAGTCTTTTTTTAAATTTAAATAGAATAAACCTAAACCTATTGCCATGTCCTTCCAACCTATATTTGCTGAGTTTTGGCAAAAAGTAATCGAGAGTATCGAAAATCGTACTTTTGCTAAATTGACTTTGGCCAAAACCATTGGAGATACCGAGTTAAAAAATATTTATGCTCGCCCTATTATAACCGCTCAGAATACTTTAGAATTTTCAATAATTGCGCGCTATAAAACCGAAGAAATAGAAAGCTTCCATTCGTTGGAAGAAGCCTTTTTGGTATTGAGTCCGTATATGAATAATCCGTTTTTGACGGCCTTACTTTTTACTTCAGAAATGGATTTGACATTCAAATTGAACAAAAAAAGAATAGGAAGTTTGACAGAAAGTGACCCAACCTTTAAAAATGCATCGGATGTTATGCTGGAATTAAAAGCCAGCGAGAATAAGTAATTTTTGGTATTCTTTGGTTTTACCTTATTGCTGTACTTTAGCCACTGAATTCTAATAACGGTCAACTAAACACTAGATTTCGCCTTCCCACTCGGCATAAAACTGAGACAAGAAGTTTTCCATATAACGATGTCTTTTTATTGCTATTGCTGCACCAGTTTTCGTATTCATTTTATCAGCGAGCAACAATAATTTCTCGTAAAAATGATTGATAGTTGGTGCTTGACTGTTTTTGTATTCTTCCTTAGTCATCTTTAAATTGGGAGCAACCTCAGGATTGTACAATGCTCTGTTTTTGAACCCGCCGTAATTAAACGCTCTGGCAATGCCAATAGCGCCAATCGCATCCAAACGATCGGCATCTTGCACAATATCTAACTCAATAGAAGAGAACTTGCGTTTTGTTTTACCCCCTTTAAAAGAAATATTCTCAATAATTTGAACTACATGTACAATTACTTCTTCGGCTACGTGTTGCGATTCCAAAAAATTCCTCGCCGTTCTTGGACCTATGGTCTCGTCGCCTCCGTGAAATTTACTATCGGCTATATCATGCAATAAAGCACCTAACTGAACAACTAGCGTATCACAAGACTCCGATTTGGCTATGAGTAAAGCATTCTTATACACCCTCTCTATATGAAACCAATCGTGTCCTCCCTCTGCATCGGCAAGTGTTTGTTTTACAAAAAGAATTGTATCGTGAATTAATTTAGCGGTATTCATTTGGGGTATTTTTTATAAAAAAACTGATTTTTAAAGGTTGTATCCTCAAAAATCAGTTCTTTTTATGATCTTTTTTTCAATCTAAAATAGTTCAAAATTAAGGATTACAATCTTGCAGGTTCTACCCATTTAAAGATATAAGACTCTGCTGGAATTACCAATCGTTCAGAAATTTTAGCCATTCTTGATGGTAATTTCATTAAATAATCTCTAGCTTTTTCTGCTTCGCTAGTTAATCCACCAATCTTATCGATTTCCCATTTATCGATTAATTTTTGCATGATATCCACATAATCATTTGCAGTATAGACACCTATACGCTGAGCAGAATCAGAAAATTGTTCGAAAGCAGAACTTATTTTTTGTCCGGACTCTCTCAAAAAGTGAGCAGGCATTACAATTTTTTGTTTCATCATATACTGAAAAGCTAACATCATTTCGCTAGGATCTACTTTAAAAATTTGATCTACAAATTCACTGTAAGCCAAATGATGACGCATTTCGTCTCCAGCAATCATTTTGCACATTTTGGATAATTTTTTATCCCCAAAATTCTTAGCCAATTGCGACACACGGTTGTGCGAAACATAAGTAGCTAATTCTTGAAAACTAGTATATACAAAGTTCTTATACGGATCAGTACCCGTACCGATATCAAAACCATCGTTGATTAAATGTTGCGTTGTAACCTCAACCTCGCGCATGTTTACACGCCCTGATAAGTACAAATATTTGTTCAACAAATCTCCATGACGGTTCTCTTCACCCGTCCATTGGCGAATCCATTTGGACCAGCCATTGCGCTCTTGATTGTCTATTCCTTCCACTTCCATCAACCAAGATTCATAAGTTGGCAAAGCTTCTTCTGTAATGGTATCTCCTACAAGAGCTACCCAAAAATCATAAGGTAAATCTTTGGCAATTTCTCTTAATTCTTTTACTTCATCTAAGAAAGTATCACTCTCAGAATTAGGCAAAAAATCAGAAGGTTGCCATATTTTTTCTACCGGAATTAGAAATTGATCTACAAAACTGTCGACGTTTTTTTCTAAAAACTGCATCACTTCTAATCGGATGTTTTTTATTGACATGGTATTTTATTTATTAATATTTAATTTTACTTATTACTGCAGCTTCTGTTTTTTTAATTAATTCTTCAAAAGCATAGTCTTTAACCGCCATAGGCTCATGAATAGTAAACGTTAAACGATTACCTAAGCCCATCGGAAAAGCACCAAATCGCACCATCTTCCAGGAATTGTTTATGGATATTGGTACCACATAAGCAGAAGGCGCATACTTGCATAATATTTTTAATCCGCTTTGCGCAAACTCCTTTGGTTTTCCGGTTTTACTTCGGGTTCCTTCAGGGAAAATAACGGCTGAACGAGTATTTTTTTCTATGTATTCAGACAAGCCTTTAATCGTTGGAATGGCTTGTTTTGGGTCCTTTCTATCAATCAATACAGAACCTCCGTGACGCAAATTATAAGACACACTTGGAATTCCGCTTCCTAACTCTTTTTTACTAACAAACTTGCAATGATAACGACGCATGTACCATATAATTGCTATAATGTCATACATGCTTTGATGATTGGCTACAACAATCAGAGGAACGTTTTTAGGTATGCTATTCAAATTCTCAAATCGGTAAGTAGTGCCCAATATATTAGTACATTTTACCAAAAAGAAGTTCAAATAATCGACACTTTTTTTATGGGCTTGATAACCAAAAACATTAAAACAAATCCATTGAATAGGATGAAAAATCACCAAACAAAGCCCAAAACACAAATAGTAAATTACGGATAAGGGGTACGAAATTATTTTTTGCATGCTATTGAAATAAAGGGTCAAAAGTACGAATTAAATTTTTTAATGCGATTTAAATCCTAAACAATAATCCATTTGGGGTTTAATTGTACCTTTGTGTCCTCATTTCCTTCCTTTTTTTTAATTAAATGGATTTCAGTTACCCAAAAGAAGAAAAGCTAAAAAGCAAAATTACCATCGGATTATTATTCACCGAAGGGAAATCGGTATCGAAATATCCTTTGCGATTGGTATACTGCCAAGAGAAAAAAGAAACCACACAGCAAATAAAAATGGGTGTTTCGGTTTCTAAAAAATACTTTAAGAAAGCGGTAGATCGCAATTATTTTAAACGCGTACTGAGAGAAACTTATCGATTAAACAAGCATTTGCTGATTCCACATTTGGATGAACCCTTTGCTTTTATGTTTTTTTACCAAACCAAAGAACGTCTGTCTTTCGATGAAATCAATACCAAAACGATTCTATTGTTTGAAAAATTTGTAGCACAACAAGCTCAAAAAAAAGCAAACGAAGCTAAAATTACCGATTCTAACAGCACAGAATTGTCCTAAAAAAACGTATCCCCTTTATTATTCCTGTTTTATTACTAATTTAGAGGTCTATTTATAAACCAACACTTTCCTTATGAACGCATTTTTTCAAAAAAAATACATCATTCCTGTTTTGGCTTCTGCCTTTTTGTTTGTTGGGGTAAGTTTCAAGAATGATTTCTTTGAAATTGCCAAGCAAATAGAAATATTTACGACTCTTTTTAAAGAAGTCAACTCTAATTATGTAGATGAGACTAATCCAGGTGATTTGATGGATAAGGCTATTAAAGGAATGTTGGCGAGTTTGGACCCCTACACCAACTACTTTAATGAAGCAGATGTGGTGAAGTTCAAAATCAATAATACGGGTGAGTATACCGGAATTGGTGCGTTAATAAGTCGTAAGGAAGACCAATTGATTATCAAAGAACCCTATAAAAATTTCCCTGCGGACAAAGCGGGTCTTAAAGCTGGCGATGCTATTATTCAAATTGGAGATGTAGTACTAAAAGACTTCAAAGACGATGCGTCACAATTGCTCAAAGGTTCTAAAAACACCAAGATTGACATTAAATATATTCGTCAAGGAAAAACACTTAGCACCCAATTGGTTTTGGATGAAGTAGAAATCAAATCGGTTCCTTTTTTCGGGAAAATTGATACGAAAACAGGCTATATTGTACTAACACATTTCACCAAAAAAGCCTCCACAGAAGTAAAAGATGCCTTGGAACAACTCAAAAAAGAAGGTGCCGAACGCATCGTTTTGGACTTAAGAGACAATCCTGGTGGACTGTTGAATGAAGCGGTGAACATTTGCAATTTGTTTGTGCCAAAAAACGAAACCATAGTAACTACCAAATCGAAAGTAGAAAAATACAACAACACCTATAAAACAACTCGTGAGCCAGTAGATTTGAGCATTCCCTTAGTCATCATCGTTAATGGAAAAAGTGCTTCAGCTTCTGAAATTGTAGCAGGAGCGTTACAAGATTTGGATCGTGCGGTGGTTTTAGGCAGTCGTAGTTTTGGAAAAGGATTGGTTCAGCGCCCTATCGATATGTCTTTTGGAACACAAGTAAAAGTAACTATTTCTCGTTACTATACGCCTTCGGGTCGTTGCATCCAAGCTTTAGATTATACCCGAAAAGATAAAAATGGAGTAGCTACACGTACGGAAGAAAAAAATTATAATGCGTTTAAAACCAGAAAGGGAAGAACCGTATACGACGGAGGAGGCATTCAGCCTGATATTGAATTAGCAGAAACGCAAGTAAGCGCCGTTGCCAATGCAGTCCTGAGAAACGAGGCTATTTTTGATTATGCCACTACGTATTTTTACAAAAATCCAAATTTAGGCAACACTATCCCCACCATCACAGATGCGGATTACACTGATTTCAAACAATTTTTGAAAACCAAAAAATTCAATTTGGATACTGAAACCGAAGTAAATTTGAAAAAGACTTTAGCAGCTGCCAAAAAAGAAAAAATAGACGAAAGCATTACTGCAGAATACCAACAATTATTGAATGCTATTCAAAAAAGTGAATGGAACGCTTTGGACAAAAATCAAAAAGAAATTAAAAATTTATTGCTAGACGAGATTATCAAACGCTACCAATATCAAGAAGGATTGTACCAATACTACATCAAAAGCAATCCCGAAATCAAAAAAGCAGTAAGCGTGTTGAGTACTTCGGCGGAGTACAATAGTATTTTGAAGTTGTAAAAGAATACAGTAAAAATTAACATCAATTCTTAAACATATTAGGCGTATAAGTATTCAAGTCAATGTCTGAAATTTTTGAACCATATAAGAAATTTAAGGTCATATAAGTTAGTTTTAATGTCCTTTAAATTCTTCTCCTAATGTTTTAGAAAACAAAAAATTAGTTTAAAATAACTCTAATGTCAGTTCGAGCGCAGTCGAGAACCATTACTTCATCTCGACTGCGCTCCATATGACAAAAAATAGAAATCTAAGAATCATAATTTATATGATTAACCCCTTTTCATCTCAATATGCGGAATGTCATCTTCTAAATACATCTCGCTAATAGCCACAAAACCATGGCTTTCGTAGAACTTTTTCAAGTACAATTGAGCGCCAATCGTAATCACTACTTCGTTAAAATGAGTAGCAATTCCTGCGATAGCGTTTTGCATCAATTCATGACCCCACTTTTTGTCTCGATAATTGGAATCGACTACTACTCTTCCTATTGAAGCTTCTGGAAAACTAATGCCAGCGGGCAACAAACGGGCATGGGCAACAATTTTGTCCTCGTAGGTCCCAAAAAGATGCAGGGCTTTTTTGTCTTTTCCGTCCAAATCCAAATAGACGCAATTTTGCTCTACTACAAAAATTTCACTTCTTAATCTTAAAATATCATATAACTCATGAACAGTCAACGCCTCGAAGGATTTAATTTCCCATTGTAAACTCATAACAACTTTTATTTTCTTCTTTTAATTATTTGAACCGATTTAATAATCGATTCCAACTCAAACATAACATCTCTTTTTTCGTCAGCGGGTGAGTAACAAAAACCTTCTAGCACCATAATTCGGTTGTACTCTTTATCAAAAATCACATAATTGATGAAAGGTCCAGACATAAAATCATTTTTTAATTCCCAAGTTCCTTTTGATTCAAAAGTGGGACGGTTATCTAATTTTATTTTGAACAAATACGGTGCATAGCCTTCACCTGTAATCATTGGAGTTTGAGCTTCGCCCCCTTTGATGTATAACTTCCCAATAGAATCACGCATTCGAATGATTGAGGCAATAGGGTTTTTGGTTTTGATAGTATTCAGAGGAACTTGATAAAGCAAAAGGCTCATACTCCCGCTCACAATTTCTTTTTTTAACCAAATGAATCGAGGTTTTTGAACCGCATATTCAAAATCTGAAGGTACATCCAGACGAATATGAAATTTGTTCTCTATAATTTTAGGATTCAATAACGACTCCTTATTGATTTTTTGATTGGCTTGAATTTCGCCTTCTTTAATCATCTGAATCATTTCGGGACTGTGCTTTTCTAATAAATAGAGAAGCGTATCATTTGTTGTCCCCGTAAGATGAAAAACAGTTTGCGGTTTGGCGTATTGATTTTTTTTGATTTCAAAACCAGTAGTTGCTCCTTTTTTGACTACTACAAGGGTACGACTATCCGTGATAAAGCCTTCTACTAATTTATCAGGATATTGATTGATGGTAAATAAGGGTTCCTCTTGTGGTAATCCAAAAACTGGGGCCGCTAATCTATTTCGCAGCGAATCACCCACTTCCCCATTCCATAAAGCATCATTCATAATCACGGCAATCGTATTGATTTTACCAACCGATTCACGCAATAATGGCTCTTGCTTTTTGCTGCAAGAAAACAGAAATAACGAAACTAAAAGGTATAAAAAATGGGCTTTATTCATAATTTTTATCTTATAAAATAAAACCCAAATGTAGCCCAATTTATTGTATTATCCGTTTATTTTCAACTTCATTCCGGGTTTTAAATCTTGACTGGTAATGCCATTCCATTTCTCTAAATCAGAAATAGTAACTCCAGGATATTTTTTAGAAATGCTAAAAAGGGAATCTCCTTTTTTTACATAATAATCATTCGAGGTTCCTTTCGTTTTAGAAGAAGGAAATAATTCTTTTTTCTTAAATGAATCAGCCGTAGCATTATTGGTAATGATAGCAATCTCATTTTTGGCCACAATTAAGGCTGTTCCAACAGGTACTTTTTGTTTTGAAATAGCATTCCAAGCTATTAAATTAGCCGATGTTGTTCCGAATTTTTTGGCAATAGTTCCTAAATTATCCCCTTCTTGAACTGTATACGTAATGTCTTTTACTTCTGGTTTTGGCACTTCTTGAACGGCAACCGCTTGGCTAACTCCAACCTGAAAGCTCATTCCTGGTTTCAAATTGCTGGCTGTCGTTGGATTCCAAGTACGCAAATCTTCTACTGAAACATTGTATTTACGAGCGATGATATTCAAATTATCACCTTTCTGGACGATATATTGCGTTGCATTTGGCGCAACTAAGAACGAATCTAACTGCGTTTCTTTAGCTTTTTCTGCCGACTTAACTCCAGCAACGGCAGTGCTCGCAATAGCTGTAGGATTGGTTTCAACACCAGGACGAGAGGTTTTAATTTTTAATATTTTACCTAAAGGAACCGAATTCCCTTTGATTCCATTCCAACGTTTAAGGTCAGCAACGGCAACTTTGTAATCTGCGGCTACTGTGTTTAAGTTATCT
>JAGOFG010000114.1 GCA_017997335.1 Flavobacterium sp. | reverse complement strand
TGTTTTGTAATGTACTAAAAAGAAGCATTTCGGCATAAAAAAAGCCTCCAGTTTTGGAAGCTTATTTTTAGAATTATTTCTTTTTGGTTTTCATATTCAATATTTCGACGAATAGAGAAAATGAAATGGCAAAGTACAAATAGCCTTTAGGTACTGGCGTGACGTGACTTCCAAAGATTGAAGCATTGGATAAATGGGCGCTTTCTGTTAAAAGCATAAAGCCAATCAAGATCAAAAAGGATAATCCTAAGATTTGAATAGATGGATGTTTGTTTACAAAATTACCTACCGGAACAGCAAATTGCATCATAACGAAAACCGAAACAATTACTGCGGTAATCATGATATAGATAGCTCCAGGAACGCCATTGGTCATCCCAACCGCAGTAAGAATACTATCGAAAGAAAAAACTAAATCGATCATAATGATTTGTAGAATGACACTTTGGAAAGATTTGGTGGCTGCTTTGCTTAATTCTTTTTCTTCATGTCCCTTTTCATCTACTTTTTCACGAATTTCGTTGGTACTTTTGTAAATAAGGAATAACCCTCCCAAAAGTAAAATAATGCTTTGACCAGTAATGCCTGCTTGTAGCCATCCCCAGTCAATGGTAAGCCAAGGTTTTTTCATTTGAATCAACAAATTGATTCCGAATAGCAAGGCGATTCGCATGAACATAGCCAAAAACAATCCGATTTTGGTGGCTTTTTTACGTTTTTCTTCAGGCAATTTTCCTGTGGCAATCGAAATAAAAATTATGTTGTCTATCCCTAAAACAATTTCTAAAAAAGTTAGGGTCAATAAGGCAATCCATGCATCAGGATTCAGAAATACTTCCATTTGGGTTTTGTTAAAAGTTAATATTTATGTTTTTGGATAATGAACTAAAGTTTAATTACTGTGCCAGTTTGTTTGGCATCTGACCCTACCATTCCGAATTCAAAGGTATAGGAATTAGCAGTTGTGGTCAGGATTTTCATTTGTATGGCTTTTTCTTCCGCCATATTTTTTGGGTGTTTTTTTTGTATTACATACTCGCAATCGTTGACCCAACGAATGGTGGCTGTATCGGTTTTTCCTTCAAAAGTCTCAATTTCGATGCTGTCCTTGCGTTCAAAAACAGTTGTTTTTTTGACGCCATTGACTTCGTATTCAAATTTGAATTTTCCGGTTTTAAAATCGGAGCATTTTCGTTCTACATTATAGCAGGAAAACAATAGTAAAAAAGGCAAGAGGTAAAGTATTTTTTTCATATTTTGTTTTATTCAATTTTAATATCGTATTTATCCAAAAGACCTACGATTCCTTGTGTAGTAAATTTAGCTTTTTTCATCGGATTGAATTCGGGGTCAATACTGTAATTGTATGCGGTTCTAAAATCGGTTCCTGCCAATTGGGTATCATTAAAAATCGCACGGTCAAGATTGCAATTATCAAACACACTATTGTTCAGTTGTGTCCCAATGAAAGTTACTTCTTTGAGCGAACACCCTGAAAATTGAGTTTTTGGCATTTTTTTATTGGCAAAAGACGCGTAATCCAACACGCTATCTTGAAAACCCACATCGAATAAAAAATCGTCACATCCTTGAAATTGAATGCCCAAGAGTTTACAGTTTTTGAAACGAACGGTTTTTAAACTACTGCCAGCAAGTTGTACCATAGATAAATTGCAGTCTATAAACTCGCAATCCATAAAGGTGTTGTTGCATAAATCACTATTGGAGAAATCACAGTTTTTAAACACGCAATCTTCAAACTCGCGATGGTTTATTTTTTTATCAACAGCGATGATTTTTTCGAAGGTTTTTTGAACGTTAATTAGGTTTTCCATTAGTCGTTAAATAAAGCTTTCATAATCCATCTAAGGCCTGTAAAGATTAAGTACATCGATGCCAAACAAGCAATGATTCCTATGCCGAGCACCAAATAATGCCAATTCGTATGTTGGTTCATAAAGGCGTTATAAATGATAGACGGGCCAAGGAAGAGTAGAGGTAAAGCTCCCGATAAATATTTGATTCCTTTGGATAAAAAGTCTTTGTTGGTTGCCATTTAAAGTTAGAAGTGAGAGGTTAGAAGTAAGAATTTAATTTTGAGGGTTGAAGTTGTCTACCGCTTTTCGAACGCTTCCGTATTTGGCCAATAATTCGGATGCTTTTTCGTAAGAAACAGGAATTTCTCCCATAATCATTTTAACGCCACGGTCTACCAACTTGGCGTTACTCAATTGCATATCGACCATTTTGTTGCCTTTTACTTTGCCTAGCTGAATCATAGTAGCTGTCGAAATCATATTGAGAACTAATTTTTGTGCGGTACCTGCTTTCATTCTCGAACTTCCTGTAACAAATTCTGGACCTACAATGACTTCGATTGGGAATTTTGCGGTTTGTGACAAAGGACTTCCTGCATTGCAAGAAATACTTCCAGTACTGATTTGTTTCTCGTTGCAGGCTTTTAAACCGCCTATTACATATGGAGTTGTACCAGAAGCAGCTATACCTATGACCACATCGTTTTCATTGATATTAAATTGTAGTAAATCCATCCAAGCTTGTTCCGCGTCATCTTCGGCATTTTCTACAGCTCTGCGGATGGCTTTATCTCCACCAGCGATGATGCCTACAACTAAATCAAAAGGAACTCCAAAAGTAGGTGGACATTCCGATGCGTCGACCACACCTAATCGTCCAGAAGTCCCAGCTCCAATATAAAAAAGGCGTCCTCCTAGTTTCATTTTGGTTACAATTTCGTTTACCAAGGTTTCGATTTGAGGTAAGGCTTTTGCAACTGCTAAAGGAACTGTTTGGTCTTCTTGATTGATATTGTGTAGCAATTCCTGAACCGACATTTTTTCTAAATGTTCGTATTTTGAGGATTGTTCGGTGGTTTTAGTGAAGGTCATAATGAAATAAAACTTTTTCTTGTAAAAATAGGAATTTATCAGATACCATTTTCTTTTGCGTGAGGGATTACTTCACACACATTTATTTACGTAGGTGTTCAGTGAATTTATCTGCAGCTGGCTACTGAAGTAGCGCGTAAAGCACGCCCAAATTGTCTTTTAAATGAAAAAAGCTAGTGCGATTCCTAGAATAATCATCGATACTTTGGCTACGTTGAATTTGTGTCCTTCGCTACTTTCGAAAATGATGGTAGAGGAGATGTGAAACAAAATCCCGATAACGATGGCGGTGATTTCGGTGGTGTATTCTTGTAATCCAGGAATATAATTGGATGCCAAAGTACCCAAAGGGGTCATCATGGCAAAAGTAATCATGAACGCAAAAATGGCTTTTTTGTTGAGTTGTGCTTGTACAAAAAAGGTAGTCAAGATGATGGCTATTGGCAGGTGGTGAATAGCAATTCCGATGGCCAAATCATGGTGGTGTCCAACAGGAAATCCTTCTAATAAAGCATGAATACAAAGGCTTATAAATAATAACCAAGGAATGTGTGTTATGGTTTGATGACCGTGAACGTGTCCGTGTTCAGCACCTTTAGAAAAGAATTCTAATATGATTTGAAACAAAATACCCAACATAATATAGAGACCAATAGTGGTGTTTTTGGTTTCGTAGACCTCTGGTAATAAACTGATCACTGTAACGGATAGCAAAAATGAACCGCTAAAAGCCAAAAGAAGTTTCAGATTGGATTTCTTTTTGGGCTGGATCACTAATGCCAAGATATACCCGAGGATTACAGCAATTAAAGGCAAGAGGTAATTCATTATTTTTATTTTAATGGGTTTAGAAAATATTGAAATCTTAAGGTTGAAGTTATGGATTTCAAGAAAATTATTTAAAAATCATAATTAAACGTTCACTATCGGTTTTGTGGAATTTTTTAAGCTTGTAATCGCCGAAAATATCCAACAAATAAATTCCAGCTTCGTCCATTAGCTCTTGAAAATCTTGTAAACTAAAAGCTCTTACTTTTTCGGTGAAATGATAGTTTTGCCCTTGGTCTTGAAAGCTGATTTCTTTGTAAATATGTCCTTCTTTTACATATCTTTTGATGTGAAAATCGATTTGGTCTACCGTTTTAACTTCTTCGGGAACTAGGGTCTCTATGACTTGATTCACATTCATAAAATCAATCACAGCAAATCCTGTTTCGGATAGACTGTCTTTGATAGCTATTAAAGTTTTCAGGTTATCGGCTTCGTCTTCAAAATAGCCAAAACTGGTAAATAGATTGAAAATAGCGTCAAATTTTTCTTCAAAAGGTTCGCGCATATCGTGCACTTTGAAGGATAAATGAGTGTTGCTGTTTTTATTTGCCTCAGCAATGCTGTTTTCAGACAAATCGGCTCCCAAGACAGTATATCCTAGTTGACTCAAATAAATCGCGTGACGGCCTTTGCCACAGGCCAAATCTAAGACTTTTGCTTTATCAGGTAAGTTGAGATATTGCGTCAAATTATCCATAAAAATTTGCGCCTCACGGTAGTTGCGCTCTTTGTAAAGGATATGATAGTAAGGAGTGTCAAACCAAGAGGTAAACCAATTTTTGGTGGAAGGCTCTTGGTGGTTTATAGTGGGTTTGTGGTCTTCAGACATTTATTCGTTTTCATTTAATTTAAGTCCGGCAAATTTAGTGTATTTTTGCAGAAAATATACTATTTCAAACCGTTTGGAGTTTGGAATTTAATACTTGGAATATAGCATACGATGGAGAATTTTAAAATGATAGCCAAAACCTTTTTTGGTTTTGAAGAAATATTGGCCAAAGAGTTGCGCCAATTGGGCGCGCAAGAGGTTGAGCAAGGCATACGAATGGTAAGTTTTAAAGGTGATAAAGGATTTATGTACAAGGCCAATTTGTCTTTGCGTACCGCATTAAAGGTGTTAAAGCCAATTTATTCTTTTAGAGCAACCAATGAAGCAGCTTTGTATAAAGGTATTGCAAGTGTGAATTGGTCAAAATACCTTAATGCTAATCAAACGTTTGTGATTGATGCAACGGTACATTCGGATCATTTTAACCATTCGGAGTTTGTCTCTCAAAAATGTAAAGACGCAATTGTAGATCAGTTTAGAGAACGCACAGGGCAACGTCCAAGCATTGACAAAGCTTTTCCTGATTTACGAATCAATGTTCATATTGGCAAAGACCAAGTTTCGGTGGCATTAGATACTTCTGGAAATTCGTTACATCAACGTGGTTACAGAACGGCTACGAATATTGCTCCTATCAATGAAGTTTTGGCAGCAGGTATTTTATTGTTATCAGGTTGGGAAGGGCAAGGTCACTTTTTGGATCCGATGTGTGGTTCAGGAACATTCTTGGCCGAAGCCGCAATGATTGCTTGTAATATTCCTGCTAACATTAACCGAAAAGAATTTGCTTTTGAAAAATGGAAGGATTGGGATAATGATTTGTTCGACCAAATTATGGACAGTTTGCTGAAAAAAGTAAAAGAGTTTCATTACACTATAACAGGCTATGACAAGGCGCCAAGTGCGGTTCAGAAAGCCAAAGACAACATCAAGAATGCCAATTTAGACGAATACGTAAAGGTTGTTGAAGAAAACTTTTTTGATACAGAGAAAACCACTGAAGGCAAATTACATATGGTTTTCAATCCACCGTATGACGAGCGATTGGATATTCATATGGAAGAATTTTATAAAAACATTGGCGATACTTTGAAGAAAAATTATCCTGGCACCAATGCTTGGTTTATTACCGCGAACTTAGATGCTTTGAAATTTGTCGGTTTAAAACCTTCCCGAAAAATCAAATTGTTTAATGCTAGTTTAGAAGCACGTTTGGTGAAATACGAAATGTACGAAGGAAGTAAAAGAACCAAGTTTCAGACCGAAAATAAAGAGTAAATTTTAATTTAATTTTTTCAATATGACGAAATTACAAGTACGAGCATTTCTATACCAATTGGGCTGTTTTGCCATTTTGTTTGTTGGTTTTCGCTATTTAGTAGCAACTTATACAGGTTTGACAGGTTTTTGGATTCCGTTAACCGCATTTGTTTTGGGTACAATATTGGCACCTAAATTTCAAGCAGCCAAAACCAAAGACGGCGAAAAACTATTTATGTCTTGGATTTTTCTTAAAGGAGTTCGAATCGTAGGGTAATAGATTTTCAGTTATAGGACTGATTACTCATTTCAAGCATAAAAAAAAGCGTTTTTACAAATCGTAAAAACGCTTTTTTTTATGGAAAATACCTTCTATTTCTTCGGTTTTTTCTCTTCCTTTTTTTCTTTTTCAGCAGGAAGTACTTTTTTCTTGTATAGCGGAACAAAGTAGGAAACGGTGTAGTTAAAACCTACCCCAAAATCACCATTATACGTTCGGTTAAAACCAGGAATGTACAAATTATCAAATCCACTTGGCGTTTTGTTGGTAATTAATCGGTTCAATCGCAAACTGAAACCCACAAAAACGTTGTTGAATACTTTGGCTTTTACGCCCGCCACAACTTCTACCCAAGTAGCCGTTAAACCACTGTAATTTTTTCCTGCAACCACAACAGGAACTTCTCCCCAATACGGATTAGGATTGTAGATTTTGTAGCTGTTCAATTCTTGGCTAAAGCTCGAAAAACCAGCGCGCATCCCAATCGAGATGATGTTTTCCATATCCAACCAGTTTTCGTAAGCGTTATAATCGAATCCTGCTTTTAGGTAAGAACCTTTGGCAGTCGATGTCAAACGGTCGTCTTCGGTGGTTTTGTTTTCAGTACCCAATTCGGCAGCCAAAAAATATTTTTTCGTTATGCGGTAATCTCCCACCAACTCAATTCCTTTATAGTTACTGTCGTACAAACCTCTGGTCAGTTTGTACAAATCAGCACCTACTCTTAGACCATAGCGATTGAATTTTGGAGGAACAACGGTGTCCTTTTTTTGGGTTGGTAACTTTTCTAATTCTTGCTTGGGTTTTGCAGGAAGTATATTGTTTGCTTTAAGAGGTGTAGTAGTCGAAGTCGTTTCTTGTGCTTGAACTGTAAACAAAGAAAAGAGCAGGCAGCCACTAAAAAAAGATAGAAAGGTGTGTTTCATTTTCGTTGTTTATGTTAGTTTTTTGCAATTGAACTTCTTTCATCCACTTGGTGTCAGAAGCTGGTCCATCCGAATGAACAAATGGAGGGTTAGCATTCATTTCGAACAAGGTTTTGAAACCACAAGCTCTAGACACATAGACTTCGCTGGTGGTGTAATTGAATTGAATTACATCCGTATTAACCAAAGCAGCATTAGTACTACCAGAATTTAGTATAAAACTAAAAGTAGTTGTAGCGGCATTGGTTTTCAGTGGAATCGAAATTTTTGAAGTATTCGCCAAGAATTTTGATTCTCCAGAAGCCGAAGCATTAAAAATCACACCATCGGTCATTCCTTCGCCTATTACTTTCAAATTCGTCACGCTTTTTTCAACCGTTGGATTGTTGATATCGAAGAATTTAATCACCATTCTAGGTGTAGTAGGCGTATTGGCATCGCATATATCATCTTTCTCACAACCTGAAAAAGAGAAACAAAACACCAACAGTAAAAGCGTTATTTTTTTCATTTAAAACTATTTATTTATACGGATAAATCATTCTATGGTTTAAAAATCCAACCGCAAAGTACACAAGTTATTTTACTTTTTGAATCTGTGAAAATCTGTGCAATCTGTGTCAACATTTAACTGTAAAGCACACAAAGAAAAAACTTATATGCCCTTCAATGCCTTATATGGTTTAAAAAATACACAAACCATTAAAAAAAACTTCAAAGACTTACATGTTTATAAAAATTAACCACAAACCTTATATGCCCTTCAATACCTTATATGGTTTCAAATCTCACAAACCATTAAAAAGATACTTCAATGACTTATATGTTTATAAAAATTAACCACAAACCTTAT
>JAGOFG010000020.1 GCA_017997335.1 Flavobacterium sp. | reverse complement strand
CGACGCATTTCTTCACTCATCGCTTCGCAAATCGCCTCTCTAAATTGTATCGTTCTCATATTATAATATCTATGTGTGTTTTTTCGAACAGCAAAAATAAATATTTTAAACTACTTTAAAGCATAAAATGGGTTTAAAATTATTAGGAGCTATTTCCAGCTATCCGCTATATCTCTAGTGGCGAACCCCTCCACTAGAGGATGTCGCTCCTATCTGGGCTAGGGATGAGGTTCAAAAGACACTTTTTCATACAGATAGGAATTGGGAATTTGAAACAAATAAAAATAAAATTGTTAAAAACAATACAAATACAATCAATACTCAAAGCCGTAGAATTCTTTTTACGTAAGTTTATCTAGAGAATACCTAGCCTCCAGCGAAATCGTAATAGTTTTGAAAAAATATTATGCATGCATAGTAAATATTCCAATTATTATTATAAATTTGTCAAGCTTTATCAAAAAAAATAAGTCTTATGAAAATATTAGTTTGCATCAGTCACGTTCCTGATACTACTTCAAAAATCAATTTCGTTAACGGTGATTCAGAATTCGACACCAATGGCGTTCAGTACGTTATCAATCCAAATGACGAATTTGGATTAACTAGAGCCATCTGGTTTCAAGAACAACAAGGCGCAACGGTAACTGTTGTAAATGTGGGTGGACCAGACACAGAACCTACTTTAAGAAAAGCGTTAGCTATTGGAGCCAACGAAGCAATTCGTGTAAATGCTAATCCAACTGATGGTTTCTTCGTAGCCAAACAATTGGCAGAAGTAATTAAAAATGGCGGATACGATTTAGTAATCGCCGGAAAAGAATCATTAGATTACAACGGTGGAATGGTTCCTGGAATGATTGCTGGAATCTTAGGATACAACTTTTTGAACTCTTGTGTGAGCTTAACGGTTGACGGAAATGCCGTTACTGCTTCTAGAGAAATCGACGGAGGTAAAGAAACTGTAGCTACAACTTTACCATTAATCATTGGAGGTCAAAAAGGATTAGTTGAGGAGAAAGATTTGCGTATTCCAAACATGAGAGGAATTATGACAGCAAGAACAAAAGCGTTAACTATTTTAGAGCCTGTAGATGCTAATGTAGCTACTAAAGCAGTAAAATTTGATAAACCAGCTCCAAAATCTGCAGTTAAATTAATAGCAGCGGATAACTTGGATGAACTAATCAGTTTATTACATAACGAAGCTAAAGTAATTTAGTATTCAGTTATCAGTTTTTAGTGTTCAGTTTAAAAATCTAAAATAATTCAGTTTTTAGTATCTGTTTTTAAGTTGCAAAACTTTAAATCTTAAGCTTTAAACTCTTAAACAAAAAAATCATGTCAATATTAATATACGCAGAATCTGCAGAAGGAAAATTCAAAAAAGTAGCATTCGAGCTTGCATCTTATGCTAAAAAAGTAGCAGAAACCTTAAGTACTACAGTAACAGCTGTAACTGTAAATGCTGGTGATGTTTCAGAATTGTCAAATTATGGTGTAGATAAAGTTTTAAAAGTGACTAATGACCAATTAGCAACTTTTTCAGCAAAAGCTTACGCCGATGTAATCAAGCAAGCCGCTCAAAAAGAAGGTTCAAAAGTGGTTATTCTTTCATCTACAACAGATAGCATCTATTTGTCTTCATTAGTAGCTGTAGGTTTAGAAGCAGGTTTTGCTTCGAATGTTGTTGGCTTGCCAGTAAGTACAGCTCCTTTTCAAGTAAAAAGAACTGCTTTTTCAAACAAAGCTTTCAATACTACCGAAATTAATACTGAAGTAAAAGTGTTAGGGATTGCTAAAAATTCTTATGGTATTTTTGAAAATGCAAGTTCGTTAACAGAAGAAGATTTTAATCCAACAATCGATGCTAACGACTTTGGAGTAAAAGTAACAGCTGTTGAAAAAAGTTCAGGAAAAATTTCTATTGCCGATGCTGATATTGTAGTTTCAGCAGGACGCGGAATGAAAGGTCCAGAAAACTGGGGAATGATAGAAGAATTAGCAGGTGTTTTAGGCGCTGCAACTGCATGTTCAAAACCAGTTTCCGACTTAGGATGGAGACCTCACGGAGAACACGTAGGACAAACAGGAAAACCAGTTGCTACTAATTTATACATTGCGGTAGGTATCTCTGGAGCAATTCAACATATTGCGGGTATTAATTCTTCAAAAGTAAAAGTAGTTATCAATAGCGACCCAGAAGCACCTTTCTTTAAAGTTGCTGATTATGGAATTGTTGGAGACGCTTTCGAAATTGTACCGCAATTGATTGAAAAATTCAAAGCTTTTAAAGCACAACATTCATAAAATACAATCTTTTTAAATTATAAGCTACCTAAAAACAAGATAATTGTATCTTTGCTTTAGGTAGCTCTTTTTTTTATGCCTTTTTTTGATTAAAATTGCACCTTTAAAAAACCGAATAACTAGCAAAATCAATAGTTGTTTTTTCTATAAAAAATCCATGAGCTTAGTAAAATTAACCATAAAAGGGATATCCTACAGTCAAACACAAAACGGAGCTTATGCTTTAATTTTGAATGAAGTGGATGGCGAGCGAAAACTACCAATTGTCATTGGAGCTTTTGAAGCTCAATCTATTGCTATTGCTTTAGAAAAAGAAATCAAGCCACCTCGTCCGTTAACACATGATTTATTTAAAAACTTTGCAGAACGTTTTGATATAGTTGTAAAGCAAGTTATTATTCACAAGTTGGTTGATGGCGTATTTTATTCTAGTATTATCTGTGAACGAGATAAAATTGAAGAAATTATTGATGCCAGAACCTCGGATGCTATAGCTTTGGCACTTCGATTTCATGCACCAATTTTTACCTATAAAAATATTTTGGACAAGGCAGGAATCTATTTGAAATCAAACCCTAATCCAGCAGATCCAGGCGCAGAAGAAATAGACAGTATTTTGTCTAATCCACAAACTTTTGGTCACGGTGAAGAAACCAATCAATCAGGTCCTACATACGCTAATCATAGTCTCCAAGAATTGAATGAGCTTTTAGATCAAGCTGTAGCCAATGAAGATTATGAAAAAGCTGCAAAAATAAGAGACGAGATATCCAAACGCTAACTTAGCATCGTATTTTTGATTGAATAGTTTAAAACTAGCAACTTAATAATTGCGTCCAACGAATTGTATTCCTAATGAAACTAAAACAACTATTTTTTGGCTTTGCCCTTCTTTTGGCACAAGTTACTTTGGCCCAAAATTATTATTTGCATTGCGGGTCCATTTTAGATACAAAATCAGGAAAGCTACTTTCTAATAAAACCATTGTAGTTGCCCAAAATAAAATCATTAAAATACAAGAAGGTTTTGTCGCAAAAGCCAATCCAAATGATATTGAAGTTGACTTAAAAAATAAGTTTGTTTTGCCTGGACTGATTGATCTTCATGTTCATATAGAAGGAGAACTAAATTCCAAAAGTTACGTTTCAAAATATATTGACAACGAAGCCGATGTCGCTTTTCAAGCCGTTAATTGTGCCGAAATCACTTTACTGGCTGGTTTTACTACCGTTAGAGATTTAGGAGGAACGGGTGTTAATGTTTCTTTACGAAATGCCATCAACAAAGGATTAATTAAAGGACCTAGAGTTTATACCGCAGGAAAAGCTATTGCAACAACAGGAGGTCACGCTGACCCAACAAACGGAAGTAATAGAAAATTAGTAGGCGACCCTGGACCACATGAAGGCGTAATCAATTCACCAGAAGACGCAGTAAAAGCAGTAAGAGAACGTTATAAAGAAGGAGCAGATGTAATTAAAATCACCGCAACTGGAGGCGTTTTAAGTGTAGCCAAAAGCGGTAAGAACCCACAATTCTCTATTGAAGAAATAAAAGCCATTACAGCCACTGCCAAAGATTACAATATGCTGACCGCAGCACATGCTCATGGAGATGAAGGCATGCAAAGAGCCATATTAGGAGGAATCAAAACTATTGAACACGGTACTTTTATGAGCGAAGAAACCATGGAGCTTATGAAAAAATACGACACTTACTTAGTTCCAACGCTTACTGCTGCAAAGGAAGTCGAAAAAAATGCAGAAGTACCAGGATTCTACCCTGAAATTGTTGTTCCTAAGGCACGTGAAGTAGGTCCGCAAATTAAAGCAACCTTTGCCAAAGCATACAAAAAGGGAGTAAAAATTGCCTTTGGAACAGATGCGGGAGTTTTTCCACACGGAATAAATGGCAAAGAATTTGGGTATATGGTAGAGGCTGGAATGCCTGAAATAGAAGCTATTCAAGCAGCAACTATAACTAATGCTCAATTACTTGGAATCGATAAAGAAGCTGGTCAACTAAAAGAATCTTTTTGGGCAGACATTATCGCTGTAAATGATAACCCTCTCAAAAATATTAAAACATTAGAAGAAGTTTCTTTTGTAATGAAAGACGGAAAAATTTATAAAAATCAATAAAACAAGCGGTCCACTATGAAGCAATACCATGACTTAGTTAAGCACGTTTTGGAAAACGGCACACAAAAAGGCGATCGCACTGGAACGGGTACCAAAAGTGTTTTTGGGTATCAAATGCGTTTTGATTTAGCCGAAGGATTTCCAATGGTAACCACCAAAAAGCTCCATTTGAAATCCATTATACATGAGTTACTATGGTTTTTAAAAGGAGAAACCAACATTGCTTACCTACAAGAGCACGGTGTAAAAATATGGGATGCTTGGGCAGACAGCAATGGAGATTTAGGGCCAGTTTACGGCCACCAATGGCGCAATTGGAACAGTGAAGAAATTGATCAAATCTCCGATTTAATTACGGAACTAAAAACCAATCCCAATAGCCGAAGACTATTAGTTTCGGCATGGAATCCATCGGTATTACCAGATACTAAGAAATCCTTTGAAGAAAATGTAGCCAACAACAAAGCTGCATTACCTCCATGTCATGCTTTTTTTCAATTTTATGTAGCTGATGGAAAGCTATCCTGTCAATTGTACCAACGCAGTGCTGATATTTTCTTAGGAGTACCTTTCAATATTGCATCATACGCATTACTAACACTTATGATTGCACAAGTCTGTGACTTAGCTCCAGGTGAATTCATTCATACATTTGGTGATGCACACATCTATAACAATCATTTTGAACAAATAGAATTGCAACTCTCAAGAGAGCCAAGACCATTACCAACAATGACGTTAAACCCCAATGTAAAAGACATCTTTTCTTTTACCTATGAAGATTTTACTTTAGAGAATTACGACCCGCATCCTACGATAAAAGGAAGTGTTGCTGTATAATAAAAAACCGCTATAAAAGCGGTTTTTTTTATTGTCTATAATGCTAAAACAGAATTTTCAGATCCAGCGTAGTCATTCCATTTTAAACCATCAGCTTCAGGGTCATTTAAATAATTTCCGTCAATTAGGTATTTAAATTCGTACGAAGAATCTTTAGGTAAATCGAAAACACCTTTGAATGTACCGTTTTTCAATTTAGATAAAGCACCTTCTTCTATATTCCAATTGTTAAAATCACCAATTACTGCAGCTGAAGTTGCTTCTTTTGCTTCGATTGAAAAGGTTACTTTACATACTGGTTTAGTTTTTACAAATTGTTTTTTAATAGCCATAACACAATGATTTTTAAAATTTTAAAACAAGTTAAACAATTTTAATGTAACAACAGATAGCGTCTACTCATTTTTAAGACTAATATCAAATTATTGTTAAAATTTAAAAAAAACAATAATTTTAAGGCGATTAAAAATTTAAATTCAAAATTATTAAATCTCTTATGCTTAATCAAAACACTGTTGAGGTTATAGTTTTTGCAAAATAAATTTTATCTTTATCTACAAAATAAAAAACTATGGATCAGGCCACGCATGAGCAATATGAATATGCTCGCAGAAGAATTAAACAAAAAAAGAGATTGTATTTTCACTTTGTCCTTTTTGCTTTAACTAGCATTTTTTTATTCATAGCTCACCGCTTTTTTGATGTTGGTATAGAAAGCAATTGGTGTATTTGGGTCATTACTTTTTGGGCCTTTTTGTTTGTACTTCATTTTATTAAAGTCTTTATAACAGATCGTTTTATGGATAAAAATTGGGAAAGAGATCAAATTGACCGATTAGTTGCGTTACAACAAAAAAAAATAACCCAGTTGGAGCGTCAAATAGAAAAAGAAATCAAATAACCTATTCATGATAATACTTATAGCCGCTGTAGCAGAAAATCTTGCTTTGGGCAAAAACAATGATTTAATTTGGCATCTCCCTAACGATTTTAAGCGATTCAAGGAAATAACATCAGGTCATCATATTATTATGGGACGCAAGACTTTTGAAAGTTTTCCTAAGCCTTTGCCTAATAGAACACATGTCATAATAACACGCCAAAAAAGTTATAAACCCGAAGGCTGCATAGTTGTAGATTCGATTGAAAGAGCTATTGAAGTCTGTCCAAAAGACGCTCCTGTTTATGTGATAGGAGGCGGAGAGATTTACAACTTGGCATTACCCTATGCAGATCAGTTGGATATTACGAGAGTACATAATAATTTTGAAGCAGATACTTTTTTCCCTGAAATTAATCCAGAGAAGTGGAAATTACTGCATTCAGAAAAACATTCTAAAGATGAAAGACATCTTTATGATTACAGTTTTGAAAGCTATTCAAAAATCTAGAAAAGCCAAATATGTATAAAAGCAAAAAACATCCTGTGAAGGATGTTTTTTCTTTGTAAAAGATATGATTTTGTTAATGACTCACTCTTGTAAGAGAATTTGAGACAACAATATTAAAATACCAAGAAACAAAACTGATCCAGAGACTGAAATAATAATGTTTGATATTTTTTTTGAGTAAAACTCAAAGTAGCCTTTAATACCAAATACCACAAAGATACTAAAGACCAAAAAAATTAAAATTTCCAAAAACAAATTTAATCCTAAGAACGTATTTTGCGCTTCAAAAAAAGTACCGCTAGTGAAAGCGATATTTTCAAAACTGCTAACAAGAACAAACGCGACTATCAGCGCAATAATAAACCATTTGATTTGAGTCATTAAATTAATACTAACCATTTATTTTCTTTTACAGAGCAAATTTGGATAATATTTTAATATTGCACAATACCCACTTTTGGTGATATTTGTATTTTTTTTGTTAAAATTAAAAAGTTACTTTAATAAAACTCCTAATAGCAAAAAAGTGTCTTCCAAATTAAATCAAGTGCTGTGTTAATGGACTTTATAGTATATTTGTGGAAATTAAAAAACCATGTCAGAAAAAGTTACTCCCTATAAAAATTCACAATTAAGCAAAAAAGAGCAGGTTGCTACTATGTTCAATACTATTTCAGGAAATTATGATAGTTTAAACCGAGTTATATCTTTTGGTATCGATATCAAATGGCGTAAAAAAGTATTGGATTTGGTGACAAAATCAAACCCAGAGACGATTCTTGACATAGCAACAGGAACAGGAGATTTGGCTATTTTGATGGCACAAACTCCAGCTAAAAAAATTATTGGACTTGATATATCTTCTGGAATGTTGGCGGTTGGAGTTCAGAAAATTGCAGACAAAAAGCTTTCTGATCGTATCGAAATGATTTTGGGCGACTCAGAGAATATGCCTTTTGAAGATGATTATTTTGATGCCATAACTGTGGCTTTTGGTGTTCGAAATTTTGAGAATCTTGAAAAAGGACTTTCAGAGATTTTGAGAGTTTTAAAACCAGGAGGGACTTTTGTTATTTTGGAAACTTCTGTGCCGGAAAAAACACCTTATAAACAAGGGTATCATTTCTACAGTAGAAATATTTTGCCTCTTATAGGTAAGTTGTTCTCAAAGGATAATACTGCATATGGCTATTTGTCTGAATCGTCTGCAGTTTTTCCATACGGAGAGCGATTGAACAATATTTTACGAAAAACGGGGTTTATAGACGTGAAAGATATGCCTCAAACTTTTGGTGTGGCGACGATTTATTATGCATCCAAAAAATAATTAGAAGCTTTCCTCTTACCTATGAAAAAAATAACTGTAATCCTTTTTTTGTTCTGTCTAACTTTTGCTAATGCGCAATGGAATAAGCGCCTTTTTAGCAAAGACCCTATTATTAATCTAGAGAATTTTCAAAAGCAAAAATTGTACTTTGGATTCTATATGGGGTTTAATGGATATGATTTTAAAATCGATTATAAGAATGATATTCCTGATGTATTGGTAAAAAGAACTACAGGTTTTAATGTAGGATTGGTCGCTGATTTAAGATTGCAAGAGTACATCAACTTGAGGTTTGAACCAGGATTGTATTATACAAAGCGAGATATGTATTATCCTAGTTCTTATTTTCCTACTACTCCAACAGCAAGTGATCGATTAAGAGAAGTGAATAGTACTTATATTCATTTTCCGTTATTGGTCAAATTTTCGTCATTGCGAACAGGCAATGTACGACCTTATTTGCTTGGAGGAGGTTCGCTTACACTTAATTTGTCTAGTAATTCTAAATCATTAGATGATAATGCAGAAGGAAGATTTAGAATGAAATCTTGGACACCTAATTATGAATTAGGATTTGGAATTGATATTTTCTCGGAGTACTTTATTTTTTCACCTTCAATTCGAGGCGTTTTTGGTATAAATGATGAATTAATTAGAGATAAAGATCCTAATAGCCCGTGGACAAGTAATATTGAGTCGATAAAAAGTAGAGCTATTTTTATCAATTTTACTTTTCATTAATACACTCTTCTTTTAAATTCACTTAAAACAATTGCAGTTGCGGTTGCAACATTCAAGCTTTCGGTTTGTTGTAAATTTCCAAATCGAGGGATTGTAATTCGCTTAGTAACCAGTTCTTCGATTTCTTTTGAAATTCCGTTAGCCTCGTTACCTAGGATGATAATTCCCTCATTAGTAATTTCAGAATTATATAGATCTTCTCCATCCATAAAAGTTCCATAAATGGGTAGTGATGTCGTTTCTAAGAAATCCTTCAAGTTTAAATAATTGACATTTACTCTTGCAATAGAGCCCATTGTGGCCTGAACTACTTTTGGGTTGTATAAGTCAACAGTTTCTTTTGAACACACTACTTGATTGATTCCGAACCAATCGCATAATCTTAAAATCGTTCCCATATTGCCGGGATCTCTTATAGTATCAAGTGCAACAATCAAACCTTTATTAAGGACGGGTTTTTCTTTAGGAATTTTAAAAACCGCTAAACAGGTATTAGGGGTGGTTAAGGCGCTTATTTTTTTTAAATCAGCATCAGAAATCACTGTTTTTTGCGTTGTTGATACCGATTTGAATTCATCAATCGTAACATATAGATGTTCTAATTCAAAATTAGATTGTAGTAACTCATTAATGCCTTTTACTCCTTCTGCAATAAATAATTGATGAGCTATTCTATATTTTTTTTGGTGCAAACTCGATATAAGTTTTATTTGGTTTTTACTAACCATAAAAAGATGTACTTTTGAATTAAATTTATAAAATCACTTGAAAAAGAATTCCACAAAAGTAGTTGCATTTCTTTTAATTGCAATATTTATTTCAGCATGTAATGCTGTAAAACGAGTTCCTGAGGGCAAATTTTTACTAACCAAAAACCAAATACTAGTAAATAACAAAGCCATCAAGGATGAAGCGGCATTCAATCAAATGTATCAAACTCCAAATGGTACAATTGCGGGTTTTAGGTTGCGATTGGCACTTTACAATGCAGCTAACCTAAATCCTGACTCTACATACCAAGCAAAATTCTCGAATAAACCTGGTAAATACGAAAGAAAGGCAAAATGGCTATCTGCGAAACAAGTAGATCGCCTTGGGGAATCATTCTATTATAAAGGGATTCATCAATTTCTAAAAAAAGTTGGAGAGCCTCCAGTTGTTATTGATACTATTAAAACCCAAAAAACAGTTAATAGATTAAATAATTATTACTTTAATAATGGCTATTTTAAAGCCAAAACTACTTACTCAATTGATACTTTAAAGAATAAAAAAGCGAAAGTTAGGTATCAAATTGCATTGTCAGATCCATTTATTCTTGATACCATAACAAAGTCTATAACGTCTCCAGCATTGGATTCTTTGTATAATGTTTCTAAAGAAAGTAGTTTTATACAATCTGGAAAACAGTATAAAACAAATGATTTTGAGGAGGAAAAGAATAGAATTACTACTTTTTTTAGAAATAATGGCGCTTATCATTTCCAACCGAACAACGTCACTTTTGACATAGATACTATTGGCAAAAAAAACAAAGCCAACGTAAATATGATCATAAAAAATTATTCTTATCAAAAAGAGGATTCCACATATACTGTACCTTTTAAGCTTTTTAAAATAAGTGATGTAAAAATATATACCGACTTTTCAGCAAAAAATCCACCAGAAACAGTAACCGATAGTGCGGAATACAAAGGTTTTCATCTCTATAGTCATGGAAAACTAAAATACAAACCATCTGCAATTACTGATGCGGTTTTTTTGACAAAAGGAACTTACTTTGGAGACTATAAAACAGTACTCACGAATCGGTCTTTAAATAATCTAAAAATATTTGGTTATCCCAGTATACAGTACGAACTAGATAAAAAAGATAGTACTGCACAATCTTTAATTGCTAAAATTTATTTGTCTCCTAGGAAAAAGTTCAGTTTTGGTACAACTCTAGATTTTACCCATTCCAATATTCAAGATTTTGGAATTGGTGGAAGCATTACTCAAACAATTAGAAATGTATTTAATAGAGCGGAGACTTTGGAAATTGGTTTTCGAGGGAACATAGGCTCGTCTAAGGATTTTGCAAATCCTGATGATGCATTTTTTAATGTTACTGAATATGGAATTAATTTAAAGCTAAATTTCCCTAGAATATTCCTTCCTTTTAACACGGACAAAATTATTCCTAAGAGAATGATACCCTATACCCAAATTTCGTCAGGTTTCAATAAACAAAGGAATATTGGTTTAGATAAAGAAAATTTTACTGGACTAATTACTTACAACTGGAACCCAATACGAAATAACTCCGTTAGGGTTGATTTATTAAATATACAATTTGTTAGAAACCTGAATCCGGACAATTATTTTAATGTTTACGGTTCCTCCTACAATGCCTTAAATAAAATTGCGAAAAACTTTAACAATAACCCTAGCTATGTTGATGGTCAAAACAATCTTAGAATTAATTTTGGAACAACGGGTTTTACTAATGATGTTTTAACACTGCAAACATCTATACTCCCCGCTGATAAAGAGTTTAAAGAGGTACTTAGTATAGAAGAAAGAAGGCAAAGACTAACAGAAAATGATTTCATTTTAGGAACTAGTTATACTTTTAGTCAATCCACCAAAAAAGATTTGCAGGATAATGAGTTTTATCAATTTAAAACTAAAATAGAATCAGCAGGAACATTATTGAGCTTGTTGGCAAAGGCGAGTAATTTAGAGAAAAACGCGTCCAATCAATATGAGATTTTTAATTTACCTTATTCGGAATATTTGAAATTAGAACTAGACTATATAAAGCATTGGGATTTAGCAAAAGAAAATATTATTGCTTTTAGGAGCTTTTTTGGAATAGCTATTCCGTTTGGTAATGCCAATTATATTCCGTTTTCAAGAAGTTATTTTTCGGGAGGAACCAATGATAACAGAGCGTGGCAGCCTTATAGTTTAGGTCCTGGTAGTACTGGTTCCATACTGGATTTTAATGAAGCGAATATGAAAATTGCATTAAGTGCTGAGTATCGTTTCAAAATAGTTGGAAGTGTAAAAGGAGCTTTATTTGCAGATGCAGGGAATATATGGAATGTTTTAGATGCTACAGATATCGAATCGGCTACATTTACTAGTTTGAAAGATTTAAAAGAAATTGCTCTTGGAACTGGATTTGGATTGCGATACGACCTTAGTTTCTTTGTTGTTCGGTTTGATTTAGGTTTTAAGACATACAACCCCGCATATGCTATTGGAAGTCGTTGGTTCAAAGATTTAAATTTCACAAAATCGGTCTTAAATTTTGGAATTAATTACCCGTTCTAAAGTTAGAAATGATTAATTTTGCATTCAATATATAAAAAAGTAAATAACTTAAAAAAATAAGTAAAATGGCACACAACATAAAACCAGGAGTTGCTACTGGAGACCAAGTACAAGAGATATTTAGATATGCAAAAGAGAAAGGCTTCGCGCTTCCGGCAGTAAACGTAACTGGATCAAACACCATCAATGGAGTTTTAGAAACTGCAGCAAAATTAAACGCGCCTGTTATTATTCAATTCTCTAATGGTGGAGCACAATTCAACGCTGGAAAAGGACTTTCTAATGCAGGTGAAAAAGCAGCAATCGCTGGTGGAATCGCTGGTGCAAAACATATTCATACTTTAGCAGAAGCATACGGAGCAACTGTAATTTTACATACTGACCACTGTGCAAAAAAATTATTGCCTTGGATTGATGGTTTGTTAGATGCTTCTGAGGCACACTTTGCTTCAACAGGAAAACCATTGTTTTCTTCACACATGATTGACTTATCAGAAGAACCAATCGAGGAAAATATCGAAATCTGTAAAGGTTATTTAGCTCGTATGAGCAAAATGGGAATGACGCTTGAAATTGAGTTAGGTATTACAGGTGGAGAAGAAGATGGTGTAGATAACTCTGACGTTGACAGCTCAAAATTATACACTCAACCTTCTGAAGTGTCTTATGCATACGAAGAATTATCAAAAGTAAGCCCACGTTTTACAATTGCAGCTTCTTTTGGAAACGTTCACGGTGTTTACAAACCAGGAAACGTGAAATTGACTCCAAAAATCTTGAAAAACTCTCAAGACTTTGTTCAAGAAAAATTCAACACAGGACACAACCCAGTTGATTTTGTATTCCACGGAGGTTCTGGGTCTACTCTAGAAGAAATTAGAGAAGCTATCGGATACGGAGTAATAAAAATGAACATCGATACTGATTTGCAATTTGCTTTCACAGAAGGAATTCGTGACTATATGGTTAATAATTTAGAGTATTTGAAAACTCAAATTGGTAACCCAGAAGGTGCTGATGCTCCAAACAAAAAATACTATGACCCAAGAAAATGGTTAAGAGAAAGCGAAGTGACTTTTAATGCTAGATTAGAACAAGCATTTGCTGACTTAAACAATGTTAATACACTTTAAAAAGTGATTCACTTTCAATAGTAAGTGTTCAGTTATCAAAACTGATAATTGAACACTTTATTGATTATTAAACAGAACACTTGATTACAGAACACTGAATACTATATAAATGGTTTGGTTTAAAAGAAAAGAAAAAGGAATTACTACTGCTACCGAAGACAAAATGGATATTCCAAAAGGACTTTGGTACAAATCACCTACAGGAAAAATTATTGATGCCGATGAATTAGCTCGTAACTTATTTGTGAGCCCAGAAGATGATTTTCATGTTCGAATTGGTAGTGCTACCTATTTTGAAATTTTATTTGACAACAACGAATTCGTTGAGTTAGATAAAAACATGACCTCAAAAGACACTTTGCATTTTGTTGACTCCAAAAAATATTCAGATCGTTTAAAAGATGTGATGGATAAAACGCAACTCAAAGACGCTGTTAGAACCGGAGTAGGAAAATCAAAAGGCAAAGAATTAGTAATTTGCTGTATGGATTTTGCTTTTATTGGAGGGTCTATGGGGGCTGTTGTAGGAGAAAAAATTGCTAGAGGAATTGATCATGCGATTAAAAACAAATTGCCATTCCTAATGATTTCGAAATCAGGAGGAGCTCGTATGATGGAAGGAGCATATTCATTGATGCAATTGGCTAAAACATCCGTAAAATTAGCGCAATTAGCAGAAGCTGGATTGCCTTATATTTCTTTGTGTACAGATCCAACAACTGGAGGAACAACTGCTTCTTATGCTATGTTAGGAGATATTAATATCTCTGAGCCAGGAGCACTAATTGGATTTGCTGGACCGCGTGTGGTTAGAGATACTACTGGTAAAGATTTACCTGAAGGTTTTCAAACGGCTGAGTTTCTTTTAGAACATGGTTTCTTAGATTTTATTACGCCAAGAAAAGAATTAAAAGACAAAATCAATTTGTATATAGATTTAATTCAGAATAACGAAATTCGTTAGGAATTTTTAAACAAACAAAAAGCCGTTTCATCAAAATGAAACGGCTTTTTGTTTTAATAGTAAATTAATTTTACAATCCAAAAGCATTTTTTACTTGATCTACAAAATCTAATTTTTCCCAAGTAAACAATTCTACTTCCACAGTTTTAGTTAGACCACCTGGAGCAGAGAAAGTTTTGGTTACGGTTTCAGGAGTACGTCCCATGTGTCCGTAAGCCGCTGTTTCGCTATAAATAGGGTTTCTTAATTTCAATCGTTGTTCGATGAAGTAAGGACGCATATCGAAAATTTCTTCAACTTTCTTAGCGATTTCACCGTTAGTCAAATTCACTTTTGAAGTTCCGTAAGTTTCGATGAAAATACCCATTGGTTTAGCTACACCAATTGCATAAGAAACTTGTACTAAAATTTCATCAGCTACACCAGCAGCTACTAAGTTTTTAGCAATATGACGAGTAGCATAAGCTGCACTACGGTCTACTTTACTTGGGTCTTTTCCTGAGAAAGCTCCACCACCGTGAGCGCCTTTTCCACCGTAAGTGTCTACAATGATTTTTCTTCCAGTTAAACCAGTATCGCCGTGAGGTCCTCCAATTACGAATTTTCCTGTTGGGTTGATGTGGTATTGGATTTTATCATTGAATAAATGAGCGTGTTCTGGATTCTTAGCGATGATTCTAGGAATCAAAATGTCAACAATGTCTTTTTTGATTTTAGCTAACATAGCAGCTTCTTCATCAAAATCGTCATGTTGTGTAGAGATAACAATCGCATCGATACGAGTTGGTTTGTTATCATCGCTGTATTCTAAAGTTACTTGAGACTTAGCATCAGGACGCAAATACGTGATTTCGTTGTTTTCACGTCTCAAAATCGCTAATTCTTGCAATAATTTGTGCGATAAATCTAGTGCCAATGGCATGTAGTTTTCGGTTTCGTTAGTAGCGTAACCAAACATCATTCCTTGGTCACCTGCTCCTTGCTCTTCCTTACTCGCTCTATCTACTCCTTGATTAATATCAGCTGATTGTTCGTGAATAGCCGAAAGAATACCACAAGAATTGGCTTCAAACATGTATTCGCTTTTAGTGTATCCAATTTTACGAATAACTTCACGAGCAATTTGTTGTACATCTAAGTACGTATTTGATTTTACTTCACCAGCCAAAATTACTTGACCTGTAGTTACTAAAGTTTCACATGCTACTTTGGAGTCTGCATCAAAAGCTAAAAAGTTATCAATTAATGCGTCTGAAATTTGATCAGCAACTTTGTCTGGATGTCCTTCACTTACAGACTCTGACGTAAATAAATAAGCCATAATAAAAAATGTATTTTAAAATTAAGCGAGGAAATTGTAATTGCTGTAAAAAACTAAAGGGAAGTGTTCCTGCTTTAGCATTTTTTATATCGAAGTTTGTTTTCGATATTCACAATGAAATATTTCATTATGAAGAGGTTGCAATCAGTTCAAATTTTTCCTCTGTATTCGGGCGCAAAGGTATGAAACCATTTTTAATTTCAAATTAATCTTAACTTTTTTTTGGATTTATGTTAGGTTAACCCTCTTATCTCCACGATTTTGTTATTTTCAGCCTAAACATTTCTTAAAACCTTACTAATTGTTTGGTTTTTAGAATTTAAGTTTGCATATTTGTGAAAACAAAACAATAAAAAATGAAGTTAGTCTCTTGTAAGATGATGAAAGCCATTCAGGATAATTCCTGCGGGTCGCCTATTGCACGTATTTAAACTTATTCAAAATATAGCAAAAGCCTCCCGCCAAAAACGGGAGGCTTTTTATTTATACAAAAAAAACAATACTAAAAATTTGAATCAAATGAAACAAATCAGTCAACAACAGTCCAAGTCTCTAAATGTCAAGTCTATTAAGAATGCCAAGGCAATGGTTATGGGTATGTGTATGATTGAGATGTGCTGATTCTGAAAGTAAGTTTATAAATAACTTTTTTAAACCCTTTTGGAACTATTTCTAAAAGGGTTTTTTGTTACCAAAACGATTAAAAATACAATTAAAAAAAATTAAAAAATGAGTACTACTAAATTCGCCACCAAGGCACTACATACAGGGCACGATACTACTAAGACGGCTGGAACACGTGCGGTTCCTATTTTTCAAACCAGTTCTTATGTTTTTAATAATTCTGAACACGCTTCTAATTTATTCAGTTTATCAGAAGCTGGGTTTATTTACACTCGATTGAATAATCCAACAAACGATATTTTGGAACAACGTTTAGCAGCGCTTGAAGGAGGTATTGGCGCTGTAGTTACTGCATCGGGTACAGCTGCAATAGCTACAACTTTATTGGTACTCTTAAAAGCTGGGGACCATATTGTAGCTTCCAACAGTTTGTATGGAGGTACATATAATCTTTTGAGTGTGACTTTACCAAGACTTGGAATTACGACCACTTTCGTTGACCCATCGGAAGCAGTGAATTTTACTAAAGCCGCTACAGAAAATACGAAAGTCTTTTTTGCCGAATCGTTAGGGAATCCAAAATTAGATGTTTTGGATTTAAAAGCCATTTCGGCTGAGGCTCAATTGCTTAAAATTCCTTTCATCGTGGATAACACTGTTCCTTCTCCTTATTTGCTCAATCCGATTGAATTTGGCGCGAATATTGTAATTCACTCTTTAACGAAATACATTTCTGGAAATGGAACTTCGTTGGGAGGTGTAATCATTGATGCAGGAACTTTTGATTGGAGCAGCGGAAAATTTCCTGAGTTTACAGAACCTTCTGCTGGGTATCACGGTTTAGTGTATCACGAAGCGTTAGGGAATGCAGCTTTTATCGCGAAAGTTCGTATCGAAGGATTACGAGATTACGGAGCAGCACTGAGTCCGTTCAATGCTTTTCAAATCATTCAAGGTTTAGAAACTTTGCCAATCCGAGTCCAGAAGCACAGCGAAAATGCGTTGGCCTTGGCCCAATGGTTAGAGCAACAAGATACAGTTGCTTGGGTGAATTATCCAGGATTGTCCTCGAGTAAATATTACGATTTGGTAACGCGCTATTTACCTAAGGGTCAGAGTGGTGTCGTAACTTTCGGACTCAAAGGAGGATTTGAAGCAGCGAAGAAAGTTGCCGATGAAACGAAGCTTTTTTCACTTTTGGCCAACATTGGAGATACCAAGTCGTTAATCATTCATCCAGCGAGTACAACTCATCAACAATTGTCTGATGACGACCAAGTCACAACAGGAGTGACCAAAGATTTGATTCGACTCTCGGTCGGATTAGAAGACATAGAAGATTTAAAAGCCGATTTAAAAGCTGTGTTCGATAGCTTTTCAGATTAAAAAAAAGATAAACATATAAAAAACAATCATCATGATAACAAATATAACCTTCCGAACAATAGTTTCTTTCTTTAGTAGAAAAAACATCAAAAACAAAATAGAAAAAGTAGACCAAACCGTACACGAGTTGATTCATCCACGTTTTATTATGGATAAATCTTCTGAAGCTACGAATGAAACTACTGAAAAATCAATGTTGTTTCATATGTATTCTAACGAAAACGACACGCTTTTCATTTAAAGAATATACCATTCAATAAGCTAACAATAACCAAGTTCACAATTGATTTGTAACTTGGTTGTTGTTTTAAAATTTGCGTGTTAAAAAAATAAATAGTTACTTTGCAGCTTTAAGTTCACAAACGTATTGAAATGTTATAAAGAAAGGCGGAGGGATTAGACCCAATGAAGCCTTAGCAACCCTTCGGAAATCGAAGAAGGTGCTACATTCTATTCGCCTAGCGAAAAAGATAACGCAACAAAATACCTCTAGTCTCCACTAGTTTTTCTTTCTAATGTTTCCAAATACAAATCAACAACAACAAAGATTTGAGATTGGAAAATAAACCCAACATACTTACCCTTACTAATTTTGCCACCGAAAGTGGTGCTTTTTATGCTACGCTAAACTTAAGTTATCAAGTTTTTGGACCTGCTTTGCACACGGCTCCTATTGTGGTTGTAAATCACGCCTTGACAGGAAACTCACAAGTGATTGGCGCAACAGGCTGGTGGAACGATTTAATTGGTTCTGCAAAAACTATCGATACTCAAAAATATACCGTTCTCGCCTTTAATGTGCCAGGCAATGGTTTTGATGGAAGTGTAATTGAATCCTATTTGGATTTTACTGCTCGTGATGTGGCGCAGCTTTTTAATTTAGGTTTGGAACAACTCGAGATTAAAAGTGTTTATGCTATTATTGGAGGCTCTGTTGGTGGAGGAATTGCTTGGGAAATGGCTGCTTTGTCGCCACAACTCGCTCAGCATTTAATTCCAATTGCAACGGACTGGAAGGCGACCGATTGGTTGATGGCCAATTGCTATTTGCAAGAACAAATTCTGAATAATTCCTCTCGTCCTATTGAAGACGCAAGAATACACGCGATGTTGTGTTACCGTACTCCAGAATCGTTTGAAGTTAAATTTAACCGAACAATTAATGACGAATTGGGTGTTTTTAATATCGAAAGTTGGTTGGCGCATCACGGAGAGAAATTGCAACAACGGTTTCAATTGGCTTCATATAAATTGATGAATCAGTTGTTGAAAACCATTGATATTACCCGTGGGAGAGGTTCTTTTGAAAGTGTGGTAGCACCCATAACGGCCAATATTCATATTATAGGAATCAATACCGATTTGTTTTTTACACCAATAGAAAACCGAAAAACAAATCTAGAATTACAAAAATTACAGCTTCAAACATCGTATCAAGAAATTGATTCTATTCACGGACACGATGCTTTTTTAATAGAATTTGAACAGTTGCATCGTTTGCTTGCAACGGTTTTTGAATAGTTGAAGAACTGAGATTCCACTAAAAGTTCTTGTGGAATTTTGCGTGAGGGATAGGAGCAAACTACCGAAGTAGTGCGGATAGCCCGACCCTGTTACAAAAAGGGGCTTTGTAAACGGCGCTATAAATTAGCCCCTTTTTGTAACAGGGTCACGCCCTAATTAAATGAGGGGAAAGAGAAAAATAAAGTAAATAAAAGGAGTTGAATGACTCGTAAAATAGAATAAAATGAAGATATTAAAATTCGGAGGAAAATCATTAGCCAATGGAGAAGGACTTCAAAAAGTTTTGGCAATCCTTACTGATAAAGTGTTGAAGGGTGAAGAATTTGCTGTGGTTGTTTCGGCAAGAGGCAATGCTACAGATGAATTGGAAGATTTGTTAGCGATTGCGTCTAAGAATGAAAATTATAAACCTTTGTTCGAAAAATTTAAAGCTTATCAACAAGCGGATTACCCAACGGTGGATTTGTCCGAGGAATTTACCGTGCTCGAAAAATTGTTTGAAGGGGTAAGTTTGATTGGTGATTATAGCGAAAAAATCAAAGACCAAGTCTTGTCGCAAGGCGAATTACTATCGGCGAAATTGATTACGGCTATTTTGAAGCAAAAAGGAGTCAATGCCAATTTTGCTGACGCTAGAGCGTTAATTAAAACCGATGGGAAATTTGGTGATGCACAGCCTATTGAGCAAGTTTCTAAGAAAAATGTGGTGCAGTTTTTTAAACAACACAGCGATAAAGTCAATATAATCACAGGTTTTATTGGTTCAAATAACAAAAATGAGGCAACGACTTTGGGTAGAAACGGAAGTAACTACACGGCATCGCTTTTTGCTAATTATTTGAATGCATCCGAATTGCAGAATTTTACGCACGTGGATGGAATTTATACCGCCAATCCAGAATTAGTAGAAGATGCTAAAAAAATAGACTTTTTATCGTTTAACGAAGCCAATGAGTTAGCCAATTTTGGCGCTACTATTTTGCACGCCAAAACTATCATCCCGCTTTTGGAGAAAAATATTCCGCTACGAATTTTAAATACGTTCAATCACGAAAACAAAGGAACTTTGATTACTTCGAATGCTGGAAAGGAAGGAATCAAAACACTTTCGGTATTGGAGAATGTGGCTTTGGTCAATTTAGAAGGCCGTGGTTTGCTTGGGAAAACGGGTGTAGATGCGCGTATTTTTAGAGTGATGGGCGAAAATGATATTAGTGTAAGTATTATTTCGCAAG
Organism: Flavobacterium sp.; assembly: GCA_017997335.1. Taxonomy (GTDB): domain Bacteria; phylum Bacteroidota; class Bacteroidia; order Flavobacteriales; family Flavobacteriaceae; genus Flavobacterium. The sequence continues at coordinate 3,873 of JAGOFG010000020.1, read as the reverse complement.
GGTCTTCTGAGCGAGGCATTGGCTTGGTAGTGGCTGCGGACAAAGCGAGTAAAGCGATGATAGAATTGGAAAAAGAATTCGAAAATGACTTTTATTCCAAAGACGTAAATAAAATTTCGGTTACTGATGAAGTTTCTGTAATCTCGATTATCGGGCAGGATTTGAGTACGTTTCACAAACCTTACACGGCTTTAATCAAAAACAAGATTGTTCCGATTTTGTTCAACAACACTGTGACGGGAAAAAACGTGAGTTTGGTGGTGCATAAATCTGAATTGAATCGTGCATTGAACGTAATCCACGGGGAAATTTTTGGGGTTTCGAAGAAAATTAATATTGCAATTTTTGGACACGGATTGGTAGGAGGAACGTTGATTAACCAAATTTTGGAATCGGCAGATGCGATTGAAAAACGCAAGGACATCCGATTGAATGTTTTTGCGATAGCCAATTCTAAAAATGTCTTGTTGAACAAAAATGGGGTGTCACCGAATTGGAGAAACGAGATTCAAACGCACGGACATTCTTATACTATTGATGAGGTAATTGCTTACGCAAATGAACATCATTTAGAAAATCTAATTGCTATCGATAATACGGCTAGTGCAACTTTTGTTGAAAATTATATTCCATTGGTTGAAAGTAGTTTTGACTTGATTTCTTCGAATAAAGTGGCCAACACGTTGAGCTATAGTTTTTATAAAAAATTGAGAAAGGTTTTGGATGAGAATCAAAAAAGTTATTTGTACGAAACCAATGTTGGTGCAGGTTTGCCTTTGATTGATACCATCAAATTGTTGCATTTGTCGGGTGAAAACATCACCAAAATCAAAGGAGTATTTTCAGGTACGTTAAGTTATTTGTTCAATAATTTCTCAGCCAAAGACGTTCCTTTTAGTGAAATTTTGAAAGAAGCTATCGACAACGGTTATACTGAACCCGACCCAAGAGAAGATTTGTGTGGTAACGATGTAGGTAGAAAACTATTGATTTTGGCCAGAGAATTGGATTTGCAAAACGAGTTTGATGAGATTTCGATTCAAAATTTAATTCCAGAACATTTGCGTGAAGGCGATGTGTCGACTTTCTTGAACAAATTAAAAGAGTTCGACCCTATTTATGCCAAAATAAAAGCGGAGCAGCAACCCAACCACGTTTTACGTTATATTGGAGAATTGTCTGGCGATTTGCAAAACGACAAAGGAAATCTAGAAGTAAAATTAGTTTCCGTACCTTCGGATACCGCTTTAGGAGGTTTGAAAGGCTCGGATTCTTTCTTCGAAATTTACACCGAATCCTACGGCGACCGACCTATTGTGATTCAGGGAGCAGGAGCTGGTTCGGCAGTGACGGCGAGAGGTGTTTTTGGCGATATTTTGAGGTTGTCGGATAAAGGGTAAAATCAGTCATCAGTAGTCAGTTTTTAGTAATCAGTTTTTTTAAATAAATCCGTTGAATCCGCGTTTAAAATCCGCGTCATCAGCGTTCAAAAAAAAGCAGTAATGAAAGTAACATTAAACAGAGTAAACGAAAATTTCCATTTTGAGTTAAAAAATGACAGAGGTCATCTAGTAAATGTAGATGCGCGTCCTGAATTTGGTGGAAATGATATGGGACCAAGTCCAATGGAATTAGTATTGATGGGTGTGGCAGGTTGTAGCGGCATCGATATGATTTCGATTTTGAAAAAACAACGTCAAGAAATCACCTCTTTCAAAGCTGAGGTAGAAGGAGAACGCGTACAAGTGGGCGAAGCCAAACCCTTCAAAGACATTCACGTAGTGTTTTATTTGGAAGGTGACATCATCCCCGAAAAAGCAGCTCGTGCAGCACAACTTTCTTTTGAGAAATATTGTTCTGTTTCCAAAACATTAGAACCAACCGCAACCATTCACTACAAAGTGGTTTTGAACGGAGAGGAATTATAAATTATTCAAGCAAAAAAACACAGATTGCACAGATTTACACAGATTTGTCAGTTTGTTTTTGAAATTTAAAACAATAAGAATTTGCGCAAATTCGTGCAATTCGTGTTAAAAACAAAAAAATAAATGAACGAACAAGATTTTGGTTTTGAAACCCAAGCCATTCGCGGTCAGATTGAACGATCACAATATTTAGAACATTCGGTGCCTTTATACTTAACGTCAAGTTTTGTATTTGAGGATGCCGAAGATATGAGAGCTTCATTTGCAGAAGAAAAAGAGCGCAATGTATACAGCCGCTACAGCAACCCAAACACCATTGAGTTTATTGATAAAATTTGCAAAATGGAAGGCGCTGAGGCTGGATTTGCTTTTGCATCAGGAATGGCTGCTATTTATTCTACGTTTGCAGCTTTACTGAAGTCGGGCGACCATATTGTTTCGTCGAGTAGTGTTTTTGGTGCTTCGCATTCTTTGTTTATGAATTATTTTCCAAAGTGGAATATTCAAACGACCTATTTTGATATCAATCAACCTGAAACTATAGAAAGCTTTATTAAGCCCAACACTAAGATTCTTTATGCGGAATCCCCAACGAATCCAGCCATTGATATCATTGATTTGGAATTATTGGGTGCCATTGCCAAAAAACATAATTTGATTTTGATTATCGATAACTGTTTTGCTACGCCATACATTCAACAACCTATCAAATGGGGAGCGGATTTGGTGATTCATTCGGCTACCAAATTAATCGATGGACAAGGAAGAGTGTTAGGAGGGATTACCGTTGGAAGGTCGGATTTGATTAGAGATATTTATCTTTTTTCTCGTTTGACAGGACCTTCTTTGTCGCCATTTAACGCTTGGGTATTGTCTAAAAGTTTAGAAACTTTGGCGGTTCGTGTCGATAGACATTGTGAAAACGCTTTGAAAGTAGCGGAATTTTTGGAAAATCATCCCCAAGTCAATAAAGTGAAATATCCTTTCTTGAAATCGCATCCGCAATACGAAATTGCCCAAAAGCAAATGAAATTGGGCGGTAACATCGTGGCCTTCGAAATCAAAGGCGGACTAGAAGCAGGAAGAGCCTTTTTGGATAAAATAAAATTGTGTTCGTTATCGCCTAATTTGGGAGATACTCGAACTATTGTAACGCATCCAGCTTCAACCACACATAGTAAATTATCTGTAGAAGAGCGTTTGGCGGTGAGCATCACCGATGGTTTGGTACGTATTTCCGTGGGATTAGAAACCGTAGAAGATGTGATTGCTGATTTGAATCAGGCTTTAGCATAAAAAGTTTTAATTATTGATTCATATACAATGACCCACGGTTTCATCCGTGGGTTTTGTGTTTATATTGTTAAAAAGTATATTTTTGTTACCATAATAAGGTAAAGATTGTTGTAGGTAAAAGCTACAATCGTTATACGTCAACCCAAATTCATTATGCTTTCAAAAAAAACGAAATACGGAATAAAAGCCCTTACTTTTTTGGCACGTCAAAAGGACAATACGCCTGTGCAAATTGCCGAAATTGCTAAAGCAGAGCATATTTCTTTGAAGTTTTTGGAAAGCATTTTATTGCTTTTGCGTCATTCGGGTTTTTTGGGTGCCAAAAAAGGAAAAGGCGGCGGATACTATTTAATCAAAGAACCCAAAGACATCAATATGGCCAAAGTCTATCGCATACTCGAAGGACCAATTGCCTTATTGCCTTGTGCTAGTCACAATTTTTATGAACCCTGCGACGATTGCAATGACGAAGCTACTTGTGCCGTTCGTAAATTGATGATGGAAGTGCGTGACAATACCTTAATGATTTTAGAGAACAACACCTTGGCAGACATTGCTTTTTAAAAATTAACCGCAAATTCACAAATTTTAATTAGGTTTTAAAATTTGCGAATTTGCGGTTCTTTGTTATACTTTCAGTTGCCGTTTT
>JAGOFG010000113.1 GCA_017997335.1 Flavobacterium sp. | reverse complement strand
AATGGTCGATTGGCAAGCAGCAGCACAAAATTGGATGATTAACGCACCAAAATTCATTTCAAATGCAGAACAACCAAACAGAGCAAAACAACTCAACACAGCAACCGACAAAGACTATTCAGAGCCACTTTAATCTGAACTTGTTTCAGGTTCTTTGCGAACCTTGCGTCAATCATTGCGGACTTTGCGGTTAAATCTATGAAATCTATCCTAAGCGAAGCGTCTTTTAAATAATCCAAAGAAACTATAAAACCTATGTTCCTATGTGGTAAAAAAACAAAACATGGAAAATGAAATAAAATCACACTACAGCTACACCGAAGTAATCAATTGGCTAGAAGCTAAAGGAATTGAACTATACGGAAACCATTTCAAAATCATTGAAACCGATTACCCAATCGTTTACAAACTCATTGCCTATTCCCTAAAAGACGAACCAACATGTTTTCAATATGGAATAAACCTCAACAAGGGAATTCTATTAACCGGGCCAATCGGCTGCGGTAAAACATCATTAATGAATTTAATGAAATACCTAACAGCAACAGAACATAAGTTTTTCGTAAAACCATGTCGCGATATCAACTTTGAATTCATCCAGGAAGGCTATCAAATAATCCACAAATACAGCAATGGCAAACTATACCAATCAGAACCAAGAACCTATTGCTTTGACGATTTAGGAACAGAAAACAACCTAAAATATTTTGGTAACGAATGCAATGTCATGGCAGAAATTCTATTGAGTAGATATGATCTATTCATTTCAAAAAAACTATTTACTCACATAACCACCAACCTATCAGCCACAGAAATTGAAAAACATTATGGCAATCGAGTTCGCTCACGATTACGAGAGATGGTAAATTTAATAGCATTTGAAAAATCAACACCAGACAAAAGATAAAAATCCCTATAAATCCGCGTTGCGAAGCATCTGTTTCATCCGCGTTCCAATAACAAGAAACAACATGAAAACTTTAACTAACTTTTGGAATTATTTCCAACAAAACAACTTCGTTTTCCTACTCCTAAACGAAATTTCAAAAGACGAACTAAAAATCCATTTCGACAAACTAATCGAGATACTACATCAATACAACAAAGATCTAGACCTCATCATCAAAAACAAAAAAAACGGTGCAGAGTTAATCATAACCGCAAACGGAAATCCCTACCTTTTCAAAGAAGTAGAATTACTAGTCCATCATGCACCAGTTGTAGAGCGTTGGAAAATAACCACATTCCTTCAACCAGAAACCAACCTATCCAAATATGAAAATGGCACCGACAAACCACTAGAATATTACGGCATCACTTTACGAATAAGTGAAATGTATTTCATCCCATTAGAAAACCCAAACAAACCAATTGATTTAGGAATAAAAGTGTTACTCAAAAACTACATCGTCCACAAAGACAACACAAGACTTCGAGAAGCAGTTTACGTTCATATCGAACATCTAATTGGTGAAAAAGCATTTGCCAATGATATTACATTTATTGAAATTGGACAATTGGAAAGTGAAATAGATAATGCAATTGAATTATTTGAATTATCAACTTTCATTAACACAAAAAACTGAATAGCTAAAATATGTCAAAATGTATTTTTTTTACCCAAACAACTGTTTTGACAGAGTTAAACCGACATGAAAACTGACAATTTGTCTAATAATCAAATATTTAATGATAACAAACAAAGATTAATATTCTAGGAATGATTTTTGACTTTTTAACATATTATTTGTAATATATGGAAAAGGAATTTAAGATTTTATCAATCGATGGTGGAGGAATTAAAGGTTTATACTCTGCAAAAATACTAGAACAATTTGAAGAAAAATTTAATTGTTCAATCTCGGATTATTTTGATATGATTTGTGGAACTTCTACAGGAGGATTAATTGCACTTGCACTATCATTGAAAATTCCAGCTTCTGAAATTTGTAAATTTTATGAAGAAGAAGGCCCTAAAATATTTCCAAATTTCAATAAAGTAAAGTTTGGAAAAACTAAAATTAGTAGAGGTACACTAAAACAGGTTCTTTATGGAGGGAAATTCTCTGACAAACCTTTAAAAATAGCATTAGAAAACATTTTCAAAGATAGTAAAATTGGAGACAGTAATAATTTATTGTGCATCCCGAGTTACACCATAACTGAAGCCAGACCATTTGTTTTTAAGTTCGACCATAAAGAAGGAAACCTTGATAGAGATAATGGTGCTTCAATGGTTGATGTTGCATTAGCAACTTCTGCAGCTCCAACATATTTTCCAATGGCGGAAATAAAATATTACGATAACAAACAATTTATTGATGGTGGAGTTTGGGGAAATAACCCAACACTTGTAGGTTTATTGGAAGCACTTGATTATTTCGTTGGAAAAGATAAAGAATTTGATAAGTTGAAGATTTTGTCAGTTAGTAGTCTCTCACTAACTGGTGGAAAAAAAACTGGTCTAAAAAGAAATAGATCATTTTTAGATTGGCGTGATGAATTATTTGAAACATCACTTACAGGGCAAAGCTATTTCTCCCATTATTTCATGGAAAAAATACAGAACCTTTCAGATATATCTATCGATTATGTTCGAATTCCAACTTCAGAAATATCAAGTGACCAAGAAAGTCTTATTCAACTTGATGTTGCTACAAAAAAAGCATTGGACTTAATTAAAGGAAAAGGAAAAGATATGGCTGATGTCTTTAAGAAAAAGCCAGAAGTCATAGATTTCTTTAAAAATAAAAAATTATATAACACAACTAAAAAATTATAAAATGGCAGATTTACATGAAACATTTGTTAGTTTTAATGACAATATTAAGCTTTCAGAAAAAAGAAAAAAAGAACTAAGAACATCTAGAAATGCAGTTAGAGAGGATATTAGAAAATATTTTGATGAAAACAGAGATAAACATACTGTAAAGTTCAAAGGTCAAGGTTCGTTCTCTATGAATACTTCTATTCTCCCATTAAGCGGTGAGTATGATGTTGATGATGGAGTTTATATTTTTGGCAAAGAAGAAGATAGACCAACACCATCACAAGCTCATGGTTGGATTTTGAAAGCAGTCGAAAATAGAACAAATCAAAATAGTATTGATAAAAATACATGTGTTAGAGTTCAATATGCTGCTCAATATCACATAGACTTGCCAATTTATTATAAAACAACAGATAATGATAACGAAAATTTCTTTGATAGTTCAGATGTACCAGAATTAGCCCATAAAGATAAAGGATGGATACCAAGTGATCCTTATGCTTTTAGGATATGGTTTGAAGAAAAGGCAAAAGGAAAGGAACAGCTAAAAAGAATTGTACGTTATTTAAAGGCTTGGACTGACAATAAAAACAACTTGAATTTACCAAGTGGTATGATATTTACAATTTTGGCAGTTAACAACTATATCTCAAAAGTTAGAGATGATGAAGCTTTTTTAGAAACTTTAAAATCTATTCAATTAGCAATTGACACTTCAAAAAACTTTTGGGCTAGATATGAGTGTTTTAGACCAACAGTTGATACAACTGAAAATTTGTTAGATAAATATTCGTCTGAAACAAGAAAGAAAAACTTTCTAGATGCATTGGATAGTTTAATCACTTCGGGCAATCAAGCAATTGAAGCAAAAAGTAAAAAAGATGCTTGTGCAAAATGGCAAAAACACTTAGGTGATAGGTTTCCTTGTTCAACTATTGAAGAAAAAGATGAAGATGTTGCAAAAGCATTTTCTTCTCCTGACCAATTACGTTACGATAATAAATCTGCTTAATGATTAATTACGAATTACTTTTAAAAGATTTTGGAAAAATTGAAACCTGTAAAAATTTAGATAGTGAAGAATTAAAAACGCTTGATTATGATTTTTATAAAGGCAATGTTGTTTGGGAAATTCAAACAGAAATAACATTTAATAATAAAAATATAGATGTCATTTTCTATTTGAGCTTTCCAAACGACTTTCCTTTTGTAACACCCAAAGTCTTTATCAGTAAGGAAAGTTATAACGATTTAAAATACATTCCACACATTAATGAAGATCTAAGTATTTGTATTTTTGATGAAGGGCTCAATCTAATTTTACCTAAAAACGATTATGTTAGTTTGATTGAATTAATGATTTCCAAAGCAAAAAAAATAATTCGCGATGCTGAAAATATTGAGTATAGAAAAAGAGAGTTCAAAAGAGAATTTAAAGCATATTGGGAGTTAAATTATTCTAAAAATGATAGAATACAGAATTTAGGATTTCAATCAATAGATGATGATAGTACAGCAGAAGTAAAGGGTATAAAATTTATAAATAAATACTTATCAAATTATGAGTATTTCATAAGTAATAATGATACTGATTTAAAAAAAATTAAAGAATACGCAAAAGATTGCAATTGTATTTTTAAAGAAGTAGGTATTTTATTTATTGAAAATGAATTCATAGAGCCACCATTTGAATTAACTTTTACGGACACATTAGCTATTTTAAAGAAAGATAATAATAACTACATTAAATTTAAAGAGTTATGTAGAAATAATGATTTTGATAGTGTTTTAGTAGTATTTATAAACAATAATAATTCTTCAAAAGAGTATTATGGTTGGACATATCATAATGCTGAAATTGTTCCTAGAAAAAAAGGTGGAGATAGAAATGTTTCCTCAAAAGTAGACCATTTATCAAATAAGATTAATGAAAAAAAATATGCAACAAGATTAACTTTTGATAGCATAAGTCTAAACAGATTAGAATTAAGAACAACTGGTTATACAGAAACGCAGAAGAGTGTTTCAATTAGCGGTTTGGGTAGTGTCGGTTCAAATCTTATTTTTTTTCTAAAAAACCTACCGATAAACAAATTTAATCTAATAGACAAGGAAGTCCTATCTTCAGAGAACATCAAGAGGCATTTATCTGGTTTTTCATTGTTAAAAATCAATAAAGCTGATGCCTTAAAAATTGAATTAAAAAATGCAAATCCATTAATTGAAGTCGGAACTAGAACTCAGTCAGTAACTACAATTATTGAAACCGAAGCAGACTTTATAAATGACTGTGATTTTCATATTGTAGCAATTGGAAAAACAATGATTGAAGAGTTTATACTTAATAATTTACAACAAGGAAAATTAACTAAACCAACTTTCATTTTTTGGGTTGAACCGTTTTTAGCAAGTGGTCAATTGTTATTTGTAATGCCTGGAGATGCTGAAAGAGCTTTAGAGTTAATTAAAAAAGAAAATTATTATTACAGTGTTTTATCAAATTCAGAAGATCAACAAGACAAGACATATCTGATTGAAGGAAGTTGTCAAACAGGTTATTTTCCTTATTCTGCAGCATACTTAACCCAATTCCTTTCAACGATTTTTCCATATTTAAAAGAGCATATTACCAAAAACGATAATGTTTCAAGAGTTTATTCTTGGATTGGAGATAAAGAACTATTAAAAAGTAAAGGATTGGTAATAACTGAATTTGGAACAAATAACAACTCATATCAACTAATAATAAATGATTTATGATAGAATTTGAGTTAGGAGATTTGTCAATCAAAATATCCGAAGAAGTATTTGAAAAAATGAAGTCTTTTATTCAAGATGAAAACCACAAACCTGAAGCTGGCGGTATTCTAATTGGTCATTATTTAGAAGATAATAATTATTCGATTACTGATGTTTCATCTCCTAGTGAACTTGACAAATCGAGTAGATTTAATTTTACTAGATCTAAAAAGAATGCACAAAAAATAATTAATAAAATTTTTAAAGATAGTAAGGGAAAGAAAATATATTTAGGCGAATGGCATACACATCCCGAAGATTATCCTACTCCTTCCGGTCTTGATAAAAAGTCTATATTAGAACAAATTAGAGGTAATATCCTTAATTCTGAAACAATTTTTATGCTGATAATTGGTAGAAAAGGACTATATATATCATATGTTGAGAAAACAGGAATTAAGACTGAAAAAAATATTAAATTTGAAGAATTTTAAACAATTTGATTTTGAATTTTAAATACTACAATACAAATAAATTAATAATATTTATACTAGTACTATCTGTATTTTATAATTATGTTTCAGAATATATTGAAAGTATAATTATTAAATATAAAATACTAAATGAAGCATACAGCTATTTTGGTGTTTTCTCTACAATTGCATTAATAACTTCAACTATAATTTTTATAGATCAATTTGGTTGGAAATATAAAATCTTTAGTTGGCTTATTAATATTCCAAATTTAAACGGTAGATATATTGGAGAAGTTGTGTCTAGTTATCAGAGTTCAGGTGTTCCAGTTAAAAAGTTATGTGTTATGGAGATTAAACAAACAGCTTCAAAACTTCATATCTTCACTTATTTTGCTGATATAAATACAAATTTAAATACCTCAAGTTCATTTAGTGTTATTGAGCAAATCATACCCGAAGAAAATAACACCTTTAGTATCTTTTATATATTTTCTAATGAAACAGCTCCACTATTCAATCTTAACAATCATGTTGGTACAGCAAAACTAAAATATTACAAAGATATTTTAACATTAGAGGGAGAATACTACAATCAAAGAAATAACAACGGAACAATCAAGATACAGTTTTCACAAAAAAAATTGTTAGGGAGATTAATTTAAATCGTTATGATAAAAAAAATAATGAAACTTTGTAATGATATAAATAAACTTAAAAGTAAAAACTTTGAGGGCATTGGTTTAGTAATATATTCAGATATTAAAGAGTTACCAGTAGCACCAATGAATACTGAGAAAACTATTTATGATTTACCAATAACTAAATATAATGATGTTTTAAACACATTGATAGAAATTTCTTCATCAAATAGTGAATTCCAAGATGGTTTCCACTTGTTGTCGAAACAACTAGAATTAACACATATTTCTCAATATTTCTCAACACCCATAATTGAAAAGTTAGTTGTAAAAAATACTTTTGGCAGTAGGTATAGAACTGCTTTATATGGTTCATGTATATCAAATGTATTATTCACAGCAGTAATAAGTAAAAATTACGGATTAATAATTTTTGAAAAAGGAAAAGAAATATATAAAGAAGATTAATATGCTCAATCCAACCGAAATAAAATCAATAGTAGCTTCTGGAGAAGGATATAATGCCGAATTCAAAGTAAGTCTTCCAAGTAAGATAAAAGAAATTACAGAGGAAGTATGTGCTTTTGCAAATGCTTCAGGTGGTGTTGTTTTAATTGGCGTTGATGATGCTAACACTATTAAAGGAATAACAATTGATAATGCTAAACGTTCAGCAATACAAAATTCAATAAACGAGATATCTCCAGTGCTGAAATGTGATTTTAATATTATTGAGGTAGATGGTAAAAATATAGCAGTAATCGAAGTCCCATCAGGTCAAAATAAACCTTATGTGTTATCAGGTGCAATTTATGTGCGTCAAGGTCCAAATTCGCAGAAACTCACAACGGTTGAAGAAATGAGAGACTTTTTCCAACAAGCCGACAAAATTTATTTTGATGATGCCATTTGTAAAGAAGCCAACATAGAAGATGATATTGCAAAAGAAAACATCAATACATTTCGGTTTGAAGCAGGTTTAGTCAATGCAACTTCAGACGAACAATTATTTACCAATCTAAAGTTAGTAACCAATGATGGCCAATTAAAAAACGGTACCGTTCTATTCTTTGGGAGTAATCCTGAAAAGTTTTTCGAGAAAGCAGTAATTCGTTGTGTAGCATTTGATGGCACAGACAAACGCTATATCGTTGATGATAAAGTAATGACCGGAACATTATACCAGCAATATCAAAAAAGTATGATTTGGTTAAAGTCAAAACTTGATGTAAGATATGATATTGAAGGCGAAGGAGCCAATCCAAGAAATGAATATTGGGAAATTCCAATAATTGCGTTCAAAGAAGCTATTATTAATTCACTAGCGCATCGTGATTATTATGATAAAGGAGC
>JAGOFG010000112.1 GCA_017997335.1 Flavobacterium sp. | reverse complement strand
TGAAAGATTTAATTTCTGTTATATTCGCAACAGTGTCTGAAATATAATCTACTTCTATATAGTACACATCGCAAGTTTCTGGGGTTTCTTCCGAGAAATTGTAATCGTAGTTCATGGTTAGTACATTGCCAGATTCTATTGGTGTTTGTACTGTTGGAGCTACGGTATCCTCAGAGTTCATGTATAAAGTAGCTCTAATTTTTAGGGTTAAGGCGCCACCTTCTGGGGTGTAGAATTTTGCTGAAACTAAAGGAGCAACAGGGTAGGTTACGGTTGCAGGGCTCGTAAAAGTAAAAGGTGTTGTGTTAATTTTTGTGTTTTGAATAACTGTAAATGCCATGTCTATTACTGGTTTATAAGGTTAAAGGTATTTTTTTTATATGAATTAAATGTAAAGTTGTTTAACTTTTTTTGTTTTTTATTGTGAAATTCATAAATAACTTTGGACTTGGATTGTTTTTTATGCAAAGAAAAACCCCTTACTCAAAATGAATAAGGGGTTTTTGAATATAACCTTTACTTGAATCGTTATTCTTTTTTCTCTTCGCGTGGAGGTCTAGGTACTAATGCTTTTTTAGAAACCTTCTCTTTACGAGTTTTAGGATCAATGCCTAAGTATTTCACTTGGAAAACATCGTCCATTTTTACTACATCGGCAACGTTTTCTGTTCTTTCCCAAGCTAATTCAGAAACGTGTAATAATACTTCGTTTCCTGGAGCAGCAGTATATTCTACCACAGCACCAAAGTCAAGCATTTTGATTACTTTCACTTCATACGCTTCTCCCATTTGTGGTTTGAAAGTAATAGAAGCAATTTTTGCTAATACAGCTTCGATTCCAGCAGGATCCGTTCCTAAAATTTCGATAACTCCTTGCTCGTCTACTTCATTGATTACGATGGTAGTTCCTGTAGCTTTTTGTAATTCTTGAATTACTTTTCCACCAGGTCCGATTAGGGCGCCAATATAAGTACCAGGAATAGTTCTAGTAATGATTTTTGGAGCGTGTGCTTTTACATCAGTTCTAGGTGCAGCGATAGTTTCAGTCAATTTGCCTAAAATATGCAAACGTCCATCACGGGCTTGCGCCAAGGCTTGCTCCATGATATCGTAACGTAAACCTTCTATTTTAATATCCATTTGGCAAGCTGTGATTCCGTCAGCAGTTCCAGTTACTTTAAAGTCCATATCTCCTAAGTGATCTTCGTCACCTAGAATATCAGACAATACCGCAAATTTTTCTCCGTCAGTAATCAATCCCATAGCAATTCCAGAAACTGGTTTTACCATTTGAACTCCAGCATCCATTAAGGCCATTGTACCCGCGCACACGGTTGCCATAGAAGAAGAACCGTTAGATTCTAATACTTCAGAAACCACACGGATAGTGTAAGGACAGTCAGCAGGAATCATGTTTTTCAACGCACGTTGTGCCAAGTTTCCGTGACCTACTTCTCTTCTTGAAGTTCCTCTTAGTGGTTTTGCTTCACCGGTAGAGAAAGGAGGGAAGTTGTAGTGTAAATAAAATTTCTCTTCACCTTGTTCTGATGGAGAGTCGATTTGGTTCGCTTCTCTAGAAGTTCCTAAAGTTACTGTAGCCAAAGCTTGTGTTTCTCCACGAGTAAATAAAGAAGAGCCGTGTACTCTTGGTAAATAATCTGTCTCACACCAAATTGGTCTAATATCAGTTGTTTTTCTACCATCTAAACGAACACCTAATTCTAACACTACATTACGAACGGCTTCTTTGTTTGTTTTGTAGAAATATTTTGAAACTAAATCACCGTCAGCAGCCAATTCTTCTTCAGTAAATAAAGCTTTTACTTCTTCTTTTACTTCAGCAAATGCAGCACTTCTTTCGTGTTTAGCAGAACCTACTTTTGCGATAGCATAAATTTTATCGTAAGCAGCGGCTTTTACTTTTTTATAAATTTCTTCGTTTTCTTTTTCTCCTTCGTAAGTACGAGTTTCTTTTTTGCCAAAAGCCGCTTGTAAACGATATTGTGCTTCAATTTGAACTTTAATCGCTTCGTGTGCAAATTTGATGGCTTCTACCATTTCAGCTTCTGAGATTTCTTTCATCTCACCTTCTACCATCGCTACAGAGTCCATAGAAGCACCAATCATCATGTCGATGTCTGATTTTGCTAAGTCTTCTCTACTTGGGTTGATTACAAATTTACCATCAATACGTGCAACACGTACTTCTGAAATCAAATTGTAAAAAGGAATATCAGATACTGCTAATGCTGCAGATGCTGCTAAACCTGCCAATGCATCTGGCATTACTTCTTCATCATGAGACATCAACTGAATCATAACTTGTGTTTCAGCATGGTAATCGTCTGGGAAAAGTGGACGTAAAACACGGTCTACTAAACGCATTGTCAATACTTCGCTGTCGCTAGGGCGTGCTTCTCTTTTGAAGAAACCACCTGGGAAACGACCTGCTGCTGCAAATTTTTCGCGGTAATCTACGGTTAATGGTAAGAAATCTACCGCTGGGTTAGCGCTACGAGCTGAAACTGCTGTGGCAAGTATCATCGTGTCGCCCATTCTAACTACTACAGAACCATCCGCTTGTTTGGCTAATCGTCCTGTCTCGATTGTGATGCTTCTGCCATCACCCAAATCGATTTTTTCTACAAATAATTGTGGAATCATAAATTTTTCCTTAATTGGTTATACAATGGGTTTTAGTTGTGTTGTAGTAGTTGTTGTTGTAGTAGTTGTTGTTCCTAAAACCCAATGAAAAACCAAACTTTTTTTCTTGTAAATGCTTGAAATGTAAAAACAAAAAGAGGCACTTTCGCACCTCTTTTTTATATTGATTATTTTCTAATATTCAATACTTTGATAATCTCACGGTATCTGTTGATTTCTTTTTTCTTCAAGTAATCCAACAAAGCTCTTCTTTTACCTACTAATAGTACCAAAGAACGCTCAGTGTTATAATCGTGACGATTTTTTTTCAAGTGCTCAGTTAGGTGGCTAATTCTGTGTGTGAATAAAGCGATTTGTCCTTCTGCAGATCCAGTGTTTTCTGCTTTTCCTCCGTGTTTTGCGAAAATTTCCGCTTTTACTTCTTTAGTTAAATACATGCTAATATTATTTAAATGATTGTTATGTATGTCGTACAGCTATTGTAAGACGGGTGCAAAAGTATAAAATAAATTTGACTAGAACAAAAGAAACGTTTCTTTCTTTTTGGAATTGACTAGCATTTAGATGTTGCGAGCTGTTTAAATTATTACAATGATTTATTGAAACACAATTGGGAGTGTGAGATGTGTCTTAACGTTTACACCTCGATGTTTTCCGGGTATCCAATTTTCATATTGAGAAATTAATTGAATTGCATTCTCTGTAATTCCATATTGGTCGCCTGTATATGCAGAAACATTTTCTAATTTACCGTTTTCGTTAATGTCAATGTTGATGATTATTTTGCCTGTAATTTTACTATTGATGTTTTTTGGAATGATGTCGTTTTTTTTTAAATAATTATAAAAATCATTCATTCCTTTTTTGGGATGGGCCCTTTCGTTAACGACATTGTAAGTAAATTTGTTGTTCAAAGAGTCAAGACTATGGCCCACAACTAATTTGCCTTTGTTATATTGTTCGGTGAAACTGACTTTTTTCCCTATTAAATTTCCTCTCCAAATACCTTCTTTCAAAAAGTTTTTTATTGTGCCAGTTGAGGTTTGATCGTTCCAGCCCTCTTCTACATATTCTCCCTCGCCATTGGTTACTTTTTGCACATTATTTTCATCAAAATAGTTAAGAATTTTTAGGGTAGACTCTTTTTTGTTTTTGCTTACCTCAACTTCTGATTCTAATTTGAAAACGCCATTTTCGTGATAGTAATACTGCTTGTCGATGAGTTTGTTGTTCTCGTAATTAGCTACTCGCTTCTTTTTGCCATTTTCAAAATAATATAAACATTTACCGTCTAAAATAACTTTGTCTTTGTCTAATGTGGTTCCGGTTAGGTATATTTTGCCTGATTTGTAGTATATCTTTATTGGATATTTTTTTTTATCGGAGTCATAATCTTCGATTTCTTTAATGTATTCAAAATTTTTTTCGTTGGATGTTACTAGATATTTATCGATGTGAAATAATTTCTTGGTGCTGTTTTGAGAATAAATCTTTGAGGAAACTAATAGAAAAAATAAGATAAAACAGTTTTTTATACTCATAAAAAATGATTTAAAAAAGTTTAGCAATTTCTTCATTCACAAACTCCAAGAATCGTTCGTCAGCTTCAGTGAAAGGGTCGATAACGTGACTGTCAATATCAATTTGACCAATGTTTACGCCGTTTACAAATAGCGGCACTACAATTTCTGATTTTACGGTAAAGCTGCACGCAATATAGTTGTCTTGTGCAGACACATCAGGAACTACAAAGTTGGCATTCGATTCAGCTACTTGTCCGCAAATTCCTTTTCCGAAAGGAATAACTGTGTGGTCTGTTTCAGCTCCTACATAAGGCCCTAAGTGTAAGGTTTTGGTATCGTGGTTGGCGAAGTAAAATCCTACCCAATTGTAGTATTCAATCGATTCGTTCAAAAGTTGGCAAATGGTCAATAATTTCTCGTCTCTAGTACTAGTGGCACTACTTGTAATGGCAATTACCTTTGGTTGTAATTCTTGAAATGTCATTTTATAATTGTTTTTATACAAAAGTATTTAATGCTAGTCTTATAAATTACATAAATTTGAAAAAAAAATCAATTTTGAAAAACTATTGGACACTTTACAAGCCTTTTTTGAAATTCATTGGGGCGTTTTTATTTTCGTATATCTTGCTTACTTTTTTATATCAGTGGTATTTGTCAGGAAATGAAAATAATCAATTGGATGGCATAACCAAGCTTGTGGCTAGTCACGTTGAAAAAGTCTTGCAAGTATTTGATTCTAATTCGGCTCTGGTGTATCAGCACAATACCAAAATCAGTATCTTGATGCATCAGAAAGAAGTGGCTGCCGTAATTGAAGGATGCAATGCTATAAGTGTTATGATACTTTTTGTTTCTTTTGTGATTGCTTTTGCAGGAAGGGTTAGGACTACTTTGTTTTTTTTACTTAGTGGTTGTGTTTTGATTTATATACTCAACGTGATTAGAATTGCGGTTTTGAGCCTTCTTTTGTATCGTTTTCCGGCCTATGAGCACCTTTTGCACGGCGTTATTTTTCCTCTGTTTATTTATGGGGTTGTTTTTATTCTTTGGTTTTTCTGGGTCAATTACTTTTCTATATATGCTACAAAATCTACTTCAAAATAAAGGAAAGATTGTTCTTGGGTTGTTGTTGGTTTTTCTTTTTGCGCTAATCCGTGAATTTGAGACGCAACTGTTTTATGACCCTTTTTTAAGTTTTTTTAAAGGTGATTATGCTAATTCGCCTCTGCCAAAGTACGATTCCTTTTGTTTGTTTTTAGGTTTGCTTTTGAGATTTGGATTGAATTCTCTACTTTCTCTAGCATTACTATATGTTATTTTTGAAGATAAGGATATGCTACAGTTTTCGGGAATGTTATTTGTAGTTTTTTTTGTGCTGCTAATACTTGCCTTGTTTTGTCTTCTTTCTTTTCAGAATCAAAATTATTTGCTTCTTTTTTATGTGCGAAGGTTTTTGATTCAACCTATTTTTATCCTGCTCTTCATCCCCGGATTTTATTATCAAAAGCGCCTTAAATAGCTAATTTATACGTACCTTTAGTTGGATTTCTGTATATAGAATATGTAAACTAAAGTGTGATGAAAGTTGTCAAATATTCAGGGGATACGGTTGATTTTAATTCCAATAAGTTATTGAAATCACTACTAAAAGCAGGAGCCAATCCTGAGCAAGCCCAACATATCATTTCGACCATAAGTGCGCAACTTTTTGATGGGATGGCGACCAAGCAAATTTACAAGATGGCTTTTGCGTTGCTAAAGAAAAATTCAAATGCACATGCGGCGCGTTACAACTTGCGTGAAGCCATACGAATGTTAGGTCCTGCAGGTTTTTATTTTGAAAAATATATTGCGAGACTTTTTGAATCAGAAGGCTATAAAACGAAAACCAATTTAGTTTTACAAGGAAAATGTGTTACGCACGAGATTGATGTTTTGATTCAAAAAGACTCTGAAATGGGGATGGTTGAATGCAAGTTTCACGCGGGTAGAGAAGTGGCTTCGGATGTAAAAGTGCCGATGTATATTTTGTCTAGATTTAATGATTTAAAAACAAAATCGCATTCTTTTTTTGATTCCAAAAGTCCTCTGACTTCGTGTTGGATAGTAACGAATAATCGATTTACGGCAGATGCTATCACTTTTGCTAATTGTTCAGGATTGCAACTTTTGAGTTGGAATTATCCCGAAAATAATTGTTTGAAGTCCAAAACGGACCAGAATAAATTATATCCGATTACCTGTTTGACTACTTTGTCTCTGGCCGAAAAGGAACATTTATTACAAGAAGAGTTGTTGTTGGTTAAGGATATTTTGGTTCAATCGTCGGTTTTGAATACAATTGGTTTGAGTCCAAATAGGATACAAAATGTACTCAAAGAAGCAAGAGAATTGTGTGGTAGTTAGCATTTAATTTAAAAAACATTCCTCATGAAAATTACATGTATTGGAGGGGCAGGAACTGTTACCGGTTCGAAAACCCTCGTAGAAAGTAACGGAATTCGGATTTTGATTGATTGTGGACAGTTTCAAGGGATTAAGCCCTTGCGAGAATTGAATTGGGAGCCTTTGCCTGTTTTGCCTGCTACCATTGATTTTGTTTTGCTGACTCACGGTCATTTAGACCATTGTGGCTGGTTGCCAAGGTTGGTAGATCAAGGTTTTAAGGGAAAAATTTATTGTACGAGTCCTACTGCAGCTATCGCCAAATTAATTTTACTAGATAGCGCCAAAATTCAAGAAGAAGAAGCCAATAAAGCGAATGAAGGCCAGTATTCGAAACATCAAATCGCTGAACCACTTTATACTGTGGCTCAAGCCGAACAAGTGTTTTCCCATTTTAGAGTGATTCAGTCCAAAACAGTTATTCCTTTGGATGCCGAAATTCAAGCTGTTTTTAGTAATGCAGGACATATCCTAGGTGCTTGTAGTATCGAATTGCATTTAGAAAATCAATATTTGGTTTTCTCGGGAGATATTGGACGCGACAATGATGTGTTGCTATTTCCACCTACCTTACCAACTCGAGGCGATTATTTGTTTTTAGAAAGTACGTATGGAAACAGATTGCACCCCGACACCGACCCCAAAACAGAGTTGGAAATGTACATCAACAACGCTATTGCCAAAGGCGGAACGGTAATTTTGCCCAGTTTTGCAGTCGAAAGAGCTCAGAGTGTGATGTTTTTATTGTGGCAATTGAAAGAAGAAGGACGAATTCCTTCGATTCCCTATGTTATTGATACCCCAATGGGGATTAGTATGCTTGACCTTTTTGAAAACAATAGAAAATGGCACAAATTAACACAAGAACAGTATGTTGAAATGTGTAAAATGTTTACAATGGTTTCTGATTATAAAGAAACGATTGAGATAATTTATAACAAACAGCCAAAAGTAGTTATTGCTGCGAGTGGAATGATAACAGGAGGAAGAGTCTTGAGTTATTTAGAACGCTATATTGGTTTGCCAGAAACAACAGTAATTATTATCGGATATCAGGCGGAAGGAACTCGAGGTAGAAAATTATTAGAAGGCGCTCAGGATATCAAAATTCGCGGTAAATATTATGAGGTCAAAGCCAATATTGTAGAGATTGAAGGCTTGTCTGCTCACGGTGATCAGAAAGATTTATTGCATTGGCTATCGGCTTTAGAAAATAAACCTAAGAAAGTGTTTTTGGTACACGGTGAGAATCAAGCGGCTGATGAATTGCGCATTAAGATACAAGAACTTTATGGCTTTGAATGTGTAGTTCCAATGATGGGACAAACGTTTGATTTGTAATTTTAAC
>JAGOFG010000304.1 GCA_017997335.1 Flavobacterium sp. | reverse complement strand
CGGCTCTTCAAACTGAGAATTACGATGTGTTTACAGGTTTTGAAATTTTCGAACATTTACTAAATCCTTACACTGTTTTACAAAACGTAAAAGCAGATAAAATTTTAATTTCGATTCCATTACGTTTGTGGTTTTCTTCAGCTTATAGAAGCAAAACGGATATGTGGGACAGACATTATCACGAATTTGAAGATTGGCAATTGGATTGGCTTTTAGAAAAAGCAGGATATAAAATTGTTGACCGAGTAAAATTCACACATCCTGTTAAAAAACTTGGTTTTAGACCATTATTAAGATGGTTTACACCGAGATATTATTTGGTTTACGCAGAAAGAAAGTGATTAGTAATTAGTGAATAGTAATTAGTCTATGCGATACTACATAATCATACCAACATACAACGAGGAAAAATTCATTTCATTAACACTTCAATCGTTAGTAGAACAAACGATTTTGCCAGCAAAAGTTGTAGTGGTCAATGATAATTCTACTGATAAAACTCCAGAAATTGTTTCTGAATTTGCTTCCAAATATCCTTTTATCACTTTAGTGAATAAAAAATCTGACACAATTCATCTTCCAGGAAGTAAAGTAATTCAGGCATTCCATGAAGGAGAAAAACACATTGATGACAATTACGACATCATTGTAAAAGCAGACGCCGATTTGATTTTTCCAAACAACTATTTCGAAACGATTATAAAGTACTTCCAATTAGATGAGAAAATTGGAATGGCTGGCGGGTTTTGTTATGTAGAAAAAAATGGGGAATGGGTTTTAGAAAATCTAACCGATAAAGAACATATCCGTGGAGCCTTAAAAGCCTATCGAAAAGCAACATACAAACAAATTGGTGGATTAAAACCTGCAATGGGTTGGGACACGGTTGACGAATTGCTTTGTAAATTCTACAATTGGAAAGTAGTAACCGACGAAAGTTTACACGTAAAACACTTAAAACCAACTGGTGCAAGCTATAACAAAGCAGCGCGTTATAAACAAGGAGAAGCTTTTTACAGTTTAGGCTATGGATTTATCATCACTGCCATTTCCTCATTGAAATTGGCAATGCGAAAAGGTAAACCTCTTTTATTTATAGACTATTTAATGGGGTTTTGGAAAGCAAAATCCTCTGGAAAACCTTTATTTGTAACTCCTGAACAAGCCAAATTTTTCAGAAACTACCGCTGGAAAAAAATGAAAGAAAAGTTGTTTTAACCTATTCCAAAAAAATATAGTATTTTTACTGAATACTAGAAACTGATCACTGAACATTAAATAATATGATGCTAGTTCGCTACTTATCGCAAATAGGAAAATACTTTATCATGTTGAAAGAAATCTTCAACAAGCCTACTAAATGGTCGGTAATGAAACAATTAATCCTAAAAGAAGTGGATGATTTAATCATTGGTTCGCTAGGGATTGTTTCTTTTATTTCCTTTTTTGTTGGAGGAGTTGTGGCAATTCAAACAGCATTAAATTTGACCAATCCGTTAATTCCAAAATATTTGATTGGATTTGCTACAAGACAATCGGTAATTTTAGAATTTGCACCAACATTTATTTCCATTATTATGGCAGGTAAAATGGGTTCATTTATTACATCAAGTATTGGAACCATGCGCGTTACGGAGCAAATTGATGCTTTGGAAGTAATGGGAGTTAACTCACTAAACTATTTGGTTTTTCCAAAAATTATCGCCTTGCTTTTATATCCGTTCGTAATTGGATTGAGTATGTTTTTGGGTGTTTTTGGAGGTTGGATGGCTGCCGTTTATGGCGGCTTTACCACTAGTTTTGAATTCACTACCGGACTTCAAACCGAATTTATTCCGTTTCATATTGCGTATGCCTTTATAAAAACTATTGTTTTTGCTTTATTGCTTGCTACTATTCCTTCTTTTCATGGCTATTATATGAAAGGTGGCGCTTTAGAAGTTGGTAAAGCAAGTACGGTTTCCTTCGTTTGGACATCGGTAGTAATTATTTTAATGAACTTTATATTAACCCAACTCCTATTGAGCTAATGATTGAAGTAAAAAACATCGTAAAAAAGTTTGGCGAACAAACCGTTTTAAAAGGCGTTTCTACTCGTTTTGAAGCTGGAATGACCAATCTTATTATTGGACAAAGTGGTTCGGGAAAAACTGTTTTCTTAAAATCGTTATTAGGTTTACACACTCCTGATAGCGGAACAATTTCATTTGATGGCAGAATTTATTCAGAGCTTTCAAACGACGAAAAAAGAACTTTAAGAACTGAAATAGGAATGGTATTCCAAGGAAGTGCTTTATTTGATGGAATGACTGTGGAAGAAAATATTGGATTTCCTTTAAAAATGTTCTCAAATAAAACGCCAAAAGAAATTAAAGAGCGTGTTGATTTTGTTATTGATAGAGTTCATTTGGTAAACGCACACCACAAACGTCCGTCTGAAATTTCTGGTGGAATGCAAAAACGTGTTGCAATTGCTAGAGCAATTGTAAACAATCCGAAATATTTATTTTGTGA
>JAGOFG010000111.1 GCA_017997335.1 Flavobacterium sp. | reverse complement strand
CTGAAAGAAATCGATGCCTTCAAAACCCACGCAACTGCTTGAAGCACCTGTATCGAGTATGAAATTACCCGAAATGCCATTGATTTTGGCTTTGACCAATAAATGCTGCGTTTTGATGATTTTGAATTTTATTTTTTTGTAGTTCTCTTTTTTGAGAACGTTGTGAAGATTTTCCATTTTTGATAATGATTGTAAACCAAAAATAAACCAATTAGTATGAATAAACTAATGACGTAATAATTATAATATACTGATTTTACTTCTTTAGAAATCGAACCGTAATAAACGAAAGAACTCCAATAATAAGGTGATTTTTTCTCGTTTGGAATCGATTTGTTATTTAAAAAATCAAGTTTTGCATTTGTATTGGCTTCTAGGTAAGTTTGATCGTTTTTGATGTTTTTATAAAAGTCAGACATAAAAACCGAAGTGGTAAAATCATTTACTTTCCACAAGGAAAATAATAAATTTTGTGCTCCTGCAAACTGAAAACCTCTTGCGACACTCATAGCGCCTTCGGCTTTGTAGAGTTTTCCGATTCCGGTTTGGCAGGCACTTAAAACCACTAAATCCGGGTTGATATTCAGGTTGTATAATTCGGAATATAAAATTTCCTGATCATAAAATTTAATGCTTGCCGGAGTTTCAATATCGCCTGCAGCAGCATGTGTGCTCAAATGTAGAATCGAATAATCAATGGCATTTTTTTTAAAATTATCGAAAGTGGCCTCTGTGTTTTCTATATATTTCCCTTTGAAATTACTTCGGATTAATGCTAATTCTTTTTTTGAATAATTTAATTCAAAAGCCGTTTTTTCGAAAACTGGAAAGATGCCCAAAACAGTTTTTTCTGATTTAGAAATTGGTTTAGAATTCAAATAAATATAAGCCGAGGTATTATAAGCAATTTTGAAATCGTTCAACAAATAATGCATTTTGGAAAAGTTTGTTGTGTTTGATTTAAGTGTAATTAATGCTTCAAACGGAAGAAAATTTAAAATACCGTCTGGAACAATAATCAGGTTTTGATAAACCGAATTGTCAGGCAATTGCAATAGGTTATAAACCTTATTTCCAAAACGATTATAACCCGAAATATCATTAATAATAGCATTAGCATCATTAAAATAATCTACAAAATGCACGATTTCTAGCATTGCTTTATGGGCTGTAAAGATGTGGTTTAAACTAATTCGGTTGTTTTGTAAAGTGAAGTAAAATAAGTTTTCAGAACCCATAAAATAATGAATCATAATGGCTTTGTCACTTTCTAATTTTGAAAACAGCGCTTTTAAATCACAGTTTTCAGAGAAATAATCGGTATCTTCAGCCTGGAGTTTCTTTAGCGAAAGCATCGATTCATTTTGTTTTTTTATGAATTGATTAATTTTTGAAAGATCAGCTAAATCCCCTTTTTGCTGTTCTTTTAAAATAGCATTTATTAAGGTTTGAAGTTGCTGCAAAAGCTGTTTTTCTTCTGTGGAAGCGTTTTTAATATTTGAACGATAATTTTTTAAAACCCCGGATTTTGTTTTTTCTGATAATTGAAATGCTTGTTCTAGATATAGAATTTTGTGCTCTGCTTGATACAAATGATCGTAAAGTAAGAGACATTTTTCGGTACGGTTCCGGGTTCTGATTTGATTAATGATTTTAGAATTTTCATAAACCAAAGAGTTCATCAATAATTCGTCAATGTAAAAAGAAAGGTCAAAAGTTTTTAAAGCTTTTTTGGGGTCTTTGACGGATAAAATTTCGGCATATAAATCGAGTGCATCCAATAAAACGGTTTCTGCATACAATTGATTTTTATTTGGCAATAAATTTTCCGAATTGTAATTGGGTATTAAGATTTTAAAAACACGTTTAATTTCATTGATACTTTCTTTGTTTTTTTGTTCAGCAAACAGTAATAGAGCCTTTTCATAATACAATTTTGCAATTTTTCTGGGCTGCTGATTCTGCATCAGTTTTTGTGCTTTTTCTATATAAGAGTCTGCAAGTTCAAAATTTTGTCGTAAGCGATTAAGATTGGCTAAATTTCGATAAGAATTCGACAGGGTTTCAGATTGAGTGGTATCATTTTTTAAATATTTTACTGCTAATTCAAAAGATTTTTGTGTTTTATCATAGACCTCAGGTTTCATTAAATTCCCTGCTGAACTCAGTAAATAATTATTTCCGAGGTTATTCCATAAAATTCCTTTTAGAGCATTTGATAGTTTTTCAGTTTTTAGAGAGGTTTCCAAAAGTTCAATTGCCATTGAAATCTTTCCTGAACTTTGATAGACATTCGATAAATTCAGGATGGCCGCTATTTTTTGTGATTGGTTTTTTTCTGTTTCAGCAATAAAATAATACTGTTTGATTGTATTTTCTGCGCTATCATAATCCCCTACAATAGTATATAGATTTCCTAAAGGCTTGAGACAATATTCAATGATATCGTAATCTTTGAGTTTGTATTTTTGATAGGTTTGCCAGGCTTTTTCGTAGGTTAACAGGGCATTTTGGGTTTGCCCGAATTGATTTTCATAATAGGCTTTATTGCAGTTTAAAACTACAATAGATAATAACTCGTCTTTGGTTTTTGATTTTGGATTTCTCCAGAACGTATTTTCAGCATTCGTTAAATTTTGTAACGCTTTCGCGGAAGGGTTTGAAACAAAAATATCAATAGCATTATAGATTTTATCTTCATGGTTTTGCCCAAAAACATTTAGATTGAGGAGGAAGAAAATTAAACCATATAAGCGATATAAGTTCATATAATTTTGTTGCGTGTTTTGTTTGAAAGAGATTCATGAAGGTTTTTCACAGAGAGTCACAAAGTGTAGTATTTTGCGTATCTCTGAGGTTTTTTTGTGTATCACCGTGGAACCAATTAAAACCTCCAAATCCCATACACCTGAAAATAATTAAAATCCTGTTCAAAGTTGATCACATAGCGAGCTCCTAAACTTGGTCCGATTCTGGAAAATCCTGCTGTTAGGTCAAATAAAATTCCTGTTTTTAAATCGATAAAGGAATTTTTTATAGTGTTGTTTGTAGTTTTTGTAGCTGTTAAAATCAATTCTTTGTCTCCTTCGAAAGTTTCTATTTTTTTATTCTGATTCTGTTGGGATAAAACATTGATATTTGTCTGAATTCCGGCACCGACTCCTATATAATTATTAATATTGTACCGAATCAAAGCAGGGACTTCCCAGTTCACATTTTTATTTTCGGTTGTTGTAGTTGTACGTATCAATCTCCTAGTGCCATTTGCATTGGTGTCAAATGTATTCGCAATACTAATTGTGCTGTTATGCTGGTTTAAAGCATTTATCCATTCTGCCTGCCAGTAAAAGCGATACGATTTAAAAGGCGAAATAGTAGCGCCCACAAAATAGCTTGTCGATTTTTCAAGATTTGGATAAAAGTTATACCCCGCTTTGGCACCAATCGAGATTCCTGGTAAGAATCGTGTAACAGCGTAATTGGTTATGATAGGTTCGTTTTTATCAAAAATAATCGAAGTCCTGCTTCGAGTATTTGTTTTGTGAAAGTCTTCATTAAATTTCATTGAATAGCGAATAAAACCTTTGGTGCTGTCTTTTTCTTTTACATTTTTTTGCTCTGTGCCAGGCAGATAAATATTCTTAAACGTAAAGATGATTTGTTTTTTTTGGATGATAGTGTCCAAACAACTAACCGTTGGTTCTTCTCCTTTTGGACAAATAGGGCATTCAGGATACATGCCTTCAATTTGAAATGTTTTTTTGTCGAACATATCTGGAATATCGGTTTCTAAGCGAATTTTTCTTGCAGGGCCTTCGCCATTATTTTGAAAACGGGTTTTAAATTTGACTCTTTTAAAACGAACCAGCCTATAATTCATAAAACTTCCGTTAGACCCCATTTTGTTGGGATCGTGGGAGGTAACAATTTCCATTTCGAGATTTTTGACTTTATGGTTTTTAAAACTACGGTTCGGCACAAAAATACCGCGCATGGTAACTGTTGCACTGGTATCTTTGATCATTTCAGGAGTGGTTTTGAAGGTATAAAAAACATTTCGGGTTTCATTTGGGTTGGCGTCGTCAAATTCTAGGATCGAAACATTATGATAGAGAGTATGTGCATCTTTCAAACTAGCCTCCAGATCTTCTTCTGTCGTAGTGTTTTTATATTTTTTGAATTTAAAAGTGTTTTCGGCAGAGGTCAGGTAGTTTTTTGTGTCATCAAGATCATCAATTGAGGCAATTGTGTTTTCTTTTACTTCGCGTTCGCCTGCATAGGTTCGGAAATCGACCAGTTCAAAATTGTTGTTTTTGAATTGTTTCTCATTGTAAAAAAGATATAGTTTGCCATTGGCAACATAATTTTCCAGATTCTGATAACTTACTACGACTACCATTTCCTGTTCCGGAATGGGGTCGCAGTTTTTTAGGATCTCAAACCCGTTTTGATCAGCTATAGAAGCGATATCTTTATAATCTGTGTCGGTTATGTCGTTAACAGCTACTTTTTTGGGGCGTGTTGCTGGAGGTTTTCCATTATCATAATTATTGGTTACGGCTAATCTGGTAGAATAATTGCCTTTTTTTTTATAAACATGTTTGGGTTCTGCTTGTTTGCTGTAATGACCGTCTCCAAGTTCCCATAAATAAGAATAACTTGGTTTTGGTGCACCTGCAATAGGAATTAATGGTGGTGTTTCGGGTTTAAAACTAACCGAATTGCCTTTTTGGTTATAAGTGATATTTGCTCTTCGGGTGATGGTATCTTTTAATTTGGTCTGCGCGAACATCATTATTGTTGAAAGAAAAATGAAACAGTATAAAAGTTTTTTCATGGTCGAGGAGGTTTTTTAGTCCTGATGGGAACGGCATCCTTTCTCTGGCTTCTTTAGATAGAAAAAGATACAGCATGCAGCAGGATTAGCTTCTGAAAATGATCAGAATAAATTTAGAACAGCATTAAATGTAAAAAAAAGTGATGAGCAAATCACCACTTTTTTTAGAAAAAAGTATTTGGAAGTTACTGAATGGCATTGATTGCAGCTACCAGCTGGGCTTCTGAGCCGACTGTTGTTTCGGCAAGAGTGAAAGTATAGGTTTGATTGGCTGCAATTGTTACTCCTTTAATTGCATAACGCCATTGGCCATTTTCTTCTGTAGCAAAAATGATGTGGCAAGCCAAACCAACCGGAATTTGTCCGTAATGTTCGCTGAATAAACCTGCTGCTGTGTAGGTGTCTAATTTTGCAAGAGCATTTGTTCCTTCACCGTCATAAGATAGATAAACGGCGCAGTTGTTATTGTCGTAACCTTCTGGGGCATCTACCAAAAGTGTAGTTTTAGGTCTTGGATCGCTATAGAAACGGTCAACATTTGTCCATCCAAAATTTCCAAAAGTCACATAATAATTGTTTCCTTCTGCCCTAACACCTCCTTTGCCATTAGCGCCATCAGCACCTGGTTTGGCCTCTTTCCAAACAAGTTCACCTGCGGGATCAATTATACCAGTCCATAAAGTCATAGTATTGTCTATTCCATCAGTTAAAGCGCTAGGGATAATCATGCTCATAGAACACGAAGTTTGTAGTTCAACACCACCTTGTGTAGCTTTGATGAAAAATTCACCGCCTGAGATTAATAAATTTTTATTACCGTCAGTCATCAACCCCATAGTTGGTTTGTTAGTTACCAGCATGCTTCCTTTGTCAAATAGCTCCACATATTCAATGTCGATTGTTCCAGTTACTGTGTTTCCTGCTTTGGTTAGACAGTTTCCGTTAATGGTTATTTTAACACCTTTTTTTGAAGTAAATGTAATGGAGCCTGCTCCTGCTGTGGCTGTAAAACGCTGTGTTTTTCCGATAAGGGCTTCGTTTCTAACCGCCCCGAATTCTAAAGCTGATGGAGGAGTTACTTTATTATCCACTTCGCTATCATCACAGCTTACAAATGTGGTTAAGGCTAAAAACAATAATCCGATTTTTCTAAAATTTGTGTTCATGATTTCTAGTTTTTATAAATCTGAGCTGATCGTTGTCAGTTGGTTTTCAGATTTGGTTGTTAATTCAATTTTTACATTCTTATATCAATTCAGGTTTGATATTGTTACCCTTGGTTTAAAATTTATTTAGTTTTATATGACTATATCAACAGGCTTTGAAAATTGTTACCCTTTGATTTATTTTTTTTTAAAAACTAATTGGAGAGGCATTTTTCTTCAAAAACATTTCCGTCTTCATCGAGTGCAACTAGAATTTGTTTTTTTCTTGAAAGACTAATGATTAAATAAAACCATACAATAGACCAAAGTCCAAGTGTAGCAAAAACCAAAGTAAGTTGCAGAGAAGAATCAATCTGCTTCTTTTCTTTGGATAATACTACATAAGGAAGTTTGTCATTTTTTTCAATTACGATAAAACCGTTTTGAATTTTATTCGATAATATTTGTTGAAACTTAGCAAAATCCTTTTCGTTTGTTAATTGATAACTTTTCATGAGGTGTGATTTTAATTTTTACATAACCATTTTGTTGTTGTATATCAATTTGTTTGTCTAATTGTTACCCTATTTACTGTTGTTTTTTTTCAGATTCTTTTTTTTACATTAGCTAATAATTTTCGATATGACAAAAAGTAAAATACATCCTGACCAAAAATATATCGACGGAATTGCAGCGAATGACTCGGCTATAATTCATGCCATTTATAAAAATTACGTTCCAAAAGTGGTTTTTTACATTACGAAGAATTCTGGCGACAAGGATCAGGCGCAGGATGTAGTTCAGGAAATTATGATTTTGCTTTTTAATCAAGCAAAAGCCAATACATTACAGTTGACTTGTCCATTTGACGCTTATTTCTTTTTGTTATGTAAAAGAAAGTGGCTTAATGAGTTGAAAAAAACTTCGAATAAAGAGGTAACAATTAATGAAGATTCTGCATCTATCAATGAATCTGCTCTCGATTTGGTTGAATGCACCGAAAATTTTGATGAGAAACAACATCTTTTTGACACGATGTTCCAAAAATTAGGGGATAAATGCCAGGAACTGCTAAAACTGAGTTTTGCTGTAAAATCGATGGAAGAAGTTGCTGAGAAACTTAACGTAACTTACGGTTATGTGCGTAAAAAGAAATCATTATGCGTGGGTCAGCTAACCCAGTGGATTCAGGAAGCAAAGAATTTTAAATCTCTAAAAAATAATTAGTCATGAACGAAGAACGCTATATACAATTTGAACAATATCTTCAGGAGGAAATGACGGTTGAAGAAAGAAAAAAATTTGAAAAGCAAGTTTTAGAAGATGAGGAAATTGCGGCGGAATTCAGTGCTTTCAAAGAAGTTTTAGCACAATTGGATAATAAGTTCAGATATGATGAGGAAAGAAAAACGTTCAGCAAAAATCTATTGGATATCTCAGATATGTATTTTAATAAAGAAAGACCAAAAAGGGTGTTGATGCGTCCGTGGTATTTTGCTGCTGCGGCATCTGTTGTAGTTTTATTTGGATTGTTCTTTTTTGGTTACAACCCAAATCCGTCTTTTAATGATTATAATCATCCAGAGCAAGCCCATTTTACAGAAAGGAGTAATACGAATGTTAATTTGATACAAGCTGAAAAAGCTTTTAATGACGGGAAGTTTAAAGAAGCAGTTCCATTTTTTGAGGCAGTTCTTAAAAACCATAAAACAGCTGAAATTCAATATTATTATGGTGTTTCTTTATTGCAAATCAATGAATATATAAAAGCAGAAACAGTTTTCAATGAATTGAAATCAGGAACTTCTCTTTATAGAGAAAAATCAGTTTGGAATCTGGCTTTAATAAAATTAAAACATAAAGATTATAAAGGATGTAAGCAGATCCTACAGACTATTTCTCAGGATTTTGAATACTATGATGAAGTTCAGGAGCTTTTGCGTGCTTTAGAATAATATCTCACAAATACTAACAAAGAAGTTACAAAGAGATTTGCAAAGTTTTTAAGGTATTTTGCGAATCTTTTTGTTTACTATAAAATAGCTTGCTAAATCCTAATAATTGTTATTCTTTTAT
>JAGOFG010000110.1 GCA_017997335.1 Flavobacterium sp. | reverse complement strand
ATTTTATTGTTTTTCAGTACAGGGTCATTCGAAACCAAACTTTCTTTTCCACTAACAATTTCAAAAAGTCCATTAGAAACGGTCTGGTAATATATCCCATTTGATGTTCGATAAGCTTTCAAAATACCGCTTTGGGGAGCAATTACTCTAAAAGCTTCTTTTTTTGAATCATAAATAAAAATTTTATTCAATGATTGAAAAATAATCCATTGGTCATAATTCAAAATATTCCAAAACTGCTCATCCTCTTGAATTTTACTTTTAATCTTTTTGCTTAATGAAGTATAGTGCAATTGTCCATTTTTCTTGCGTACCCAATAACCAAACTCCATATAACAACCAGTGTAAATTCGATGTCCAATTACTTTTACTGAACGTATAATTGTTTCATTGGGAGATGGGTACAAATCCCATTTAGAACCATCAAAAGTGAGTAAACCCTCATTATTGGCAAAATATAAGTATTGATTTTGGTCCTGAGAAATCATCCAATTCTGATTGCCAGCACCATAAGTATTAGGTGCATATTTTACAATTGGTGGCAATTCTTGAGCAAAAAACTTGATGACCGAAAATAGTGTTACTAGTAGTACTGCTTTTTGTAATCGCATGGGATAAATTATTTATGTAAAACTATAACTTAATATTATAAATTCTAAATAAATCAGAAGAAACAAAAGAATCAAACTACAAAAAACAATTACAATAGCGCATCATTTATATCAAATAGAACTAAAATTTGTGATTCGTTCAACCTCAACAGACAGGGCAAAATTGATTACTTTTGTGCAAATTCATTTTACTATGCCGATTGAACTATCTACTATAGACCCAAAGCAAAATATCATCATTAAAGGTGCTCAGGTTCACAACCTAAAAAATGTGGATGTTGTAATTCCAAGAAACAAATTGGTCGTGATTACAGGACTATCTGGTTCAGGAAAGTCAAGTTTGGCTTTTGACACGCTTTATGCAGAAGGACAACGCCGATACGTAGAAAGCTTATCTTCGTATGCAAGACAATTTTTAGGGCGATTGGATAAACCCAAAGTTGAATACATCAAAGGAATTGCTCCAGCTATTGCTATAGAACAGAAAGTTAATACAACCAATGCCCGCTCAACTGTAGGAACCTCAACAGAAATCTATGACTATATTAAGTTGTTGTATGCACGAATTGGAAGAACCTACTCTCCTATTTCTGGTCAAGAAGTAAAGAAAAGCACAGTAACCGATGTGGTTAATTGTGTTAAGGAATTAGCATTGGACAGTAAATGGTTACTCCTAGCACCTCTACATATAGAGGAAGGACGTAAACTACAAGATAAATTAAAGATATTACAACAACAAGGCTTTGCAAGAGTACTTGTCAATCATGAAATGCTTCGTTTAGACGATTTCATTACTTCTATTGCCGACAAAAAAGAGAAAGAGTTAGAAAAACTAACCATCGAACTTATCATAGACAGGATTGTAGTAAAGAATGAAGAAGAGTTTTACAATCGATTGGCAGATGCGATTCAAACGGCTTTTTACGAAGGAAAAGGAGAATGCTTTTTACAAGAACTTAACCAAAATAATCGTTTTAGCTTTTCTAATAATTTTGAGTTGGACGGCATTACGTTTTTAGAACCAAATGTTCATTTATTCAGCTTCAATAATCCTTATGGGGCTTGTCCTTCTTGTGAAGGTTACGGAAACATTATCGGGATAGATTCAGAACTTGTTATTCCTAACACCACACTTTCTATTTTTGAAAATGCCATTTACCCTTGGCGAGGAGAAAGTATGAGTTGGTTTAGAGATGAACTTGTCAAAACCGCTTACAAATTTGATTTTCCAATTCACAAACCTTATTTTCAACTCAGCGAAGAACAAAAAGAGTTATTATGGACTGGTAATCAATATTTTCAAGGACTTAATGATTTTTTCAAAGAATTAGAAGAAAAAAATTATAAAATTCAAAATAGGGTCATGCTTTCTCGTTATAGAGGCAAAACCAAATGCCCTACATGCAAAGGAAAACGCCTTCGCCCAGAAGCATCCTATGTCAAGATAAATCAAAAGACAGTATCAGATCTTGTTGATTTACCAATAAAAAATCTAGTCGATTTCTTTAAAGAAATTCAATTGGATGAATATGAAAAACAAATAGCAAAACGTTTATTGATTGAAATTAATAATAGATTGTCTTTTTTGACCGAAGTAGGATTGGATTATTTGACCTTAAACCGAAACTCAGCAACTTTATCAGGTGGAGAATCACAAAGAATTAATCTAGCCACATCTCTTGGAAGCAGTTTAGTAGGGTCCATGTATATTTTAGATGAACCCAGTATAGGCTTGCATCCTAAAGATACCGAACGTTTAATTAATGTGTTGCTTTCGTTACGCAATTTAGGAAATACAGTAATCGTGGTAGAACATGATGAGGATATTATGAAAGCCGCCGATATGATTATTGATATTGGTCCTGAAGCAGGAACATTGGGAGGAAACTTAGTAGCCCAAGGAACGTACGCAGAAATCCTCAAAGCAGATTCGCTGACAGCTAATTATTTAAGTGGCATTAAAACTATTGCAACTCCTAAAAAAAGACGTGCTTACAAGAATTACATAGAAATAATTGGAGCAAGGGAAAACAACCTGCAAAATATAGATGTCATCTTTCCATTAGATGTACTCACCGTTATTACAGGCGTATCTGGAAGCGGAAAAAGTACTTTAATCAAAAAGATTTTGTTTCCTGCTATGCAAAAAAAGCTAGAAAACATTGGTGAAAAAGCAGGGCAATTTTCAGAAATGAAAGGTTCATTTTCTCATATTAAACATATCGAATATGTTGATCAAAATCCAATTGGAAGAAGCTCTCGTTCAAATCCAGTAACTTATATCAAGGCTTATGATGACATTCGCGATGTATTTGCAAAAGAAAAATTATCAAAAGTTAGAGGATACCAAGCCAAACATTTTTCTTTCAATGTAGATGGTGGTCGATGTGAAACTTGTAAAGGTGAAGGAACCATCAACGTAGAAATGGTTTTTATGGCTGATGTGCAATTACCCTGTGAAACTTGTAATGGGAAACGATTCAAAAAAGAAATTTTAGAAGTTACCTTTGAAGAAAAGAGCATTCACGATATACTTACAATGACAATTGATGATGCCATTGCCTTTTTTACAAAACATAAACAAAATAAAATCATTCAAAAACTGCAACCTTTACAGGATGTTGGTTTGGGTTATGTACAGTTAGGACAATCCTCTTCAACTTTATCTGGTGGAGAAGCACAACGTATAAAATTAGCTTCTTTTTTAGTAAAAGGTGCCACCAAAGAAAAAGCCTTGTTTGTTTTTGATGAACCAACCACAGGTCTTCATTTTCATGACATCAAAAAATTACTAGCTTCATTCAACGCTTTGATTGAAAAAGGGCATTCCATACTTGTAATCGAACACAATTTGGATTTAATAAAATGCGCCGATTGGATTATTGATTTAGGTCCAGAAGGCGGAGAAAACGGAGGAAAAGTATTAGCCGTTGGAACACCAGAAGAAGTTGTTAAAAATAAAAACTCAGTTACAGCTAAATACCTAAAAGAAAAACTATAGTAAAACTGAAACGCATTAAAAAAGCCACGAATCAGGTACCTAAGTACAAATATTCGTGGCTAATTTTTATAAAGTAATTGATTAAATCTAACCCATATAGCAATTTTCTTGAAATACATTTCCATCTTCATCTAGGCCTACAACAATTTTTTTAGCCTTTGAAATGTGATTCAAATAAAGCCAAACAATAGACCAAATTCCTAAAGTAATACAAGATAATTTAAAGTTTAATCTGTGGTCTACCTTTTGTGGCTTTTTAGATAAAACAGCGAAAGGCAATGCGTCATTACGTTCCTCTAAGATAAATCCTTCTTCTAATTTAGAATTAATAGATTTTGTAAAAATGGTTAAATCTTCTTGGTTTAATAGTTGGTTACTTTTCATAATTCTAAGGTTTTAAAGCTAAAACTCAATCAAAATTAAATTTTAATACTTGACAAATTTACCCCAGAATAACAGTATTCACAATACCCACATTTAGTGATATTTGTTATAAAAAAACAAATAATTCACAACTAACTGTAAAGCAGATAGTTAAAAAAGTCACTCGAAAAAAAATAGATGAATGGTAAAAAAAATCGTTGAAATACATATAAAAAAACAACTATTGAACTGATTTATAATTATTCCCTATTCTTTCTTAGATTTTACTTGAAAAACGGACGGCTGATAATCTCTAGATAAGTAAGACTCTGGGATAGTTGTACGATTCCCATCTCGAAGGGCTTTATAATGCGGTGACATAATTTCGATGCCTGCTTCATTAAAACAATCTTGAATGTTTTGATGCAAATTGGAATAAATGCGCGGTTGTTTAGTGGCTTCTTTGGTAAAAGCATTGATTTCATACGAAACATAAAAATCATCCAAACTGGTTTGTAATACAAATGGTTTGGGTTCTTTCTCAATCAAGTCTGTACGATTTGCTGCTTCGATTAGGGCTTTATGCACTTCACGCCAAGGTACATCATAACCAATCGTTACCGTTGAATGAATCACTAACCCGTTAGTATTGGTTCTCGTATTGGCTGAAAAATTTATTGATGAACTCGATAAAACAGTGGCATTAGGAATAGTAATATCTTCCATTTTGGGGGTGCGAACCCTAACTACCAAGGCCGTTTTTTCTATCACCTCACCGTTTACTTCCCCAATCTTGATAAAATCACCAATTTTAAAAGGACGCATATAAGTGATTACTAATCCAGCAACCATATTGGCAATGGCATTCGAAGAACCAATGGAGAACAAAACACCAACAAATACGGTAACTCCTTTGAAAATGGGCGACTCAGAACCTGGGAGGTACGGAAAAATGATGACTAACATAAAAGCATACAACAATACTTTTACAATATTAAAGGTTGGTTTAGCCCAATCGCTGTAAAACCCATCAATGTTAATGTTTTCTTTTTGGATTTCATCTACAAAATATTTGATAATTTTTAGAGCATAGCGAAACAAGACTACAATAACAATGATAGAAAATAGGTTGGGTAGAAAATCAATAAAACTTACCAAAGCAAACTTGGCTGGTTTCATAATCCAATGAATCAGCGTCGTTGTGTACCCCACAGTTGATGGAAAAACGCTAAAAAGCAAGGGTAACGAAAGATATATTATAAAAATAAAAACTATGGTACGAATGATACCTATAAATCGCAAGGTAAAATAAAGTTGGTTGGATGGCGATAAAATATGAAAATTCTTGATTAAAATACCTTTGAAAAACTTTTCTTCATTGCGGATTAGAAAATATTTAAACTTTCGAAAAATGACGTTTATACCAAACAATAATAAAGCTATACATCCTATAAAAAGAAGTTCTAG
This sequence comes from Flavobacterium sp., assembly GCA_017997335.1. GTDB lineage: Bacteria > Bacteroidota > Bacteroidia > Flavobacteriales > Flavobacteriaceae > Flavobacterium. The sequence goes on along the minus strand of JAGOFG010000110.1, from coordinate 2,643 downwards.
TGCAATGCGTTTCATCCACTTGATTGGGGCGTTGTTTTCTTTCTCTTTTAGAATTGCCTTAGCAATGATAGCTTTATTTTGTTTTGCTAAAAATTGGCTGTCTTCTCCCACAGATTTAGCATCCTGAGTGGTTATAGACATAATAATAAAGGCATCCTTGTAAACAATATCAAGCGTTATATCTGCAGGAACGATTTTTAAAGAATCTGCTTCAAATAAAGGGTCGCTGTAAATTTGTTGAATTCTTTCAGCAATGGCTTTAGCTCTTTTTTCTGGAGAAAAACTTCCTATTTTATTATGGATAAAGAATAAAGTGTCCTGAAAAGGAGCTACTGGATAACGCTCTTTTATAGCCGGAACAGTATCTGACTTTATGGTTACAGCGGTCTTTCCATCAGGTTTGGATGCTGAATTTTGCCCCCACAAAATGGTAGTAAAAATCAATAAAATGAAAAGGATTCTAAAGGCTTTCGTGTGGTTCATAGTAGTTGAATGTCTTTGAATTAAACTATACGATTTCATTGTAATGCTAGCAAGAAAGCCAAATACTTCCTTTTAGCCCCGACAGTAGCGGCATCCTTTGCTTTTTTTCTTTAAAAAAGCAAAGATATAGCGGATGGCGGGACGATGTGACCAAAAAATCCTTTGACCACTGCTCCTAAACATCATTTTTATGAAATTTTGCTTAACAAATATAACGACAAAACAACATACTTTTTACAGAATTACCTCTATATAAAACAATTTAAGTGTTATTTTTTTATTTTTAATTTAATAAAAAGCGTATCGATAGCCTGATTGATTTCGGGAGAAATAACCATTTTGTAGTTGGCATAAACATAGACTATTGTAAGCAAAATCGACTTTAACATAATCCCAATTATCGGATGAAATGGAAATTGCCAAAAGTAAAACAGAAGAAAAATAACCACCGTAAGACCTAATGACTCTAAAGTTGGTTTGCTAAATGGATATAGATGCATTCGATTGACCACAAAATACAATTTGGCAATACTGTAAGCGGTAATTGACAACAAAGTAGCAAATGCGGAGCCAATTATGCCATATAAAGGAATAAAAATCCAATTGAGTAAAAAGGTTAGTACCGCCAACATTACGCCCAAAAACAGCACCATACGATAGTATTTGGAGTTGAAAATAATGGCATTATTGTTTCCTAAAATCAAATCGAAATACTTTGAGATACCAATCATAAAAACAACCATAATTCCGCCCGCATATTCTTGGGGCAACAATTCATACAACTGATTGATGTTGACAAAGATGCACAACATTACGAATCCGCCCACCATTTGCAGATTGATAGAGGTTTTTTTGTACAACACATTCAATTCGTCGTATTTGTTGTCGTGCATTAGTTTGGCCGTAATAGGATACACAATTTGATGCATAGCGCGACTAGGAACTGAAATCACCAAAGCAATAAAAGTAGCTACAGAGTAAATCCCAATAGCTCCAATATCTAGATACTGGTTCAGCATAATTTTATCTCCGTCGAGCAGCAAATTTGCAACACTACCTGACAAAATAATATAGAAAGAGTATTCAACAATTCCTTTTACGTGTGCTGGAATCACCCATTGAAAAACAGGTTTTTTAATTCGGAAGGCGTAAAACATAGTAACCAAAAAGGCTATAAAATAAATTCCTGCCGTAAGATAAATAAATTGTACCGCAGTAATCCACTTAAAATACATAGCCAAAAGAGCCAGCAATGAAAACAGTCGCAAACCGACTTCTTTGATAAAATTCCCAAAGACTGAATGCATATGTACTCTTGCCCAAGCATAAAATATTTCGAAATACGCCATAGACAAGCCTACAAAGGGTATCATCCAAATAAAATCTTTTACAATTGGATTCTTTTTGGTTACGAAAAATAAAATTTCATCATAGAAAAACAAACCTATTAAAAGTAGTGGAATACTGAACAGTAAGGGAAACAAAACGGTAAAAGACAAAAACTGATTTCTTTCTTCCTCGGTTTTACACTGCGAATAAAACTTCACTAAGGTATTTTGCATTCCGATAGCGAATAAGGGCATCAATACATTGGCACAAGACAAAATGTAATTGGATAATCCATAATACGTTTTACCCAAAATAGGTGGAAATAAAAATAAGGTACTTATCCCGCCTATTCCAAAACCGATGTAAGTGATTATAGTATTCTTTAATGATTGATTTAAAACAATGCCCATTATTCGAAGGTAGAATTTAGAGGTTAGAGGTTTGAAGTTACTATTTTAAGGTTAAAAGAGTAGCTAATTCTTTGGTTAAACTCTTTCTGGAATATTTTTGTAAACCAACAGGATTCGACTGTAATTTTCCATCCAAAAATTGTTGATAGTAGGCTAAAATCGTAGCCTTTAACTGCTGTTTTTTATCGTATTCGAAAAATACTCCTGTATTTGTACTTATGATAATCTCGGCAAAATCAGAGTCTTTTGGACCAATAGCGATAATGGGTCTTCCAGAAACCATATATTCGAAAAGTTTCCCCGGAATAATGCTTTTGGTATCTTCAGAATCAATTTCGATTAACAATAATACTTGCGATTTACGTTGATGTGCTACAGCTTCATCGTGTGATACATAGCCTAAATTATTCAAATAGTCATT
>JAGOFG010000303.1 GCA_017997335.1 Flavobacterium sp. | reverse complement strand
ATAGATAGTATTTTCAAATTTATTGAAACTCCTGTTGTTGATAGTCTTTATGTACTTGAAGAAAAAAAGAGTTTTATCAGGAAGGGCGACCAATATAATTTTACAAATTTTGATATCGAACGAAAAAGAATCACACAATATCTAAGAAATAATGGAGTGTATCATTTTCAGGAAAGTAATGTAAAATATGACGCCATTTACAATGATTCTACTCAAAAAATGAATGTCAACATAAAAATTGATGATAGACTTGTAAAAAAAGGAGACACATTAGTAAAAAAACCTTTTTCGGTATATAAAATTAGTCAGGTTAATATTTTTACCAACAATACTTCTAAAAAGGAACGCAATCAATTTAACGATAGTGTTACGTACAAAAACTTCAATATTTACAGTGCTGGAAAATTAAAATACAAACCAAAAGCCATCACAAACGCCATTTTTATTGAAAAAGGAAAATTATTTAGTGATAATGACAGAACGTTAACTTCTAAATCATTAAGCAATTTAAAAGTATTTAACTATCCAAATATCGAGTACATTGAGGATCCAAATGATAGCACAAACACTTCACTTATTGCTAACATTTATTTGATGAGTAAACCAAAATACATTTGGCAGCCATCACTTGATGTAACCACATCTGATGTTCAAGAATTTGGAATTAGCGGAAGAATGTCTTTTACTTGGCGAAACTTATTTAAAAGAGCCGAAATATTTGAGTTATCAGCAAAAGGAAACATTGGTTCATCAAAAGATTTAGCAAATCCAAACAATGTATTTTTTAACATTTCTGAATATGGTTTAGAGGGGAAGCTTAGTTTTCCAAGAATTGTTTTTCCAGTAAACACTCGAAATATCATTAAAAAAGAAATGTTGCCAACTACCAATGCCAACATTGGTTTAACCAGTCAGCGAAACATTGGATTGGATAAAGAAAATTTAACTGGAGTATTTGGATACAATTGGATTCCAAAACAAAAACACACCGTTCGATTTGATTTATTGAGTATACAATTTATCAAGAACTTAAATCCAGAAAATTATTTTAATGTTTACTCCTCTTCGTATAACACACTAAATAATTTAGCTCAGCTTTATAGTGTTAATCCAGATTACTTGGATGATGATGACAACCTAACCGCACAAGGAGCTGTAAATTTTATTAATGATGTTGAAAACGAGGTTATAACATTCCCTTCAGATGATAACAACTATAAAACTATTAGAAGTATTGGAGAAAGAAGAAAACGTTTAATTGAAAATAACTTAATTGTTTCTTCAGCACTTACCTTTTTTAGAAATACTAAAGCTAATTTATTAGACAATAACTTTTATTCCATACGAACAAAAATTGAATCGGCAGGAAATGTACTTTCATTGCTAGCTGACACAAAAAACGAATCTTTAAGTGCAAATGGCAATAAAACCATGTTTGGAATTGAATATTCTCAATACATAAAAGGAGAAATAGATTTCATTAAACACTGGGATTTTGGAAAGAAAAACACTTTAGCTATGCGAGCATTTGCAGGTTTAGCTGTTCCGTATGGTAATGCACAATCGATTCCTTTTTCACGAAGTTATTTTTCGGGAGGTTCTAACGACAACAGAGGTTGGCAAGCATATAGTCTTGGACCTGGAAGAAGTGGCGGTGTTAATGACTTTAACGAGGCCAATTTTAAATTAGCCTATAGTTTGGAATATCGTTTTAGAGTAGGAGGAAATTTCTACAGTGCTTTCTTTGCCGACATAGGAAACATTTGGAATTTATTCGATAACGTTACAGACAAAAACTACACTTTCAATGGATTTAGTTCTTTTGAAGACCTAGCATTTGGTTCAGGAATTGGACTACGATACGATTTTGATTTCTTTGTTTTCCGTTTCGATTTAGGCTACAAAGCTTACGACCCAGGAAGAGAAGTGGGCGACCGATGGATGAAAGGAGTCAACTTTAGCAAAACAGTGCTAAATTTTGGTATTAATTATCCGTTCTAATTTTTTAAATTATTATTTTTGCACAACTATATTAAAAACATACAACTATGAGTCACAATATTAAACCTGGTGTTGCTACCGGAGATCAAGTACAAGAAATCTTTAATTACGCAAAACAAAAAGGATTTGCATTACCTGCTGTTAATGTTGTAGGATCTAGTACAATTAATGGCGTTTTAGAAACTGCAGCAAAATTAAATGCCCCTGTAATTATTCAATTTTCTAATGGTGGCGCGCAATTTAATGCTGGAAAAGGATTATCAAACGAAAATCAACAAGCAGCTATTTTAGGAGCAGTTGCTGGTGCGAAACACATCCATACTTTAGCAGAAGCTTATGGCGCTACGGTAATTTTACATACTGACCACTGTGCCAAAAATCTTTTACCATGGATTGATGGTTTATTAGATGCTTCTGAAAAACATTTTGCTGAAACTGGAAAACCATTATATAGTTCTCATATGATTGATTTATCTGAAGAACCAATCGAAGAGAACTTAGAGATTTCTAAAAAATATTTAGAAAGAATGAG
>JAGOFG010000302.1 GCA_017997335.1 Flavobacterium sp. | reverse complement strand
CGAAAACGATTTCGATTTTTTCGAAAACGATTTCGATTTTGAATTGAGCGACTTAGTGGTGAAATCCAATTTTTTAAATGTAAATACTTTAAATTTGAAATTATTTTAACATTAAAAATATGAAATCAACAATCATTAAGATTGCCGCTATTTTTCTTTTTAGTCCATTTTCTCAGGCTCAGACCCAATCCGACGAATGGAATTTGGTAGCGAATTCTCGAGACAATTATTATGGTGTGGCTATGGCCAATGGTCAAATTGGGATTGTTACCGATGCGACTCCGCTCAAAACCAAAGAAATCATTCTTAATGGGGTTTATGACGGTAGCCCTGAGAACGGCATCAGTAGAATTGTTCGTGGGATAGAGTTTTTGAACTTGAGATTAGTAATCAATGGGGAAGAAGTGACGGCTTCGAATATAGATAAATGGGAACAAGTTGTTGCTATGAAAGAAGGAACTAGCACGACTTCGTTCCGATTTAAAGATATAGCGGCTATTGAGTATACTATTTTGGCGAATAGAGCCTTGCCTTTTTCTGCGATGGCTATTGTGAAAATCACACCTTTGAAAGATATCGAAATGACTGCGGCCAATTATATGACAGTTCCCGAAGAATTAAAACAAGCCAAAAGACAATTTAGGGTATTAAAAGACAATCAATATCTAATGCCTGTTTTTGGAACTACTGCACAAACTTTGACGGGTAAATATAAAGTGGCGGCATCAACCACTTTTTTGTTTGATGGTACCAGCGAAACTTTGGAGCCAAAAGGCGATGAAGTTGGTTTTTCTAAAAAATTAAGCAAAGGAAAAGCCTATCGGTTTGCAATTGCTGGAGGGATTTGTACTTCAAAAGATGTTACGGACCCTTTGAATGAATCCGAAAGACAACCTATTTATGCTTTGCAAGAAGGGATTGATAAATTGTTGTTCAAGCACAAAAAAGCTTGGGCCGATTTATGGAAGTCGGGAGATATTCAAATTGAAGGAGATTTAGATGCGCAACAACGTGTACGTTTTGCATTGTATAATTTGTATTCCTTTATTCGTCCAGATTCAAGACAAAGCATAGCGCCAATGGGCTTGTCTTCTCAGGGGTACAATGGTCATATATTTTGGGATACGGAGCTTTGGATGTTTCCAACTTTGTTAGTCTTGCAACCAGAAATGGCTAAATCGTGTTTGGATTATCGTTCTGACCGTTTGGCAAAAGCCAAGCAAAAAGCAAGTATTTATGGTTATCAAGGAGCGATGTTTCCTTGGGAATCTGATGATACAGGAGAAGAAGCTACGCCGACTTGGGCATTAACTGGAATTTTTGAACAACACATTACGGCAGATGTGTCTATTGCTTTTTGGAATTATTTTGCAATGACACAAAATCAATCTTGGTTACGAAATGAATGGGAGGTTTTGAAACAAACGGCCAATTTTTGGGTCAGTAGGGCAGTAGAAAATGCGGACGGAAGCTATTCCATTCATAATGTGGTCGGTGCGGACGAATATGCTCAGCACGTGGATGATAATGCTTTTACGAATGCTTCGGCCATAGAAAGTTTGAAAAACACGATTAAAGCGGCAAAGATTTTAAATGAAAAAGTGAATGAAGAATGGATTAAGGTTTCGGAGAAATTAGTGATTCATAAAGAAAATGGAATCACACAAAATTACAAAGGATACAAAGGGCAAATGATAAAACAAGCAGATGTGAACTTGTTGGCTTATCCGTTGCACATAATTACGGATAAAAATCAAATCAAGAAGGATTTAGAATATTATGCTGATAAAATTGACAAGAAAGATGGTCCTGCAATGGCTTCTGGAGTTTTATCGGTTTTGTATGCCCGATTGGGAGATAGAGATAAGGCCTATGAATATTTTGTAAAATCGTATTTACCCAATAGTCGCCCACCATTTGGAGTGTTTTCAGAATCCGCCAATAGTAATAATCCTTATTTCGCTACAGGAGCAGGGGCAATGCTTCAAGCGGTAATTTATGGTTTTGGTGGGGTTGAGCAAACGGATAAAGGATTGCAATTTAATAAAGGGATTTTGCCCAAAAAATGGAAGTCTTTGAAAATTATTGGTATTGGAACCGATGAAAAAACAATTACCGTAAATTAATTCGTTTGTGTTGCGATTGATGCTTTTTTTAATTTTTAATTAATTGATTTTCTGACATTAAATTTTGTCGTTAGGATTTTGTTATGAAAAATACATTTTTATTGAATAATTAGCAGTCAAAATCTATGAATGGAATGTTTAACTGAGTAATCGATAAGCGATTTTGTTTAAAAAAGCCGAAAAAAAGCATTATATGTTTTTTTATCGGTTTTTTTTATGGTTTATTTAAAATAAATATTAAAATTTTGAATTATCTATTTTAAAATCGAAAACGTTTTTGGTCTATCGAAAACGTTATAGTTGTACTTTTTCTTAAATTTTTCATAAAACATTGCTTAAGTTTGATTTGTATAAAAAAAGCAATAACCAAATTTTTAAAAATTATTAACTAACTTATTTATTACGTATGAA
>JAGOFG010000301.1 GCA_017997335.1 Flavobacterium sp. | reverse complement strand
CAAGTTGCTCTACTTTTACGTAATCAGAAGTTAATTTTTTGTATTGAGTATCGTCTTTTAAAATTGGATACGGGTCTTGATATAAAAAGTCCATTGTGTGTATGTTTTGAAAGGTAAAGTTACGGATTTTTGATGGGAATGGAAAAATGAATTAATTTAATGTTTTAGAAATTCTATATAATGTTTAGCAATTTTTTCTAAAAAGTCATCTTCATCAACTTTTGATTTATTTGCTAGCATTACAATTACTAATTTAGAACTTGGATAAATTTTTACTTCGCTTCTTGCTGAAATTGCATTTCCTCCATGTCCAAAATAAAAGTTTCCAAATTGATCTTTACCTGAGATTATACCAATTCCGTAATTAGTCTTGGTTCCATCAATTAATTTTTGGGATTTTATCAATTCAATAAGTGTTTCTTGTTTTAGAAGCAGATTTGCAAATAGAAAAGCATTTCCGAGTTTTATAATGTCCTCTGAAGTTGAAAGATGACAACCTGAGGAATAACTAGTATCATTGTAAACATAATCTGTGAACTTAACTTTTCTATTATTTATATCTTTGTAAAAAGAAACTGTGTTTTCATCATAATTTCCATCATTAATAAATGTATTTTTCATTTGTAACGGATCAAAAACCAGTTCTTTTTGAACTTCATAAATATTCTTATTCTTAATTTTTTCAATTACAAAACTTAAAATTACATAACCATAGTTACTGTAAGAAAACTTGGTTAATGGTTTAAATAACAAATCATCTTTTTGAAAAACTCGGTAAAATTCTTTTTTTGAATAGTTGTTTTCTTTTGTCCAATCTTCTTCGCTTGGATTTCTAATTAATCCAGCAATATGACCCGCAACTTGTTTGATAGTAAAATCATATGGTTTTTTAGACAAACTATCTAAGTAAAAATATGGACTATGGTTCCAATTTATTGTCCCTTCTTCATGCATTTTTCCTAGAACAACAGCTGTAATCATTTTAGTTATGCTTGCTATTTCGAATTTTGTTTTTGAAGGAATAACTTCGGTTCTTTTTTCTAAGTCCGCAAAACCAAAACCTTCAGAAAAAACAATAGAATCATTGTAAGATACACAAATTGACATTGCAGGGATATCCTCTTTTTTTAAATATTTAATTGCAAGCTCTCGTGTCTTTTCATTTATTTTTTGAAAATTAGTTTGAGAAAAAACAGCAAAAGGAAACAACAAAAGGATAAATAATTTCATGTGATAAATTTATGTGCTTTAAGGTTTGTAAACTCTTTTAAAATTCGTTAAAAAAACCAACTCGCCACAAAAATCGCTGTAATCACACAGATTAAATCTACTAAAAGCATCATGCCTAAGGTATAGCGTGTGTTTTTCACGTTGATACTTCCAAAATAAACCGCAATTACATAGAAAGTCGTTTCGGCACTGCATTGAAAAATACAACTTAGTCTTCCCGTTAAGGAATCAGGACCAAATTGCTTCATCGCATCAATCATAAAACCACGTGAACCACCTGAACTAAAAGGACGCAACATCGCCACAGGAAGCGAATCTGTGATTTCTTTAGCGACACCTAAATGCGCAAATAAAAATGAAATTCCGTTGGCTATATTTTCAAACAAACCACTATTTCTAAATAACGAAATTGCTACTAACATTCCCATCACATAAGGAAAAATAGTTACCCCTGTTTTTAAACCATTATTGGCTCCCGCTACAAAAGTATCGAAAATGGTTGTTTTTTGTTCTACGAATTTCTTCTCTTGAACGAAAGAAAATATCAAAGTTCCACCGATAATCAAGATCAACAACAATCCAGAAAGATTAGAAGTAAAGTAATTTTTTCCGATTAAATCTAAACTGTTTACGTAGAATAATAATCCAACAATGGCACCAATAACTCCCATTAAAGCTGCTAATAACGAAGCGCTTTTGAAGTTCACTTTTTGTTTAATTCCAACTAAAATGAATGCAGCAATTGTTCCAATAAAAGAGGTAATAATACAAGGCAACATCACATCGGCAGGATTAGCAGCATTTTCCGCAGCACGATAACCAATGATGGAGGTTGGGATTAGTGTTAAACCTGCGGCATGCAAACACATAAACATAATTTGGGCATCACTCGCTTTATCTTTATCCGGATTTAATTCTTGTAAACTTTGCATCGCTTTCAAACCAAAAGGCGTTGCGGCTGAATCCAATCCTAAAAAGTTAGCAGAAAAATTCAGTGTCATATAGGAAATCGATTCGTGGTTTTTGGGAATCGAAGGAAAAACTTTTGCAAACAACGGACTTAGTTTTTTGGCTAATCTTTCAGAAGCGCCTGAAATTATAAGCAATTCCATGATACCACAGAAAAAAGATAAATAGGCAATTAATGGTAGAATTAAATCAAACAAACTGCTTTTGGTCATAGGAAGCAAACCATCGGCTTTTTGTTTTCCGCTGTAGATTTTTACAGTTTGATTGTTGTAAACATAGGTAGTGTCTGCATCCTTTTCATTTTTATTGATGATGAATGTTTTGTCTTCCGCTTTTTGGACACTATCTTGAACAA
>JAGOFG010000300.1 GCA_017997335.1 Flavobacterium sp. | reverse complement strand
TAACGAAATCGTAAAACTTACAACAGCTCCAACAGTAGCTAAGATAACCGTTTTTGCAATATCATTGGAAGAAAGATTAGGGACAATACTTAAAAATGTGCCTCCAGCAGTTCCCATCAATGTGGGATTATTGGCTGTCATCAGTTGTAGTAAGCTGACTTGCAGCAGACAAAACTCCTCCAGCTACTGCAACATAACCACCAATGGAAGTTACAATTGCAGGTAAAGCAATTGGAGCTGCTATGATAGTTCCACCAACAGCAGCTAATGCCAAACCAACATTTCGAAGCACTTTAAAAAACTTTGGTGTAGGAGCTTTTGCTCTATTTATGATTTTTTTCATAATCTAAAATTAAGATTGGATAATTAATTCAACACTTTCTTTATTGTCTAAAGCTTTGTAAACAATGTTTTTTAGCTTTGTGAAAGCTTTTCTCGACATCAATCCTAAACCAGGACCAGAAAGTTTCGTAACAGGAGCAATACAGCCTTGCAATTCCTTTTGAGCATTATTGGCAGGATGAAAAAGAATAAACTTTCTATTCGGTACATCTACCAATTCCAAATGCCATTTGTATTTTGCACTGTATCGCTTTCTAATAAAATATTTCCCTTCTGGAATGCAGGAAACCTTCGTTTCGTTCATCTTCCATGGCAATTCAATTGTGTTGCAAATCAATTTGCCTTCGCATTCGAGTTTACCATTCGTTCCTTCAGGGAAATAAGTTCTATTGAGTACTAATACCATTACACACCACCATCAACTTTTACAACTGCTAATGGGTTAAAAGCACCATTTTTCAACGGATACATAGCACCATTAACCTCTTGATAAAACTCAACACCCAAAGCCAAAAACAATGGTTTTGTACTCGCTGGTGTAACTGCATTTACTTGGTTTATGGCTGCGGTTGCAGTCGCATCCCAAGGTAAAATTGCAGTTTCTGAATGAGCTTCAATAAAAGTTTCTGTTTCAAAATCAATTTCAGCACCTGCTGAAATAATTTTAAAGTGAGTAGTTCCACTAGGTGCTGCAATCATATTCGATGGAATAAATGAAGCGAAATCAATGCTGATTTCGCCAGTTACTCTGTCGATAGTTCCAACAAATGGAGCAAATAAACTGGTGCCCAGTTTCCCGCGAATGTTAAATTCAAATCCAACAAGCAAATCTACTTCGCCATCGATAACATTTCGCAAACCTCTAATGCTAACCATATCCGCTTGGATAACTTTCACCATTGCTTGCGTCAAACGGCTTACCATTCTACCATCAGCAGAATTCAAAAGCAAAGCTCTCAAAGCTGTTCTTAAAACCTTTCCGGCTTTACCAGCTCTACCAAACTCGGAGCCATTCTCACGAGTTCTTTGAAACGCAGGATCACTTGCAATTCTACTAGCGTCAATTCCGCCTTTTTCTCTTGCTAAGTGTCCGTCTTGCGTTTTGTAAAAAGTAATATCTCCGATAGTACCTTTCAACTTAATTATGCCTTTCTGTCTAGCCATAACTTCAAAATTTTGTTAAACATTCATCTAAAATCTCCTTCATTCTTTCAATCAGTTGCAACCACATTTTGAATGATTAAAGCAAAGTTTACAAAGCATTTCACTAAAGAAAAAGTAACAAGTGTACCATATGTCCAAAATCGACACAAGTGTCTTAAATGAACATAAAAAGCCAATAAATAAGTATGAAAAATTATAACTAAATTGCAAAAGATTTTCTGCACGTCAGAAGTATAGCATAGCTATATCAAAGGTATAGATAAAGTATGAAATTGAATAATCAGAGGGTATGCATCTATCCGAAGGACATACAACGAATAACAGGCAAGAGTTATCGTCAAAGTACTAGATTGATGCAAAAGATAAAAAAAGACCTCAACAAGCTCGAAAATGAGTTCCTAACGATTGAAGAGTTCTGTACATATAGCGGCATAAAATATGAACAAGTAACTCACTTGATTTTTGGTTAAAATTGAAGAAATACAAAAACAAATTTTAATCAAGAAAGGTACCAATAAACACTTAAATAACTAGTTCAATTTTTAGTCTTGATACTTTAATATTCAAATATTTATCCTTATATTTGACTACTTTGAATTTAGAATATTAGTAACCTTATAAAAGAGGTGTCAGTCGGGGTGTCACTTAAATTTAATGCTTTGCTAAGTATTGATTTTATTGGTGACTTTTGTAGCAGAAAAATCCCTCTTTCTCCGCAAAAACCCCGAAAACAAAATGTTTTCGGGGTTTTGTCTTTTATGGCTTTTCAATAAATTTCAAAAGACTATTGTTCTTTAAAGAAAGTATATCTGTAAAGTCTATAAATTACAACACCCATAAAACATCACTATTTAACTCTTTAATAGCGTATGAATATCAAATTGATCGCCATTGGCAAAACCGACAATAAAGCATTACAAAACTTAATCGATGATTATACCAAACGATTGTCGTTTTACATCAAATTTGAATTGGAAATCATTCCTGATATCAAGAATGTAAAAAACTTGTCCGAGAGTCAGCAAAAAGAAAAAGAAGGCGAGTTGATT
>JAGOFG010000299.1 GCA_017997335.1 Flavobacterium sp. | reverse complement strand
GCTCCTGTTATTAAGATTCTTTTCATGATGTTTGTTTTATACAATTCTGTCGGGTGTTTTTCAAGTTGAATAAACAATAAAAAAGGGTGAAAAATACTACACCTCTTTGTCGCCATAAGAATGATTCGGTCAAAAATAAGCTTATCATTAGAATTGCAAAAGCAATATGAAGAAAATCTTTGTTTTTTAAGGCATTTTTTAAGTTCAGCCCTAAAATCAGGAGCAACAACAAGAAGCCAATAACTCCTAATTCGGCAAAAACCTGTATATATTGGTTGTGAAAATTCTTTTTCTGATAGCCTTCCACTTCATCGTTGCCTTGAAATACATTGTAATAAATTCCTTTTTCTTCTAACTTTTTGTAGGATGCGTTCAATCCAAATCCGGTCCAGAAAATAGGCTCTTCTTTTAGAAATTCAAAAAACAAACGGGCTTGATAGACACGGAATGCTGTACCTGGAAAAAAGTCATTTGGGGTGAAATTTTGGTTATTCCAAGCTTCATAAATTGTTATTCTGTGTTTGGCAGAAGGAATTTGAGGAATCACATCATGACCAATTCCTTTGCTGGTATTGGTTTTAAATTCTTGTATAAAAAATTGATTAACTTTCTTATAAAATAGTGCGGCGGTTAGCAATAAAATGATTAAAATCAAATTTCTTAAGCGCATTCTGTTTGAAGTTTTCGAATAAAAAGAGAAATAGATGACAACAATAAATGCTGTTGTTATCAAGATTATAGTAGCATTTAATAGTAAAATAAAAACCAATAAAACAGAACCCATTATATAATCTGTTATCGTTTTTGATTCTTTAATTAGGAAATAAACAAATGCCAGGCAAGAAAAAGCGCCTACATAAACGGCGTTAAGTTCTTTAGGAACAAGTCCAAAATCAGAGCTATAATCACCATGAAAAAAGAATACGTTTGTATCTTTTAGAACAAAAAACCGAATTATTGCTCTTATTATAAATATTAGGGAAATAAAAAAAAGTGTATAACTAAACCACTTTAAAACAGGTGTTAAATATTTTTTTTGAAACACTATAAAAGCCAGAGGAAAGATAAAAAAACTAGCTTGTTTTATAATTGCATTTAAGGTATCTTCTTTGTTAATTGACCAAGTATATGAAAGCGCTAACCACAGAAAAAAAATAATTAAAACAGAATCCGTAGCAGCTAAATTTCTAAAGTTTACTTTATTTAAATTCACTAAGGACCACAACAAAAGCGCTACAATAAAAACACTATTGATTGGTAAGGGTAAAAATAATGTTGAAATAACTCCAACTAATAAAACCATAAATAGATTTGATTTTATGGTTTTTGATTCGGTATTTAAAAAAAACTCTTTCACTGTTGTCGTTATTATTGATGCAATTTAGCAATTAATTTGTTGTCAAATTTTTAATTAGTTTAAAAGTTTGTTGTTTATTTGTATTTTGTACAATATTAAAGAAAATTTTAAATGAAAACAGCCTTAATTACAGGAATAAATGGACAGGATGGATCTTATTTAGCAGAATTACTTCTAGAAAAAGGATATGAAGTTCATGGTATAATTAGAAGAAGTTCAACATTTAATACTGAGAGAATTGAGCATTTATATATTGATAGTTTACTTCAAGATCTTCATAAAGTAAAGCGAATCAATCTCCACTATGGCGATATGACTGATTCTACTAACTTGATTAGGTTAGTGCAACAAATTCAGCCAGATGAAATTTATAATTTAGCTGCTCAATCTCATGTAAAAGTTTCATTTGACATGCCCGAATATACGGCAGAAACGGATGGTATCGGAACTTTACGTCTTTTAGAAGCGTTGCGAATTTGTGGTTTAACACACAAAACTAAAATATACCAAGCTTCAACTTCGGAGCTTTATGGAAAAGTACAAGAAATTCCTCAAAAGGAAACCACTCCGTTTTATCCTAGATCACCTTATGCCGTAGCTAAAATGTATGCATTTTGGATTACTAAAAACTATAGGGAATCTTACGGAATGTATGCAGTGAATGGCATTCTTTTTAATCACGAATCAGAACGTCGTGGTGAAACATTTGTAACTCGAAAAATCACCTTAGCGGCAGCGAGAATTAAACACGGAATACAAGACAAACTCTACTTAGGTAACCTGGACGCACTAAGAGATTGGGGATACGCCAAAGATTATGTGGAATGTATGTGGCTCATGTTGCAGCAAGAAATCCCTGAAGATTATGTAATTGCTACGGGACTTCAATATTCTGTTCGTTATTTTTGTGAGTTAGCATTCAAAGAAGCTGGAATTGAAATTGAGTGGCAAGGTGAAAAGGAAAACGAGAAAGGCATTTGCAAGAAAACAGGAAGCGTTTTAATTGAAATTGACGAAAATTATTACAGACCTGCAGAAGTAGAAACGCTCTTAGGAGATCCAACAAAGGCTAAAACAGAGCTAGGTTGGAATCCAAGTAAAACTTCTATTGAGGAGTTGGTAAAAATAATGATGAAGCATGACTTACAATATGTAAAACTTCCAAGAGTATGCTAAAAAATTCTAAAATATATGTAGC
>JAGOFG010000019.1 GCA_017997335.1 Flavobacterium sp. | reverse complement strand
AAAAAAAGTCTAGCTTTCACTAGACTTTTTAAGGTATTTCGAAAAAATTATTTCACTTCCAAAATGTTGTTGGCGGGTTTTACATCGGCTAGTAAACCACTAGGGTCGATGGTGATTTTTTTGATGGCTGATTTGGGTTTGCCAATCGTCAACTCATAGGTGGGATACGCCCAAGCCCAATCTTTGGCCACCGTTCTTTTGATGGCTGGCGTTGGATTTTCTTTTTCAAAACTCATCATTCGCAACGGAATGTAGAAGCTTTCGGTAGTGCCATCAGTGTATTCTACATACAAATCGATAGGCATTGGCATACGCCCGATACGTTCTAAAGTTACCACGGTCTTGTCGGCGGCGTCTTTGGCGTCTTTTATAGCATAATCAATCGTGTTGGTAGTTTGGGTCCAATCGGTCAAATACCAGTCCAAATTGGCGCCAGAAATGCGTTCTGCGCTTCTTTTGATGTCATTTGGCGTTGGATGTTTGAATTGAAAGTCTTGATAGTACTTTTTCAAGGTTTTCAATAGGTTGTCTTTCCCAATCAAATAACCCAATTGCGTTAAGAAAACTTCGCCTTTGCTGTAAGAGGTGATGCTGTACCAACGGTTTTTGTCAAATCTATCGGCGTGCGTGCTTTGTGGCTGCTCTTCGCCAGAATTGGCCATAGCAAGGTAACCTTTGTAAGCATTAATAAAAGGATTTTCAACGGGTTTCTCGGAAATGGCATTCAGACCAAAATCTTCCAAAAACGAAGTGAATCCTTCGTCCATCCATCCGTGTTTGGATTCGTTAGACGCCAAAACGTGTTGGAACCAAGAATGCGCCATTTCGTGACCTGTAACTCCCAATAATCCCTCGAAAGTTCCTTCGCCTAAAATCAAAGTACACATTGCGTATTCCATTCCACCGTCGCCTCCTTGAATTACAGAATATTGCTTGTAAGGATAGTTGCCAACGGTTTCATTATAGATTTCCATAAGCTTTGCGGTTTTGGGTTGCAAGGCTTTCCAATTGGCAATAATCTTTGGATTGTTTTTGTATAAAAAGTGCAAATCGACGTTGTTCGGTCCTTTTATCACATCGTGCAAATAGTCTTTGTCTGCAGCCCAAGTGAAATCGTGCACGTCTGGAGCATAAAAATGCCAAGTCAGCGTTTTCGATTTTTTGTTGACTGGCACCGTAACGCCAGCATCTTGGTAGCCAAAACCAATGTTGTTTTTGTTTTGCAAATAACCCGAGCCACCCAAAACGTAGGCTTTGTCAATTGTAATTTTCACATCAAAATTTCCCCAAACACCGTGAAATTCACGAGCGATATACGGATCTGCGTGCCAACCTTCAAAATCGAATTCGGCCATTTTTGGGTACCATTGCGTCATCGATAATTCAACACCTTCTTTGTTATTGCGCCCAGAACGACGAATTTGAACGGGAACTTGTCCTTCAAAATCAAGTGTGAAAATGGTTTTTGCGCCTGGTAATAAAGGCTTAGCCAAAGTAACTTCGAGTATCGTTCCAACTTCTTTCGCCGAAGCCGCTACTCCATCTTGTTTAAAATTAGCAATATGCAAAAAACCAATTTCGTTGGGTTTCAAATCTTTGATGCGGCTTTGTTTGGTTTCTACTCCATTTACCGTGGCTTTGTGCACCATACGCGCATCAGGATCTTTGATACTTTGAATTCTCGCATCCATTTCGCTTCCTGGTGAAAAAGCATTAGGATACAAATGATAGAAAACTCTAGTCAAGGTCTCAGGCGAATTATTGGTATACACCAATTCTTGTTTCCCTTTGTATTGATAGGTTTTCACATCCATCGACACTTCCATTTTGTAATCGACGTGTTGTTGCCAATAGCTAGTGTTTTGAGCCGAAAGCCATCCAAAAGCGGATAATAAAAAAGAGACTAAAACTATTTTTTTCATTCGAATAACTTTATGATTAATATGTTCAAGGTTTTATCCTTGGATTTTCAATTTTGCTTTTGGGTTTTTACTCAATTGCTCAGCCATTTTAAAAGCATTATAAGCATTGACCATCGAAGCGGATTTGCCTACTTCAGCAGCGTTTTTCAATTCTTTCTTTTCGCCAACAACTACTTTTGATGGTAATGGAGTTCCAGAACTCATCAAGATTTGTTTTACTTGTTTGGCCGACAATTTTGGGAAATAAGAACGAATCATTGCCGCTACACCCGCAACATTTGGAGAAGCCATAGAAGTTCCTTGCAAATATTTGTATTTGTTATTCGGGATGGTAGCATAGATTTCTTCACCTGGAGCAAAAACATCTACATTGAAAGCGCCATAATTAGAAAAACCAGCGATTACTCCTTCGCCATAGTTATAGTTTAAAGCGCCAACTGTGATTACATTCGAAGCAAATTCTATTTTGTTATCGTCTGAATCATTTGGGAAATTAGCATTTTCAGCTAAATCAATATTAAGTCCATCATTTCCAGCTGCGTGTACAAAAAGCACATCTTTTTTCTCAGCGTATTTGATAGCGTCATACACCCATTGCTTTTGTGGTGAAAAACTTTTTCCAAAACTTCCGTTGATAACTTTAGCACCATTGTCTACTGCATAACGAATAGCCAAAGCAATGTCTTTATCATATTCATCTCCGTCTGGAACGGCACGAATGGTCATAATTTCAACATTGTTAGCAATCCCATCTCCGCCTAAATTGTTGTTTCGTGTTTGTGCAACAATCCCCGCAACGTGAGTTCCGTGTAAGGCCTCTTCTTTGTCTGGACCAAAAACAATATTGTTGCCATATTTGGTGTTTTTGATATCTTCTGGATTGTCTCCGACTGCTTTACGTCCGTCTAACTCCAAATTCAAATTGTAGTTCAATTGATCGTATACGTACTTACGGTATTCTTCGATTTGTCCTTTAAAGTCTGCTCCAGCATTGGTCAAAATTTGAGTCATCACGGCTTTCGCATTGGTCAACTCAGGCTCTGTAGTCGTAATAGCTTTTACTTCTTCTAAAGTATATACCTCTTTTTGCAAGTGTTTTTGCACGACTTTGTCAACGTTGATAATAAAATCAACTTGTTGCTTGTCTTGCATCGCCTCTGCATATTTTTTATCATAAGCTGCTTTGGCTTGCTTGTAAGTAGCTGAACCATCGTCGCCTTTTTTGACAATACGCGTCATTTCTAAGGTTTCGTGCAAATCGTTGCCCAAGAAATTCCAACCGTGTACATCATCGATAAACCCATTCTTGTCATCGTCAATACCGTTGCCAGCAATTTCTTTTTTGTTGGTCCAAAGTACTGATTTTAAGTCTTCGTGCTCAATATCCACTCCAGAATCGATGATACCTACAATGACTTTTTTTCCTTTTTTATCTTTGATTAACTCCGCATACATTTTGTCGACGCTCATTCCTGGAATACTGTCTTTAGCCAAATCCAAATGCGACCAACGCTGCAATTGTTGCTCGGTTAATTTTCCTTTTTTACCCGTAAATGTCTGTGCATTCCCTGATAAACAAAAAGCCAATGCCAATGCCAAAGCCCATTGGGTGTATTTTATTTTTTTCATTGATGATGAATTAGAATTAGTTTTTCTCTCCAAAAATAAGAGAAGTGAATTAGATAGCGTACAATTGTTAACGGTTTTTTGTGAGAAAAGCAGGTTGCATCTGTTTCAAACCCTTTTTATTGATAGGAGTTTGTTTTTTATAACACCTCTTCACATGTAAAAACCTCTTTTAAACGAACGCCTTTTTCGGTGTGTTGTACCGTAATGATTTCGTTATGGGCATCGTGTTCTAGGAACAAAAAGTGGTTATGATCGGCTGCTGCGGTGAGTACTTTGTTTTTTTCGGGCATAGTCAGCAACGGGCGGGTGTCGTAGCCCATCACATAGGGCAATGGGATGTGACCAGCAGTTGCCAATAAATCGGCACAAAAAACGATGGTTTTTCCGTTATATGAAATATGTGGTAACATTTGCTTTTCGGTGTGGCCATCGGCGTAGAAAATGTCAAAACCCATTTCGGTTGATGCACCAAAATCACCTTCTGGACGCTGGATAAAATTCAACTGTCCGCTTTCTTGCATTGGCAAAATATTTTCGGATAGAAAGGAAGCTTTTTCACGCGCATTGGGTTGTGTGGCCCATTGCCAATGGTTTTCGTTGGTCCAAAATTTAGCGTTTTTGAAGGCGGGTTCATAGCCTGTTCTGTCTTTATTCCACTGAATGCTTCCTCCGCAATGGTCAAAATGCAAATGGGTCATAAAAACATCGGTAATATCGTCGCGATGAAAACCGTGCTTTGCCAAGGAAGCGTCCAAAGAATGACTGCCCCAAAGCGAATAATACCCAAAAAACTTCTCGGATTGTTTGTTGCCCATTCCTGTATCGATCAAAATCAAGCGATTGCCGTCTTCGATTAACAAACAACGTGCGGCGATGTCTATCAAATTATTAGCATCGGCGGGATTGGTTTTGTTCCAAATGGTTTTGGGGACCACGCCAAACATAGCGCCTCCGTCTAGTTTAAAATTTCCAGTTTCTATAGCGTATAACTTCATTTTTGATTTTTATTTCAAAAGTATGATTTATTGTGAAGAAAAATGAAAATTATAAGTTAAGATAGGGTTTTGCGTGAGGGATGGCAGTGGAGCTCTCCCGATTTTTCATCGGGAAGCGGGAACGTACAGCCCGACCCGAAGTTTTTACGTAGGGGCACGCCCAAATAAAAAATCATAACTAAATCGCTTCAAACAATTTGCCTGGTAAAGGACGAATGACGCCTTTGAGTTCCATATTCAAGAGTAAACTCGAAAGTTTGAAAGTTGGCAATTGACAATCTATGGCAATACTATCAAGCATTTCTTTGCCAGATTGTAAAAGGTAATCATAGATTTTTTGTTCATCGGGCTCTAAAGCCACGAAGAGTTGTTTTTGAATGGCTTTTGGATTGGTTTGTATATCCCAATTGAGATTATAAATTAAATCGGCAGCACTTGTAATCATTGCTGCTTTTTGAGTTTTGATAAGATTATTGCATCCTAATGAATACTTATCAGTGGATCGCCCCGGAACCGCAAATACGTCACGATTATAATCATTGGCTATTTGGGCGGTGATTAATGAACCTCCTCGTTCGGCAGACTCTATGACGATAGTTGCCTGAGCCATACCGGCTACAATGCGATTGCGACGAACAAAATTTTCTTTATCTGGAGGGGTTGTACTCCAAAATTCGGAGATAAATCCGCCATTTTGTTCCATTTTTACCATGTATTTTTTATGGTTTTTGGGATAAATATGTTGCATCCCATGTGCTAAAACTCCAATAGTTTGAAGACCATGATCCATTGCTGCTTGGTGCGCCACTATATCCACACCATAGGCAAATCCGCTGATGATTACTGGGTTTAAGGGAGCCAAATCGGAGATGAATTGTTTGCAAAATTCGGTACCATAGGCGGTGATTTGACGCGTACCAACAATGCTAATCATTTTTTTATTGGTCCAATCTTGTTCGCCTGTACTGAACAAAAGTAGTGGACCATCAACACATTGTTTTAAGGATTCAGGATACTTTTTGTCTTGAAAAAACGAAACATTTATCTGATTATTAAGAAGGTAATCGAGTTCCGCTTGTGCTTTCGAAAATACGGTTGGGTCTTTTAAATTTTTAATGAGGGTCGCTCCTATTCCATCAATAGCAGCCAATTGCTGTGGTTTTGCTTTGAAAACGGCTTCGGCTGAACCTAAATGTTGTAGTAATTTCTTAGCAACTATGTCGCCAACCCCTTCAACACGCTGCAGGGCTAGCAGAAAAAATAAATCTTGATTGGTCATGCTTTTACTTTAAAATTTTGGCGTATAGAAAAAAGATTGAACAGAAATAAACCAAAAAACATCCTCAAAAAGTATTTTTTTCAAAGGAATTCAATGGAACTATCGCAGATTCAAATGTAAGAAGTAATTGAAAGTGAAATATATAAATTTTAAAGGAATTTGTTAATAAAAATTGTGAATAAAATTTTGATAACTATTTTGGTTGGCTAACTTTGTTGGTATGAAAATCGAACAATACATCTCTCAGCTTTTGTACCGTTACCAATGTGTAGCTGTACCGGGTTTTGGTGCTTTTTTAACTGAAACACAGTCTGCTCAATTGCATGAAAGTAGCACGTCTTTTTTTCCGCCCAAAAAAATGATTTCGTTTAATGCGAATTTAAAAAACAATGATGGTTTATTAGCCCATCATATCGCTCAAGCGGAAAAGACTTCTTACGATTATGCCGTAAGTGCTATTCAATTTGAAGTATTCAATTGGAAAAAAAGATTAGAAACACACGGTGTTCTTTCTTTCAAAAACATTGGTACTTTTCGTTTGAATGCTGATGCTAACTTGGTCTTTACTGCTGAAGATAGCAACAATTACTTGACTAGTTCGTTTGGACTAAGTCCGTTTGTTTCTCCAATGGTTAAAAGAGAACTGTTCGAAAAAGCAGTTGAAGCAAAAACTTTAGTCGAAGAACCAATAATAAGACACACCCTTACTTTATCTCCTGAAGAAACTGAGGAAGAAGAAGTTACAAAAGGACAACGTTACCCATTTTTACGTTACGCGGCAATCTTTGTTCTAGGTTTAGGTATCACTTCAAGTGTTGGTTATAGCATTTACCAAAAACAAATAGATGATGCTACACTTTTGGTAGAAACATCGGTTCAGAAAAAAGTGCAAAACAAAATACAAGAAGCTACTTTTTTTATAGAAAGCCCAATCCCAACAGTAACATTATCAGTTAAAACGAATCCAAAAAAAGAAGTAGTTTCGTTTAAATACCACATTATGGCTGGAGCTTACAGAAGTGAAGTTAATGCTAATAAAGAACTAAAAGAGTTGAAAAAATTAGGCTATGATGCCAAAAGAATTCCTGAGAACAAAAATGGTCTTTACCCAGTTGTTTATGGAAGCTATGCTACGTTTGCCGAAGCTCAAAAAGCTCAAAAAGAAATCATAGAAGACCATAATCCTGATGCTTGGATTTTGATTCAATCTTTATAAAAAACGAAAAACCTATTCACAAACGAATAGGTTTTTTTTTGTAAATCAGCTATTTAAACTCGCCTTAAACATTCGAAGTTCCTCCCAAGTGAAGGTTTCACCGTATTTTTCTTTTAGAGGTGCCAATGTTTCTTCACTATACCCATAAAAAGCCTCCGAAAGCGCTTTCAATTTATCTTCTGGTAGGACAGCTTCTATTTTTATTTTTTGTTGCGAGATTAGCTTAGTAATGTGCAGCAAGACGGTTTCTTTTGTCAACATTCGAAGAAGCGCTATTTCGGTAATGGATTTATTTTCCAACCACAAATCATGCGTTTCTTCAACAGTATTTTTCTTTTGCACTTTTGCTCCTTTATCCTTTGTTTTATAGCGTATTACATCTATTTTCTCATCAAGTAAATTGGCATGTTGCTCATTAAAAGCATTCTTTACTTTTTCAATTTTATGGGACAAATAATTTTTAATCTCTGGAGAGGTTAATTTTTCTTTAGAAATAGTTTCCCCAGCAACAACTGTAGCGACTAAAAGTTGTGCTTTCATCAATCTAAGAACTGCTTTGGTCTGTAATTCTTCCAAAAGTGATAACTCCTCAAAATAACCTTTGGATTTCTTACTATACTGTGTTTCTTGCAATTTCCAAAGTAGGGATTCTACCATTGCATCCATTGGCTTCCAAAAATAGTCGAATGCTGCATTGATACGTTGTAAAATAAGATTGAGGTCAACCGTTTCATTTGCAAATAGTTTTTGAAGTTGCAAAATAAATTTAGACGCAGGCTCTAATAGCTGTTCCATAGTATCAGCTTGTTCCTTTGCCCAATTTGCATTCCTAGATTTAAGAGATGAATCAGAAGCCTCCTCATAACTAAAACGATGATTGCGCCATTCTTGTGCTAATTCCTTCCAATTGAAGGTCGTACACAAATAATCTAAAATGAAATGTTTGGTTTCAAAATGCAATGCCGATTGCAAATACGTATCACTAGCTTTATTTTGAGCATACTCCATCACATCTTGATCACTAGAAATACCATTCATTCGTAGCGGAGAAAGCAAAATAAGCCCTTCTAACGAACGCAAACGAGATAAAGCAACATATGCTTGTCCGGGTAAAAAAACTTGCGATACATCAATTGCAGCTTTGTCAAAAGTTAAACCTTGGCTTTTATGCACCGTAATTGCCCAAGCCAATTTGATGGGATACTGAACAAAAGTACCCAAAACTTCTTCTTGAATTTCCTTTGTAAGTGGGTCAACTTGATAACGGATGTTTTGCCATTCGTACTTTTCAACTTCTATTGTTTTGTTTTCCTCTGGAAAATGTACCCTAATTTCTTTCTCGGTCAAAGAGGCAATAGTTCCCATTTTCCCGTTAAAATATTGTTTATCAAAAGATAAATCATTTTTGACAAACATAATTTGTGCACCGACTTTTAATTCTAACTGCGAATCTAATGGATAAATCTTTTCAGGAAAATCTCCAGTAATCTCAGGATAAAATCGGTATAATTTCCCTGCTAATTCTTTTAAAGATTCTGTATTAATCGCATCTGCTTTCGCATTATGAGTGGTCAAACAAATAAAACCTTTATTCGCTTTCAAATCAAAATCGGGCTTCACAAATTGATTTAGAGTAGCAATATCTTGATTAGTGATTTGATTATTTCTCAAATGATTCAATACGGAAATAAATCGCTCATCTGTTTGTCTGTAAATATGTGATAACTCAATATACAACGGTGGAAATTGTACTAAAACTTGAGCATGAAAAAAGAATTTTCCTCTATAATGATTACGTAAAATACGCCATTCTTCATCTTTAACAACGGGAGGTAATTGTAATAAATCTCCTATAAATAATATTTGCACCCCACCAAAGGGAAACGAATTTTTTCGAACAGTCTGCATCATAAAGTCCATTGCGTCTAATAAATCAGCTCGCAACATACTCACTTCGTCAATTATAAGCAATTCCATATTGCGGATTACAGCTTTCTTTACACCATTCATCTTAAAATGGCGTTTAAGCGTGGACTTGGTTTCAAACTTAGTGCTTTCAAAGAACTGTGGGTCAGAATGGTCTGGTATGAAAGCACCGAAAGGCAATTGAAACATAGAGTGTATCGTTACTCCATTTGCGTTTAAAGCCGCAATTCCTGTAGGAGCTACAACAACTGTGTTTTTATGAGTCGTTTTAATAATCTCTTTTAACAAAGTAGTTTTTCCCGTTCCTGCCTTCCCTGTTAAAAAAACAGAACGATTGGTTTGATTGATAAATTGCAACGTATAAGCAGCAGCTGTAGATAAGGTTTGCATAAGGCGTATAATAATAAAAAACTAAAATAGTATAAAAAAAGAGAGCATCAAATAAACATTAATCAAAAAAATAGAAATAAGTATCTTGAAATCACTCAATAAAAAGTAAAAAAAAAGCCTTCAATCTTTAATAGATGAAGGCTTTTCAATAGCTAAAAAAGCTTATTTTTTTGTTTCTTCTTTTTCTTTACTAGAACCAGAAGCTTTGTATTTTTCATTCAAGGCTTTGATAATATCTTTAGTAATATCAAATTTATCTTCCGCATACAAAATAGAAGCAGCATCACCTGTACCGTAGATGTAAGCGTATCCTTTTTCTTTACCGTAAGCCTTTATAAATTTCTTTACACCACTAACTAATGAATCCATCTCTTTACCACTTTCCATTTGCAACTGCTGAGACAATGCTTGTTGAGCATAACCTAACTGTTGCTCTCTTTTTTGCAATTCAGCACCTTTCTTTTGAGCCCATTCTTGACCATTTGCTTGTGCTTGTGCTTGAAAATTGGAAGCTTCTTGTTTGAAACGATTTATTTCAGCTTCTAATTGACGACCTTTCTCTTGTGCTTGTGCTTTGTATTTAGCTTCAAGGTCTTTTGCCTCTGTATATTCCTTCATTAATTCAGAAGTATCTACATACGCCGTTTTTACTTCTTTTACTTCTGCTTTTTTATCACAAGACACAATTGAAATTGCTAGTGCAAGGATAAGTAATGATTTTTTCATTTGAGTTAATTTATTATTTTAAGATGTTTGACAAAAATATAAAAAAATAGTTAGTAGCGACATAAAGTTTAAAAAATGAACGAAATTAACAACATCAATTTTTATTATTAAAGCCTTAAATACAATAAGAATACTTGATAAAAAATGACATTCATAAATTAAAAATAAGGCGCTTTTTAAAAAAACCGACGAAACACATCCTTTTAGAGTAAAATCGTCGCTTAAAACGCTTAAAAATAGATTTTACTTGTTTTTTAGCACATAAATTAGCGAAGAATACTCATTTGTGCGTCTTGCTTTCCAATTAGAACGCAATCCAACAAAAAAAGCTGAAAAATAATTCATTTTACCCGTTTTATATTTTTCCGACAATAGACTTACATAAAAAGAATCAAACTTCATTGGTAATACTTTTTCCAATCTCATATTTTCTCTTTGAAAAAGTATTTCGATAGCTTTTTTCGAAAAATGCCAAAAATGAATGGGTACATCATAAGCAGCCCAAAACTCTTGGTAATAGTTTGCATCGTATGATTTGAAATTGGGTACAGCAACAATTAAAGTCCCCGTAGGTTTTAATAATCGCTTTAATTCTTTGATTTGAAAATCTAAATCAGGAACGTGTTCCAAAACATGCCACATTGTAATACAATCAAAACTATGCGAAGCTAAAGAAGATGTATCGGGTACAAAAGAAATTCCTTTTGTAATTGCTATGGCTTTAGCTTTTTCACTTGGTTCGATACCTATCGTATTCCATCCATTATTTTTCGCTACTAATAAAAAATCACCTGTTCCTGCACCAATATCCAAAAGCTGTCCTTTTGATGCTTGTTCTGCATTAATTAATTGCAATTTATTTTTTAGAGCAATTCCTTTTACAAAATGATAGGCTTTTTCAAATAAACTACGTTTTGAGTCAGTATGCGAAATATAATCTACACTTTCGTAGTACCTTCCTAATTTATCCAATTCTGGTTGTGGATAGGTAACTAACATATCCAAAGTTGCATCGTGATGCAAATCAAAAATTTCTTTAGAAACCGAAAAATCTTTTACAGTAAGAAAATGTTTTTTATCAGTTAAATTCATTTGAGGTTGATTAATTGCTGAAAAAGGCATTACTCTTTTTACAAGTAATGCCATTATTTTTTATTTAAGTTTCACGTGGAACAATTCGATTAAAATTTTATCTGCCCATATAGATTAAAAGCACAGATATATCGCTAGGAGATACTCCACTAATGCGTGATGCTTGAGAGATTGTAATTGGACGTATCTTACTCAGCTTTTGTCTAGCTTCAATAGACATCGATTTTATTTTTGAATAATCAAAGTTTTCAGGAATCTTTACTTCTTCAAGACGTGTAAGCTTATCTGCATTATTACGTTCTTTTTCTATGTAACCAGAATATTTAACTTGTATTTCTGCTTGTTCTAAAATTTCTTGGTCCAAATTATTATCCTGAACGTATTGCTGCACTTTCTCAAATTTTAAAATATCTTCTAAATCTATTTGTGGACGTGAAAACACTTTAAACATTTTATCCCCTTGAGAAATCAACGCAGTTCCTTTGGATTCTAAAATTGGATTTGCTTCAGCAACAGTAACACTCGTTTCTTTGAAAAAGGAAACCATTTTTTCCGATTCATTTAGCTTGTGCTCCATGCGGCGCAATCTTGTTTCAGAAGCCAAACCAATCCCGTAAGATAAAGGAGTAAGTCTAAAATCTGCATTATCTTGACGCAATAAAGTTCTATACTCTGCTCGAGAAGTAAACATACGATAAGGCTCTTCAGTTCCTTTGGTAATTAAATCATCAATAAGAACACCAATATAAGCTTCATCTCTTTTTAAAATTAATGGTTCTTTCTCATTAATTTTTAAATGAGCATTAATTCCAGCCATCAATCCTTGAGAAGCCGCTTCTTCATATCCAGTAGTCCCATTGATTTGTCCAGCGAAATATAAACCATCAATAAGTTTAGTTTCCAAAGTATGCTTTAATTGCGTTGGTGGGAAATAATCATACTCGATAGCATAACCTGGTCTAAAAAACTTCACATTTTCAAAACCAGCAACAGAACGTAATGCTTTAAATTGAATATCCTCGGGTAAAGAAGTAGAAAAACCATTTACATAAACCTCACATGTATTCCATCCTTCTGGTTCAATAAAAAGTTGATGACGCTCTTTATCCGCAAAACGATTTATTTTATCTTCTATAGAAGGGCAATAACGAGGACCTAAACTTTTAATACGTCCGTTAAACATTGGAGAACGGTCAAAACCTTCTCTCAAAATAGAATGCACTTCATTTGAAGTATATGTCATATAACAAGAACGCTGATGAGTAAGCGGAGAAGTCACATCAGAATAAGAAAATTTATCAGGACGCGCATCACCTTTTTCTTCATTCATTTTACTATAATCCAAAGACCGACCATCTACTCTTGGTGGTGTACCGGTTTTCATTCTTCCAGATTCAAAACCTACTTTTACCAAATCTTCGGTTATACCATAAGCAGCACTTTCCCCTGCTCTACCACCACCAAATTGTTTTTCCCCAATATGAATTAAACCATTCAAAAAAGTACCATTAGTCAAAACAACAGCTTTAGAACGAATCTCAACTCCAAGAGAAGTTTTAATTCCTTTTATTCGTCCGTTTTCAATAATTAACCCACTAACCATTTCTTGATAAAAATCAAGATTAGGGGTGCCTTCCAACATCATTCTCCATTCTTCTGCGAAGCGCATACGGTCACTTTGAACACGAGGAGACCACATTGCAGGACCTTTTGATTTGTTCAACATTTTAAATTGAATTGCAGTACGATCAGAAACTATCCCAGAATATCCCCCAAGAGCATCAATTTCACGAACAATCTGACCTTTCGCAATTCCACCCATAGCAGGATTGCAAGACATCTGAGCAATGTTTTGAAGACTCATTGTAACCAATAAAGTCGAAGAACCTAAATTTGCGGCGGCGGCAGCAGCTTCAGAACCTGCATGTCCTGCACCAACCACAATAACATCATACTCATTTAAAAACATAATACTAATATTAAAATCTATAAATGTTCCACGTGAAACCTATACTTCAGTTACAAATAAAACCTGTGTTTGGGTTCCACGTGGAACAAACAAAAAAAACATACTTAAAAAATGTTTCACGTGAAACATAAAAGAAATTTTATAAATTACTGTTCCACGTGAAACAGTTGTATTTTTTCATCTTCCTTTTGGCGCATTATTAATTCATCGGACTCCGATTTGTCTTTATATCCACAGTAGTGTAAAATACCGTGAACCATAACGCGTTTCAATTCTTCATTAAATGAAACATTAAAATCATTAGCATTATCTCTAACTCTTTCAATAGAAATAAAAATATCACCATTCAATTCATTGCCTAATGAATAGTCAAAACTAATAATATCTGTTAAAGTGTCGTGATTTAAATACTCAACATTTATAGCAAGTAAATATTCGTCATCACAAAAAATGTAATTAATTTCACCCAACTTTTTATTTTCAGACTCTATAACCTTTGTAAGCCAAGAAGCATAAACCGCTTCATCATCTAGAGTAAACTCTAGTTCGTAATTAAAATCAATCATTTTTATTAAAATATTCTTGAACCTTTTGGTTAAAATTGGAGCGCAAAGGTAGTGATTGTCTGTTTAATATTTCTATACTATTTATATATTGAAGTAAGTTAGTTGGAAGCTGTTTAGCTGGATTAGAAAAAGACTTAAGATTAGTTTCAGATTGACGTTTTGTATCTTGGCCTTGCTGTTGTAAAGCATTATCAAGTTTAAGCAATTCGTGGTTGAGATTTAGAATACGTTGCAATACTTCATTTTTAAAACCTTTATTCAATAATTGCTTTTCTATCTGTTTCATTTGTTCTAATGCATTTTGTCCTGCACCATTGATGCCGTTTTTATTCAACTCATTTTGCAATGCATCACGCAATTGTTTTTGCTCTCTATAGATTTCTAAAATAGCTTTAGCATCCCCTTCTCCACTTGAACCTTCATCACCTTCCTTGGAAGTGGCACCACTAGAAGAAGGTTTCGGTTTGCCTTCACCTGCTTTACCCTCACCCTTCATTTGTTGCTTCATTTTATCACCAAGACCTTTTTGCTTAGAAATAATATCAGGAAGCTGAATACCTTTACCTTGTCCAGGTTTTGGATTTCCACTACTCATACCAGAAAGATCCATTTGCATATTATGAAGTATTTCACTTAAAAAATCTGCAAGTTTATTAGCAGATGCAACACTAAATTGTTGATGAGAAATACCTTTAGATACTATGCCGTTTCCTAATTTATCAATTGCATTATCTATATTATACTGAACATTACCGATTTCTTTTGTGACATCCTCAGCAATTTTAGCATTACGTAATGACATAGAAAACAGTGAATCATCAACGTGCTTGAATTGCGTCTTAAGTGTTTGTTGTGTTTTTAAATGTTTATTATAGGTAGCGGAACCCACTTTAGTAGCTTTAAACTGTTTCATAACATCTTCCTGAGAATTTGAAAATGCCAATAAATTATCAAGAACTTGACGTAGCATTTTAACATCTTCTTGCAATTGCTCTTGCTCCCCCCCTTCCATAGCTTGCTTCATTGACTGACTCATTTTCTTTAAATTCTGTGAAGCGTTCTTTTGAGATTCTTTAGCTTTAGAAGCATTCTTTTTATTCAACTGTTCCTTTGCATTATTCAAATCACTATTAATCTTTTGTTCTAAATCATTAGTATTAGGAATATCTAATGGTGATTTTAAAGCATTATTATCTTTGGATAACTCTTTTAATTCATCTTGAATCGCTTTAAATTCTTCATTAATCTTCTCCTGATCTTTGGTTGTACTAGGATTCGAATCCTCAGACAATTTCTTTTCTTCTTGAGATAACTTATCTAACTTATCTGCTATTTGATTGGCCTTTTTATCGACATAATAACGCTTAGTTAATTCCACTAATTGTTCTAAAGTCTTAACTTGATTTTTACTAGATTGTTTAAATTGTTGTAACTTATCTTGAAGTTCTTCTTTATTTAACTTTTCATTTAACGCTTTCAATTCGTCTAATAATTTCTTATTCTTATCTAAAGCATCCGAAACTTTATCTAATCTTTTCTCTAATGACTCTTTAGTTTTATCATTAGAATCCTTCTTATCTTGGCTGAGATTCTCTTTAATTTTTTCAGAAAAAGATTTCATCAACTCATCTTGTGCTTCTTGCTTTTTGATAAAATCATTAATCATTTGTTGGTCCTTGAACTCTAAATCTTTCTTTTCTTTATCTGATTTATTTAGTTTATCAATATCCATAAACTGCTTAGATTGATTTTTTAAAGTCTTCTCAAGACTATTCAAATTAGAATTTTGATTTTCTATTAAAGCGTCCTGTATTTCAATCTCAGTACTTATACGATTACTAAAAACAGAAGAACGTACACTTTTAAAGTTATGAAGTATATCATTGTCAAAAATCTCAAAGTAAAAATCATAAGCAACACCTTGATTAACTTTTAAATTTCCAGGAAAAGAAAAAACAAATTGATCAAAAACTCCTGAATTAGTAGTTAATGTTCCACGTTTGGCAGTAGCAGGTTTTCCTTTTTCATAATAAACAATTTGAAGTTTAGAAAAACCATAATCATCTGCAATTTTACCAATAAAGAAACTCTTATCAACCTTAAGACTGTCGGGAGCTTGTTGTACATCTATCGTAGGATACTGGTCTTTAACAATAGCTATCTGATATTGTAATTTTTCGAAGTTTTTAAGGTTATTATTAGAGGTAATTACTTGATATTCTGTATTTTGATTTATTTTTTTAGCAAAAACAAAAGAATTATCATTAGCTACAAATTTTGAGGATATTTTGTTTGAATTAAAAACTATAGATTCAGTTGAAGAACCAATAATTTTCCATTCCACTAGAGTTCCTTCGGGTATAACCGCATTACCAGTACCCTTGATTATTTCAGTTTTTCTTTTTAAGTAATTGGGAAAAGTTAACTTCATTTCAAAACTAGAAATTGTAGGCACAGAAACGACATTTAACTCATAATCGGGTGAAATAACAGTATTAGCCTCAAGATGAAAAACAACAGTTTCTGAAGGAGAATTGATTTTGTATTGAAAAATACCCGAGCCATTGTTCTCCATAAAATAACTTTCATCCCCTATAAAAACAAGAATGTTTTCAGGTAAAATTGAGCCTTCAGCTTTAACTTTAAGAACAAAATCACTATTCTGTTGTACAACCAAATTAGGATTAAGAATAACTAAATTAAAAGGAGCGGGCTTAATAAAAGATGCTTTGTAGTGAATAACACGATTTAAACTTTGAGAAATAACACTACTGTTACCAGAAATAAAAAAAAGTAAAAGAAAGACTAAAGGAATTAAAGCTATAGGAAGATAGCGCTTATTCTCACCAAAGTTTATAGCTCTACCAAATGGAATAGGTGCTAAATTTTGAGACTTTTGTTCAATTGAAGCATATAAAAGTTCTGAACCAGCGTTTGAATTCTGTGATAACTGAAGAAAATTAAGTAATTTATCACTCACCTCTGGGAAATGACTACCAATAATCTTAGATGCCTCAAGGTAAGAAATTCCTTCTTTCAACTTAAAAAGTTTAAAAATTGGAAATGCAATAAAACGAGTTAGCAAATAAACTTCAACAAGGATAAATGTCCAAAACAAAAACGTTCTAGCCGCTGGTTGCAACCATAAAAAGTATTCAATAAAAAGCGTAAATAAGAAATACAAAAGACCAAAACCAATGAATAATAATGTTCCACGCAAAAGTTCATTAGTGTAAAACTTCTTTATAAAAGCTTCTAATTTCTGATATATGATAGTAGATGTATTCACAATAATTAAAATTGATGATATAACCTATAAAAGTACGATTTTATATGAATTAAAAAGTTAAAAGACAATCAAAAGCATGGTATATAACACATGTAAAATCATAGAGGATACTAAAATCGTATATTTGCAAAAAAATATAAAGAAAATGTCAAAACCAGTACGCGTGCGATTTGCACCAAGTCCAACAGGACCATTACATATTGGTGGTGTAAGAACTGCCCTTTTTAATTATTTATTTGCAAAAAAAAATAATGGTACATTTTATTTAAGAATAGAAGATACAGATCAAAACCGTTTTGTAGAAGGTGCGGAAGAATACATAATGGAGGCTTTAGAATGGTTAGGAATTGCACCTGTAGAAACCGTAGGAAAAAATGAAAAATTTGGACCGTATAGACAAAGCGAAAGAAAAGAATTGTACAAACAATATGCAGATCGATTAATTGCATCAGGTAATGCTTATTATGCATTTGATACTCCTGATTCATTGGATACTTTAAGAAAACAATTTGAAACAAAAGGAAAAACGTTTATTTACAACCATAGTAATAGAGAAACTTTGAATAACTCATTGGCATTGTCCAAAGAAGAAACTGAAGCTAAAATCGCAAATGGTGAAGAATATGTAATACGTTTTAAAACTCCGGTGAATGAAACGTTACACTTAAGTGATATTATAAGAGGTGAAGTAAAATTTGAAACAAGTTTACTCGATGATAAAGTGTTGTTCAAAAGTGACGGTATGCCAACCTATCACTTAGCCAATATAGTAGATGACCATTTAATGGAAACTTCACACGTAATTAGAGGTGAAGAATGGTTGCCATCAATGCCGTTACACGTAATGCTGTATCGTTCCTTTGGTTGGGATGCTCCAGAATTTGCTCATTTGCCTTTAATCCTAAAACCAATTGGAAATGGTAAATTATCTAAAAGAGATGGTGATAAAATGGGATTTCCAGTGTTTCCATTAGAATGGAAAACGGAAGAAGGAATTTCATCAGGATACAGAGAAAAAGGATTTTTCCCAGAAGCTGTTGTAAACTTTTTGGCTTTATTAGGATGGAATGATGGAACCGAAAAAGAACTATTTAGTTTAGAGGAATTAGCTGCAACATTTGATTTAAAAAGAGTGCATAAATCGGGTGCAAAATTTGATCCTGAAAAGAATAAATGGTTCAACCATCAGTATTTAATTCAAAAGTCAGATGAAGAATTGGCAAAACAATTTTTACCAATTGTTGCAGAGCAAACTGGAAAAATAGAAGCAATAGAAATCAATAAATTAACAAAAATCGTTTCCTTAATCAAGGAAAGAGCTCATTTCGTAAATGAATTTTGGGAATTAAGCAATTTCTTTTTTGAAGAACCTACTGCTTATGACGAAAAGGCAGCTAAAAATTGGAAAGAAGAAACTCCTCAGTTAATGAAGAATTTGATTGAGGTCCTAAATGAAATAGATGACTTTACTTCAAATACTATTGAAACTATTGTAAAAGAATGGATGATTAGAAATGAAATTGGAATGGGGAAAATTATGCAACCTTTCCGATTGAGTTTAGTTGGAGCGCTTAAAGGCCCTCACCTATTTGATATTGTAGAGATAATAGGGAAAGAAGAAACGATAAAAAGGATTCAAAAAGCAGTTACAACTTTATAAAAAACAGCTCTCCAATTGGAGAGCTATTTTTTTTGTAACATTAAAAGTATTCTTACGTATAAACAGTAACTAATCTTAAAAAAAGAATCATGAATCCTATTTTAATTGTGTTACTAGTCTTCGGATTACTAATTTTATTGTCTTCCTTCTTTACTGTGAAACAACAAACAGCAGTAGTTATTGAACGTTTTGGAAAATTTACAAGCATCAGAAATTCAGGTTTACAACTCAAAATTCCAATTATTGACAGAGTTGCGGGTAGAGTAAATCTAAGAATTCAACAATTGGATGTGTTGATTGAAACCAAAACAAAGGATAACGTTTTTATCAAAATGAAAGTTTCAGTACAGTTCAAAGTAATTCAAGATAAAGTGTATGAAGCATTTTATAAACTAGAATTTCCACACGATCAAATTACAGCTTATGTATTTGATGTTGTACGTGCCGAAGTTCCAAAGTTAATTCTAGACGATGTTTTCGTAAGAAAAGATGATATTGCAATAGCTGTAAAAAGAGAATTAAACGAAGCCATGACTACTTACGGATACGATATTATCAACACTTTGGTAACTGATATTGATCCAGATATTCAAGTAAAAAACGCCATGAACCGAATAAATGCAGCAGATAGAGAAAAAACAGCTGCGGAATTTGAATCAGAAGCACAAAGAATAAGAATTGTAGCCAAAGCAAAAGCGGAAGCTGAAAGTAAAAAATTACAAGGACAAGGTATTGCGGATCAAAGAAGAGAAATTGCTCGTGGACTTGTAGAAAGTGTCGAAGTTTTGAACAATGTTGGTATTAATTCTCAAGAAGCCTCGGCGTTAATTGTGGTTACACAACACTATGATACCTTACAAGCTATAGGTGCAGATGCCAATTCTAACTTAATATTATTACCAAACTCTCCACAAGCCGGAAGTGATATGTTGAATAATATGATTGCCTCCTTCTCTGCTTCGAGTCAAGTAGGACAAATGATGAAAAAAACAGAACGCGTTAAACCAAAAGAAATTGTGAAACCGCAACCACCTGAAGAAACTCAAGAAACAAATTCAGAAGAAGTATAAACAAAAAAGAGGCTTAACGGCCTCTTTTTCTATTTATAATCCACCCAATAATGTACGGTAAAGCTGTTTGTAATATCTGAACATAATTATTAGAAATGGTTGATTTAAAAGAACCTAAATAACTATTAATTATATTTTGTGGTTCAAAACTCTCTTTGGTTTTTTTAACACTCAATAGTAATTTTTGATAATGAATTTCTTTTTCTAATTTCAAAATTTCTAAATCACGATCAATATCTGCATAAGATGAATATTTTTTTGGTTCCATAATTAATCGTTAAAAAAGATTTCTGAAAATTTCTCTAAAATTGGTCCTTCAACAATTTTATCTTTAATCAAAAACAAACCAAAAGTAATTAAAAGATAAAAAGAGCCTACAGCTAAGAAACCTAAAGCGTTGCTTTCTAAATAAGTACCAATAGCTAAAGCGGCTGCAATAGAACAAAACAATAAAACCATTGAGAAACATAGAAGTATTAAAGAAAACTTCAGAATCATGGTTGTGGACTTCATCGTTACTTTGAAGCCCCAAAGTTTATAGTAAGCCGCATTGCTTTCTATATATGCTTGAAGTTGCTCTTGAATGTCTTCTGTCTTTTCTTTAAGTTCGTCTAATGCCATAATAGAAAAAATTATTTTTGAAATTTAGCATTCTTCAATTTTAAAGCAGCTAACTTTTCTTCTAGTAAGGTAATTAGCTCTTCTGTTTTATGACTTGCATTAGAAACAAAATTTTCAAAATTTTCATCAAAATTGTCTTTTGTTAAAAAAGCCTTTTCAACTAATTTTTCAGAAACTTCAGAAAATTTTTCATTTAAATTTTCTTTAGCTTCATCAACTCCTTCACGAATTTTTCTTCGTGTATTAGTTCCTTTGTCGGGAGCAAATAAAATTCCAATTCCTGCTCCAATAGCAGCTCCTGTTAAAAGTGCTAAAATCGTATTTCCAGTGTTACTTGCCATGATACTTAAAAATTAGTGTTATTAATTATAAAGATACTACTTTATTAACAAAACAAAGTTAACAAAGTGATAAACTATTAAAAAAGGGAGTAAAAATTAAAATAAAGCTTTTATTTTAAATAAAATTTAAAAGACATAAATTGAGTCGTAGAAATAAAAAAAATGTCTTAAAATCAATTTATGAAAGTCATTTGTAATAATAAAAAATAATAAAATTTTAATTTATAATAGAAATTATAAATAATAAAAAAGCATCCCAATAAAGGATGCTTTCTATAATAAAAACTTATACTTTAAAATCTTAAATTAAAGTTTGAAATTGATTCAAATGAACAACATCATTCTGTAAATTATGAATAACGATTTCACGAACCAAAGTAGATTGACTTTTTAGAGACATGGTATACAATTTTTGTAACGCTTCAGATTCAATATCTTTAAAAGATACTTTATTTGAATATTTCAAAATTAAATTAGAAAACAATAATGCATTATTATCATTTTTGATGTTCTTGGTTACTGTTTGAGTCAATAAACTGTAATTATCAATACTTTCAATATTATTAACAATGGAAGCTAGCAAAGTAGAAGCTACATTATCATCTTTTTCTTTTACGTATTTGTTAATTTCTTTTTGAGTATTCATCAAAAGATTTGCTTCTTTTTTGTCTTTCTCTTCCCAAGCATCTTTCAAACCAACTGTTTTGTTAAACACTAATTTTGAAGCAGTTGCATCTTTATCCACAGAAAAATAACCTAATCTTTGAAATTGATAATGAGTACCAGAAATCGCTTCCTGTAAACTTGGTTCCACATAACCAGTTACAATTTGCAAAGATGATGGATTTACAAATTCTAAAAAACTTTTCTCTTTATGACTATCAGGTGCTTCATCAGTAAATAAACGGTCATACAAACGAACTTCTGCTTCAATAGCGTAATTAATAGCAACCCAATGAAGTGTTCCAGCTACTTTACGTTTACTGGCTTCAGTCCCACTTCCGCTCAAAGAATCCGTGTCATAAGTGACGTGAATTTCTTTAATAGAACCGTCGGAATTCTTTACAACAGACTCACCCTTAATAATATAACCATTTTTTAAACGTACTTCATTTCCAATACTCAATCTGAAAAATTTGGCTGGAGCTACTTCAAGAAAATCTTCTTTTTCAATGTATAATTCACGTGAGAAAGGAACTTTTCTAAAACCAGCAGTTTCATCTTCTTGATTATTTTCAGCGTCTAACCACTCTACTTTGTCTTCTGGATAATTAGTAATGACCAATTTTACAGGATCCAAAACAGCCATAACTCTAGGTGCTTTTTTATTCAAATCTTCACGTAAGCAGAAGTCTAACAAAGAAATATCAATAATATTTTCACGTTTAGCAACACCTATCGTATCACAAAATTTACGAATAGAAGCAGCGGTATACCCTCTTCTACGTAAACCAGAAATAGTAGGCATTCTTGGATCATCCCACCCATTAACTACTTTATCTTGAACTAATTGTAATAATTTTCGTTTGCTCATAACGGTATAATTCAAGTTCAAACGAGCAAATTCATATTGATGTGGTCTTACTTTTTTCGTATCATAAATTTGATCCAAAAACCAATCATACAATTCACGGTGCATTACAAACTCTAAAGTACAAATAGAGTGAGAAATTTGTTCTAAATAATCACTTTCACCATGAGCATAATCATACATTGGATAAATATTCCAGTCATTACCAGTACGATGATGATGACGATGTAAGATTCTGTACATCAATGGATCACGCATCAACATATTCGTAGAAGCCATATCAATTTTGGCTCTCAAAACATGGCTACCTTCAGGAAAATCTCCATTTTTCATGCCTTCAAATAGCTGAAGATTTTCTTCTATAGTACGATTTCTATAAGGTCCATCAACACCAGGTTGCGTTGGAGTTCCTTTTTGAGCAGCCATTTCTTCTGAAGTTTGGCTATCTACATAAGCTTTTCCTTTCTTTATCAAAAGAATAGCCCAATCATACAATTGCTGAAAATAATCCGAAGAATACAATTCTTCCGACCAATTAAAACCTAACCATTTTACATCTTCTTTGATAGCATCTACGTATTCTTGCTCTTCTTTTGCAGGATTCGTATCATCAAATCGAAGATTAACTGGGGCATTATATTTTAAACCTAAACCAAAATTTAGACAAATAGATTTGGCATGGCCAATGTGTAAATAACCATTAGGTTCGGGTGGAAAACGGAAGCGTAATTGCTCTTTAGGAAAACCATTAGCAATACTATCTTCAATGATTTGTTCTATAAAATGAAGTGATTTTTCTTCTGCAGCCATTATATTGAAATTTGAACGGCAAAGTTATCAAAATTGTTGAGGAATCTAGGTATAATAGGGTTCTTTATTTATTTATTCCATTAAAAAAACAAAAGAATTTGTACTTTTAACGCAAGAAAAAAATACTTTATTTCATCAAATAATGGGCAAAATTAAACTAAAAAATATACGCACCTTTTCTTATCACGGTTGTCTAATTGAAGAATCAAAAATAGGTTCAGATTACCGAGTAGATTTAGAAATTGAAACCGATTTAACACAATCTGCACTATCAGACAAATTAAGTGATACCGTAGATTATGTATTATTGAACCGTATTGTAGTAGAAGAAATGGCAATTAGAGCGGAATTATTGGAAAATGTAGCTCATAGAATCATTGTTCGTGCTATGAATGAAGCTCCAACTATTACAAAAATTGAAGTTGAAGTTTCAAAAATAAATCCTCCTATTGGTGGTGATGTAGAAGCGGTTACCATTGTTATGAGTAAAACGCGCTAATAAATTTCAAAAATTAAAAAACCAAAAGAAAAGGCATTCTCTTTTTATTTGGAATTTGAAATTTGCTTTTTGGAATTTTTGTATTACATTTGCAATCCGTTTAAACAATGGCGTCGTGGCCGAGCGGCTAGGCTGGGCTCTGCAAAAGCTCCTACTCCGGTTCGAATCCGGACGATGCCTCTGAAACCTTCAAGGAAACTTGGAGGTTTTTTTTATGAATAATTTTTAAGAAAAATTAGATAAAGAAAGGTTCGAATCCGAACGATGACTTTAATGCTTCAAAGGAAAGTTGGAGGTTTTTTTTATGGATAATTTTTAAGAAAATTAGATAAAGTAAAGGTTCGAATCCGAACGATGACTTTAATGCTTCAAAGGAAAGTTGGAGGTTTTTTTGTGGATAATTTTTAAGAAAAATTTGATAAAGAAAGGTTCGAATCCGAACGATGACTCTATAACTTTTAAAGATACTTGGAGGTTTTTTATGGTAAATTTTTAAGAAAAATTAGATAAAGAAAGGTTCGAATCCAGAAGATGTTTTATAAACCTTCAAGGAAACTTGGAGTTTTTTTATGGCAAATTTTTAAGAAAAATTAGATAAAGAAAAGATTCGAATCCAGAAGATGCTTTACAAACCTTCAAGGAAAATAGGAAGTTTTTTTATGATAAATTTTTAAGAAAAATTAAATAAAGAAAAGATTCGAATCCAGAAGATGCTTTACAAACCTTCAAGGAAAATTGGAGGTTTTTTTATGAATAATTTTTAAGAAAAATTAGATAAAGAAAGGTTCCAATCCGGACGATGACTTTAATACCTTCAAGGACACGAACAAAGTGAATTGGCGTAGCAAACTTGGAGGTTTTTTATATGACTATCCGTGACTAGTACCATTTCACAGAATAAATTAGTTGTTGAATGTTTTTCACAAATATGATCCTTTCTAATCTTTGCGTCTCTGCGCCTTTGCGAGCCCAATTTCACGCAAAGGCGCAGAGACGCAAAGTATATTGTCATTATTTAGACTGTTGGTATGAGTTACGGACAGTCATATTTTTTTTTTGGTTAATTTTTAAGAAAAATTAAATAAAGAAAAAGTTCGAATCTAAACGATGACTCAAAAGATATGCATAAATGTATCTCTTTTTTTATCATTATTGTAACTACTCAGCTTGTCTTACTTTCAATTGCCTCCTGCTAAAGCTGGAGTTATGA
>JAGOFG010000109.1 GCA_017997335.1 Flavobacterium sp. | reverse complement strand
GCCACCAAGGCATTTTCTATGGGTTGATTAAAAGGCGAAAAACCAGCGTAAGGATGGGTTGCTCCCCAAAGCGTAATGACTTTTACGCCCAACATCGCAGCTATATGTGCATTGCCTGAATCCATAGACAACATCACGTCAAGGTTACTAATCAATTGTAGTTCTTGTGCAAAGGTAAGTTTTCCAGCTATGTTGATTACGTTTCCAAATGGCTTGGCGAAGGCATCCAATAGCTCCGTTTCTTTTTTCCCTCCACCAAAAAGCAAAATAGTTTGGTCTTGATTAACTGCTAATTTTGAAATGACTTCCTGCATTAAGTCCAAAGGATAAACTTTCGATTCATATTGTGCAAAAGGAGCAATTCCAATTAATTTTTGATTCGGATTCCCAATGATTTTCAAGATTTCATCGGACAAAACCGCTTTTTCAGGAAAGATAGGATGGGATAAATCTAAAGTAAAACCCAGTTCTTCAAAAACTTGGCGATGTCTTTCAAACATCGTTGTCAAGGGTTTGAAAACCTTATTTTCAGGACGTGTTAGGGCTTTTTTGCCAGCTCTGCCTTTATCTACGGCTACCACTTGCTTACCAGATAATCTAAAAAGGGTACGCACGACCTGAGAACGAAGTACATTGTGTAAATCTACAAAAGCATCTATTTTAAGCGAATACAACTCACGAAAAAGGCGTACTAGTCCCAAAAATCCTTTGTGTTTTACTTTTTCGTCAAAAGCAAAAAAAGTAAGATTGGGAATGCCTTCAAAGAAAGGTTGAAAAAAAGGTCGAGAGACCATCGTGATTTTTACCTTGGGATATTGCTGAGCAAAGGCGCGAATTACGGGAACGGTCATCGCTACGTCTCCCATAGCCGAAAGTCGGATAATCGCGATATGTTGTATAGTACTAGACAATGAAGTAACTTTTATAAAAAAAAGGAAATAAGAATTTTAAGTGGTACTTAACGCTCTTACTTCCTTTAATGAAGAATTAATATACTGTTTATTTTTTATTCTGATATAAAACCGGGTTCAATTCATCGTCATTGTACATTTTCATTTGTTTGTACACTTTCATGAACTTGTCACCGTTTTCGATATCTTGCAACAAATCATCGATGGCTGTAGACAAATCAGTTCTTTGTTCCAAAAGTACATTTAACTTGGTTTGACAATTGTCTCTGTGTTCTTGAGAAGCTTCAGCACGAGTGGCTTCTTCGTTCATATGATAAATTTTCAAAGCCAAAATTGACAAACGGTCAAACGCCCAAGCTGGACTTTCAGAATTGATTTTTGCAGAATCTTTTACCGCTACACCACTATATTTTTGAAGAAAATAGCTATCGATATATTCTACCATATCGGTACGTTCTTGATTCGATGCATCGATTTTTCTTTTTAAAGTCAACGCTGCTACTGGATCGATATTTGGATCACGGATGATGTCTTCATAATGCCATTGTACAGTATCTATCCAATTTTTCAAGTATAATAAATGCTCGAATTTTTCTTTTGGGTAAGGATTATTTATCGGTTGATCAACACTATCAAATTGATGATAATCTTTGATGCTTTGCTCGAATACGGAATACGCTAATTTTGAAAACATATCTTTTAAATTTTAAAAAGACAAAGATACTTTTTATACTTTTATAGTATTCAAAATTTTACAAAAATTAAATTTCAAATTCGCTTATCATGCAAATCCATAAT
Organism: Flavobacterium sp.; assembly: GCA_017997335.1. GTDB lineage: Bacteria > Bacteroidota > Bacteroidia > Flavobacteriales > Flavobacteriaceae > Flavobacterium. The sequence goes on along the minus strand of JAGOFG010000109.1, from coordinate 6,458 downwards.
TTATCGGAATCAAATAGTGTTTTAAATCATTTTTTAGCACAAATCCGCGATGTTTCCATTCAAAATGACAGCCTTCGTTTTCGCAGAAATATTGAACGTATTGGCGAAATTATGGCCTATGAATTAAGCAAAGTAGTATCCTATGAAGACGTTTCCATTTCGACTCCACTGGGAACAAAAGCTACCACAAAAATCAAAGATCCCCTAGTAATTTGCTCCATACTTCGAGCTGGATTAACCTTGCATCACGGTTTTTTGAACTACTTTGATGCTGCCGAAAATGGGTTTATTTCTGCCTATCGTCATCATCCGAATAATGATGATTACTTTGATATTTTAGTCGAATACCAAGCCGTAGCCGACATTGAAGGCAAAAACGTGCTTCTTGTTGACCCAATGCTAGCCACTGGACAATCTATTGTTGCAGTTTATAAAAAATTGGTTGAAAAGAAAACACCTGCCGCGCTACACATTGCGGTGGTTATTGCTGCGCCAGAAGGAATCGCTTACTTAAAAGCACATTTGCCCAGCACTTGCCACCTTTGGATTGGAGCAATCGACGAGAAATTAAACGAAAAAAGCTATATTGTTCCTGGACTAGGAGATGCCGGCGATTTGGCTTACGGTCCTAAACTATAACTGAGAAAAGAAAGTAAATAGACTGCAAACAATCAAAACTCCTAAAATTAATTCTTGTTTTAACTGCTGCTGAAAGACTTCTAGGGCATTGGTTCCCATAATGGCCAATGGCGCAAAAGCAAAAAGCAATACATCGTTATTTTTATCAGGTGAAATGAAAAAAACAACTATCGCAATTATAAAAAATGCAATCAGCTTTTTGTAAGAGCTATGCAACAACTGAGGTTTACTCGCATAGGATAATAACATAATTATTAGAAAAAAAAGAGCCGTTGTCATAAAAATCGAGAAAGCCCAATTTTGATAGTTATTTGTAAAATAATTTAATGCAGGATCTACATACAACTTATTTAACCAAAATTCTTCTACTGTAGTATTTTCAAAAGTAAGGAAAACCAAAAAACCAATCGCTACCGCCAATAATGCTATGAAAGGTAAAAACCAATTTCTATAATCGCTAGATACGTGAAAAAGCACCGATATAAATACCAACGCAATGAACAAAATACACCATGGTTGAAAAATTGAGGCAATCAAAATCCATAAAGCGGCATCAAAAATTTTCTCCTTCGAGGCTTTTAAGGATTGTAAAGAAAGTAATCGTCTAAGAGCTAAAAGCAAAAAAACATTAGCCGCAACAATTTTCAAATTATCAAACAATGAAGGGAAGAAAAGCAAGTACAACAAAAAGAAGAAAACCGTGTAGGTACTGTCTTTGCTGAGTCCATTCTTTTTGCAAATAAAATTAACAACAAAAAGTGTTCCTACCAAAAGCAGAAAAATAAACACCTTTTGTGCTATCAACAACATAGATTTGAACCAAGCCAAATCTTGAAATTGATACAATAAAAAGAAAAACAACATTAAAATTACTACTAACGAATAATTTAATGGTGTAGATTTTTTAAAAACACTTGTAATCATAAGGATATTTTATACTTTTGTGACTGTAAATATAATACTTGTTTAAAAAGGAATTGCGCAAGTGACTAAAGATTCTTCATTTTTTTGATTGCTTTGACTCTTTCGCTACTCTTATAAACCCAACACACCATTAATTTTATAAATTATGAAAGCATTTTTCGAAGCAATACAATTCTTGTTTGAAGACATTTTATTAAAACCACTAGATTTGTTACGTGAATTTGAACTTATTTCTTGGTTTGGTGCCAATTTCATCAACTGGATTTTTATGATTATTTGTGCTGCTGCCATTGTATATTGGATCAAACAATTACAAATTTTTGACGAAGCAGGAACTGAAAACCAAGACACGACTGCACACTCTTTCTTAAAATAGTTTATTTCTATTTTACGGCTAAAATAAAAAAAGCCCAGTAGTTACTGTTTTACTACTGGGCTTTTCTATGGAGACTTTTACACTAAGTCAAATCCTATATCTTTTCTATAATTCATTTTCTCGAATTGAATTTTAGATACATTGTCATAAGATTGCTGCAAAGCTTCTTGAAAATTATTTCCGTAAGAAGTAATAGCCATCACTCGTCCACCATTAGTAACAACAGCTCCTTTGTCTAATTTAGTACCCGCGTGGAAAACAATAGAGTTTTCTACGTTTTCTAAACCTGAAATTACTTTCCCTTTCTCGAAATCTTCTGGATAACCTCCTGAAACTATCATTACGGTAGTAGCGCTTCTTTCATCAACTTCTAAATTGAATTCGTCTAGTTTTTCATTGGCTACTGCCAAAAACAACTCCACTATATCCGATTTCAAACGTGGTACCACTACTTCTGTTTCTGGGTCACCCATACGAACATTATACTCAATTACAATAGGTTCGTTATTCACGTTAATCAAACCAATGAATACAAAACCTTTGTACGGAATGCCATCTTTTTGCAAACCAGCAATAGTAGGTTGAACAATTCGTGTTTCGATTTTTTCCATCAAAACAGCATCTACATAAGGCACTGGAGAAACCGCTCCCATTCCGCCAGTATTCAATCCGGTGTCTCCTTCGCCAATGCGTTTGTAATCTTTGGCTGTAGGCAAAATTTTGTAGCTTTTACCATCGGTTAGCACAAAACAACTCAATTCAATTCCGTCCAAAAATTCCTCGATAACGACTTTTGAACTTGCAGCGCCAAATTTTTGGCCTACCAACATATTGCGTAATTCGGTTTGGGCTTCGGCTAAATCCTGAATGATTAAAACACCTTTTCCAGCAGCTAATCCATCGGCTTTAAGAACGTATGGCGGTTGTAGTGTTGCTAAAAATTCGCACCCTTTTTCAACTGTTTCGGCTGTAAAACTATCGTAAGCTGCAGTAGGAACTTGGTGCTTCATCATGAATTCTTTGGCAAATTCCTTACTTCCTTCAAGTTGCGCTCCCAATTTTGATGGACCAATAACAGGGATGTGTTTTAAATCTGCATCATTCAAAAAGAAATCATACACGCCTTTTACTAATGGGTCTTCTGGTCCTACGACTACCATCTCTATGTTTTCTTTTATCACCACGGCTTTGATGGCTTCAAAATCTGTAGCGCTAAAATCTAAATTGGTTGCTATCGTTGCTGTTCCTGCATTTCCAGGCGCTACAAATAGCGTGTCACAAAGTGGACTTTGAGTCATTTTCCAAGCAAAAGCGTGTTCTCTTCCACCTGAACCTAATAGTAAAATATTCATGTTGTAGTTGTTTATTGTGTTGATTTTTCTCCTATTGAAGAAGTGGTGCAAAAATAATTGCTTTTGAACGTAAAAAATAATTTAATTGTAAAAAGTTCGTGTATATCTGCCGATGCCCACTTAGATAGTTTATTTTTGATAAAATTTTATGCAATGTTTCGTCTTTTTAATTTAACCCTTCGACTTAATGGTTTCCCAATTCGTGAAGCAGAATTGGAATTGGATACCATTTTTAAATTATCCGATGCCGAACACCAGGCCTTTTTAGCCAAAAAAAAGAGCGAAATTGTGACGTATCATTTAGAGAACAATGCTTTTTATAAAACATTGGTTGGCAAAACAAGCATTGAAAACTGGAACGATTTACCTGTTTTGAACAAACATAATCTTCAAAAACCATTGGCGGAACGTTTGTCGAAAGGCTTTACAACCAAAAATGTGTATCTCAATAAAACCTCCGGCTCAAGTGGAACTCCTTTTGTTTTTGCCAAAGACAAATACGCCCATGCGCTAACTTGGGCATCGAATATCGCCCGATTTGGTTGGCACGGTATCGATTTTAACAGCTCCTATCAGGCCAGATTTTACGGCATTCCGATGGATTTTTTGGGCTATAGAAAAGAACGATTGAAAGACTTTTTGAGTCATCGCTATCGCTTTCCTATTTTTGATTTGTCGGATAGAATTTTAAATGGTTTTTTGAAAGAATTTGAGACCAAAAAATTTGATTACATCAATGGTTATACTTCTTCGATAGTATTGTTTGCCAAATTTTTACAGCAAAAAAACAAGGTGCTCAAAACGATTTGTCCTACACTGAAGGTTTGTGTTGTCACTTCAGAAATGCTTTTCCCAGAAGACAAGATACTCTTAGAAAAACAATTTGGCGTTCCGGTGGTTAATGAATACGGCGCGTCTGAGTTGGATTTGATTGCCTTTGAAAATCGAGATGGAGAATGGCAAGTCAACGCTGAAACTTTATTTGTAGAAATTTTGGACGAGAACAATCAAGCAGTTCCTAATGGTACTCCTGGACGAATTGTGATTACTTCTCTCTTCAATAAAGCGCATCCTTTTATTCGCTATGACTTGGGTGACATTGGAATTTTGGATGAAAAAAGCACTGCAAAAAAACCTGTTCTCAAACAACTAATTGGTCGAACCAATGATGTGGCGCAACTACCTAGTGGAAAAAAATCACCGGGGCTGACTTTTTACTACGTAACCAAGAGTATCATTGAAGATGACGGTACTATCAAAGAATTTATCATCAAACAAACCCAAATCGATACGTTTGAAATTGAATATGTAAGTCAAACCGAATTGACCGCAGCACAAATTCAAAAAATAGAAAGTGCGATTGCCTTGTATTTAGAAAGTGGATTGCAATTTAGTTTCATTCGAAAAGAAAAACTCGAACGAAGTCATCGTGGCAAATTGAAGCAGTTTACTTCATTTTTAAAAAGTAAATAAAATCGTATATTAGTGTTTTCAAAAGAGAACATATGACTATCAATTCGCTACTTTCGGAAGAAACTATTGCTAACAAAATATACTTTATCCGTAACCAAAAAGTGATGCTGGATCGTGATTTGGCGATACTTTACGGGATTGAGACTAAAAGATTAAAAGAGCAAGTTAAACGTAATATCTCACGCTTTCCAGAAGATTTTATGTTTGAGCTTACTAAATCAGAATTTGAAAATTGGAGGTCGCAATTTGCGACCTCCAATTCGGATAAGATGGGCTTGCGCTATTTACCTATGGCTTTCACCGAACACGGCGTTTTAATGTTATCGAGTGTATTAAAAAGCGACAAAGCCATTCAGGTAAATATTCAAATTATGCGCATTTTTACCAAAGTACGACAAATGCTTTTGGACACCACAGAATTAAAAATCGACATCCTCCAGATTCAGAAAAAATTAGAAAATCACGACAAAAATATTGAGTTGGTTTTTTCGTATTTGGATGAGTTGATCGAGAAAAAAGAAAACGAGTCACCCAGACCAACTATTGGGTATAAAAAATAATCCACTTTAGACTTTCAATCCAAGTGTATTGAAATACAGAAATTTTAAGAGGTTATATTCAAAAAAAATTACCGCGAATTCGCAAATTATTCCAATTATGAATAGTTTAAAATTTTCGGTAATAAAATGGTTAGAAGTTAAATACACTCAAAGTGGATAGTTTTAAACTCTACTAAAGACCAAAATCGTTCTTTGATTGCCAACAAATAGGCTAAATCTCTCCTTTTTAGCCCCGGGAGGAGCGGCATCCTTTGTTTTTTTTCTTTAAAAAAACAAAGATATAGCGGATCACGGGACGATGCTAGCTGATAAAACCCATTGTTTCTGCTTCTAAACAGTAACTACATTTTTGATATACCTTGGTTTTATAAGTAACTGTGTGAACAAGAAGCCGAGCATAATGAATAAAGCCGCCACAAAATTATACCGATGAAATTGGCGATAAACGGCAAAGTTGTGTTGCAATAAGGCGACCTTTGAAGCCGAAAGCGAATTGTTGCGAATGCGGTAATAGGCCAAACTTTCGGGGACGGGTTTGGCACTTTTCAATTTCTTGAGAATGGTAAGCCAAAGCATCCAATCTTGACGTTTTCGAATGGAAGAAATGGCGATTTTTCCGAAAAAATCTGCATCGTAAATACCTGTTAAGTTGCCCACATAGTTGCAAAAAAACAGCTGACGGTAGGATAAATTTCTGGGCGCTTCGACTACTTTATGCAATGGATTTCCTGCTTCGTCTATGCATTCGTAAAAAGAAAAAGTAAACGGCTGTTGTTGTTCTTGCATAAATTGAAGTTGACGCTCCAATTTATTGGGTTTCCATACATCATCGGCGTCTAAAAAAGCGATGTAGTTGCCTTGGCAATGATGGAGGGCGTTGTTGCGCGTAACACCTGTTCCGGAGTTGGTTGGATTTTTGAAAATCCGAATGCGGTGGTCGGTTTGAGCGATATTTTGAGCGATGGCGAGCGTTATATCTGTTGAGCCATCGTCTACCAAAATTACTTCCCAATTGGGATACGTTTGTTGTTGTACCGAAGCAAGCGTATCAGCAATAAAATCGGCTGAATTGTAGGTTGGAATGATGATAGAAACTAGTTTTTCCATATTAATACGCTTTATCTTCGCCTTTGA
>JAGOFG010000298.1 GCA_017997335.1 Flavobacterium sp. | reverse complement strand
TTGGAAACGATGTCCGCCTTAATCCTGATTTATTCGCCAGAGTGAAAACGGTGTATGAACAACGAGACAAACTGAATCTAAATCCGGAGCAAACCACGCTTTTGGACAAAAAATACAAAAGCTTTTCTCGAAACGGAGCCAATTTACCGGAAGACAAAAAGAATCAACTGCGAGAAATTGACAAAGAACTATCAAAATTGAGTTTGCAGTTTGGCGAAAATGTTTTAGCCGAAACCCAAGCCTATCAATTGCATATTACCGACAAAAGCGACTTAGCTGGCTTACCGGAAGGCACCATCGAAGCCGCTCACTCTTTGGCCAAAAGCCAAGAAAAAGAAGGTTGGATTTTTACCTTGGATTATCCTAGCTATGTTCCATTTGTGACGTACGCTGATAATCGTGAATTGCGCAAGAAAATGGCAATTGCTTTTGGCGCCAAAGGTTTTCAAAACAATGAATTTGACAATCAGGAAATCGTGCTAAAAATTGCGAAATTACGTTTTGATAGAGCGCAAGTTTTAGGGTATGCCACTCATGCCCATTTTGTTCTTGAAGAGCGAATGGCCGAAAGTCCAGAGAAAGTAAAAACATTCTCGAATGACTTATTGGAAAAAGCCAAATCGGCAGCTTTGAAAGAATTTGCCCAATTGACTGCTTTTGCAAAAGAACTAGACGGAATTGATCATTTAGAAAAATGGGATGGCGCGTACTATTCTGAAAAATTAAAACAAAAATTATTCAGTTTAGATGATGAAATATTAAAACCGTATTTCCAACTAGAAAAAGTGTTGGACGGCGCTTTTACAGTAGCGCAAAAATTATACGGAATCACTTTTGAAGAAATCTACGACGTGGACAGATACCATGAAGAAGTAAAAACATACACAGTAAAAGATGAAGACGACCAACTGGTTGCTGTTTTTTATGCTGATTTCTTTCCAAGAAAAGGTAAACGAAACGGTGCTTGGATGACGTCTTTTAAATCGCAATACATCAAAAAAGAGACTAATGAAAGACCACATATTTCAATTGTGTGTAATTTCACGAAACCAACGGAAACAAAACCATCGTTATTAACATTCAACGAAGTAACGACCTTGTTTCATGAATTTGGTCACGCATTACACGGAATGCTTGCTAACACCACGTATCCAAGTTTATCTGGAACTTCAGTGTATTGGGATTTTGTCGAATTACCAAGCCAAATTCTGGAAAATTGGTGCTACGAGCCAGAAGCATTGGCTTTGTTTGCCTATCATTATCAAACTGGCGAAATGATTCCGATGGAATTAGTACACAAAATCAAGGAGAGCGCCAGTTTTCAAGAAGGAATGGCAACAATGCGTCAAATAAGTTTTGGATTACTAGACATGGGCTGGCACGCACAAGACCCTTCTAACATCAAAGATATTAAAGCTTTTGAAACCAAACAATTTGCCTCTACACAACTCTATCCTGATGTTAAGGAAAATGCGATGAGCACTTCTTTCTCTCATATTTTTCAAGGTGGTTATTCTTCGGGCTACTACAGTTATAAATGGGCCGAAGTTCTAGATGCAGATGCTTTTGAGTATTTCCAAGAAAAAGGGATTTTCAACAAAGAAGTAGCCACAAAATTCAAAGAAAATGTGCTTTCAAAAGGAGGAACAGAACATCCCATGATTTTGTACAAACGCTTTAGAGGACAAGAACCTAAACCCGAAGCTTTGTTGAGAAGAGCTGGATTGGTATAGAAACAAACAGTTGAGACCCGAGGCGTACTGCTTCGGGTTTTTTTTAAACAAAAATCAAAAGCAACCACCAAACTATCGGAATGCTTTCTACCCAAAAAGAAGTGTAATATTTAGATCTTTTTTCAGTAGCAAAAAGCATAAAAAATGAAATAAGAATCACTAAAACCAAGTTGATAATCAATTGATTTTTATCAAAATTATTTTTGAAAAATTCCAACAAATAAAACGGAAGCAAAAGTAACAATCCTACTATTTTAGTGCGCTTTACTCCTATTTGTTGCGGGACGGTTTTAAGATGTGGATCATCATTTGATAAATCTATAATTTCAAAAACTAGCACCAATACAAAAATCAAGATAAAACGTTGCACACATTTCAAATAAAAATCAGTAGTTACTGAAATAGTAGCATTCAAAACCGGCAAGGCTAAGGTCGCTCCTACCCAACACAAGGCTACAATATAAATTTTGACTCCAGCCCAATTCCGGGCATTCTTCTTATTTGGAAAAAAGGAAAGTGTATACAATACTGTAATACTCAAGAAAACTACTGCAACTATTTGGGTTATTCTTTGTAGTTGAAAAAAATAATATCCAACGAACAAAAGGGCAAAAAAGCTAAATAAAGTAATCATTTTTAATTCCTTGCGCATCCGTAATCTTTGAACCCTAGCTAATGCATTATATTTTACAAAATTATACCCTACAATTGTTCCAAAAAAAGCAAAGTGAGCAACTGGCACATCTATTGGAATATGGAACATGTGTTGCGTCATTCTCACCAGAGCATAACAAGACAAACCCACGTGAATACTACTATTAATATAAAAATCAAAAATTAGT
>JAGOFG010000297.1 GCA_017997335.1 Flavobacterium sp. | reverse complement strand
ACGCTTTATAAAATGTATTTCGAAAATAACTGGTGAGTTTCAAAACCGAATGGTTTCAAAACAAGATAATCACCGTGTTGAACCCCACATTTTTATCAAAGTCGATAAAAAAATGGTTAAGATTAACATTGATGAGATTCTTTTTATCGAGGGAATGAAAGAATACATCAAAGTGGTAACTCCAGAAAAAACCTATATCACGCATAAATCCCTTTCTTCATTGACTGAAGAACTCCCTGAAGAACGTTTTATTCGAATACACAAATCCTTCACCATCGCCTTAGATAAAGTAAAAACTATTGAAGGAAATAGAATACAAATTACTTCTTACACATTACCAATTGGAAGAAATTATAGTAAAGAAATGAAGAGTAAGATTTTAGATTAAATTCCCTCTCATTTTTAAAATTGAAAATTAGCATTTTGTAGAAAAAAACAGGCTGTTGGTTTAAAAGTAACGATTTTTCATCGAAATAATTTTTTTATCTGTTAGTTAAGAAATACATTTACGGTATTGCAGCAACAATTATTTTACTAACCTATTAATTAAATTTAAATTATGAATTCTGAAAATTTAAAAACCAATTGGGGGCAATTTATTCCCCTAGTAACTGTCTTCTTTTTTTGGGGATTTGTCGCTGCAAGTAATGACATCTTAATCCCTGTTTTCAAAACCGCATTCAATTTATCACAAGGTGAAAGCCAATTAGTTGCTTTTGCATTTTATATTGCTTACACAGTAGGTTCATTAATCTACATGGGAGTTTCCGTAGCAATCAAAGAAGATTTAGTAAACAAAATCGGCTATAAAAATGGTCTTTCTTTAGGGCTATTAATCTCAGCTTTAGGAACCCTTTTATTTTATCCAGCAGCGAATACAGGTTCTTTTCCTTTAATGCTCGCTGGTCTTTTTATTGTTGGTTTAGGTTTTTCATTGCAACAAACTGTTGCTAATCCTCTTGCGATTGCTTTAGGTCCCATCACAACAGGTTCACAACGTCTTACTTTAGCCGGAGGGATAAACAATTTTGGTACAACAATAGGGCCGCTTATTGTTAGCTTTGCCATTTTTGGTTCAAGTGCAAATGCCAATACAAGTGCAAGTATCGAAAGTGTAAAAATTCCTTACCTAGTGCTAGGAGTTGCATTTTTATTAGTGGCAATACTTCTAAAATTTTCATCTTTACCAGACAAACCAGCTTTGGTTGAAGAAACAGAAGCTCACGATGGAGTTCCTGCAAAAAAATCAGCTTTACAATACCCTCAGTTAGTAATGGGTATGATTGCTATTTTCTTGTATGTAGGTGTTGAAGTTTCTACAGCAAGTAACTTACCAGCTTATATGGAAAGTAAATTAGGCTTTCTAACGAAAGATGTAGCACCGTATATCTCTTTATATTGGGCGAGTTTGATGATTGGTCGTTGGACAGGAGCTGTTGAAGCTTTCACTGACAATATGAGTTGGCAAAAAATATTGCGATTCATTGCTCCTTACCTAGCTTTTGGTGTGTTTTTAGGAGTTAACGCAATTGCAAAACACGACTTGACTCCTTTTTACGTTTACGGATTAGTAATTTTGGTTTTAATTGCTGCTGATATGGCTAGTAAAGGAAACCCAGCTAGAATGTTATTAATTTTTTCAACGCTTGGAATCATTGCGACAGGAATAGGAATGACAACAAGTGGAATGGTAAGTGTTTACGCTCTCACAAGTGTTGGTTTATTTTGTAGTACCTTATGGCCTTGTATCTTTACATTAGCAGTAAGTGGACTTGGAAAAAACACTAGCCAAGGAAGTAGCTTCTTAATTATGATGATTATGGGTGGTGGTTTTATCAGTGTGTTACAAGGTAAAGTAGCTGAAGGAATCGGAATCCAAGAGAGTTATATTGTTGGAATTCTATGTTTTGCTTACTTAGCTTTTTATGCTTGGAGAGTAAGCGGAATCCTTAGAGCTCAAGGCATTGATTTCGATAAAAAAATTGCTGGAGGACATTAATTTGTCTATTATATTTCAAAAAAAATCTCATTCTTTATTGAATGAGATTTTTTTTTTGATAGAATAAAAGCTAAATATATTTCTTCAATTCATTCGCTTGAATATCGCTGTGAGAAGCGTCATAAAGCACCTTTCCTTCTTTTATCAAAAGAAGTTGCGGCGATTGATGCATAATTCCAAAACGACTTGCAATTTCATTTGAAATGTCCCTAAACTCCAATAAATCTAGAAAATAAGCATCTATCTGATTTTGCAAATCAAATTCATTTTCAAATTGCTTCAATGCAAATCTACTAATACTACAACGTGTACTATGCTTAAAGATTAGAACTGGCTTTTCTTTTGACAAAGCAATTATTTCATCCAATTGCCCCATCAATTGCAATGGAATCCAATTGACATTACTAAGCTTTTCTTTTTTTTCATCAGAACTACCAAAAATGGAATTAAATAGGCTCATATTGTCTCTTTTTATGACTTTTTGTCGTTAAATGTTTTAAAAATTAATTAGAAATAGGTCAAAATGTCGTTGATTTTATATTGGAATACCATTTGACGTCTACTCAACAAAATTAGCTAATA
>JAGOFG010000108.1 GCA_017997335.1 Flavobacterium sp. | reverse complement strand
CCGATTTAAAAGGTTTACCAGAAGGTGCTATTGAAGCCGCTAGTGCATTGGCCAAAAGCAAGGATTTGGAGGGTTGGATTTTCACGTTGGATTTCCCAAGTTACCTTCCGTTTGTGACCTATGCCGAGAATCGTGAATTGCGTAAAGAAATAGCAATCGCTGCTGGTAAAAAAGCATTTCAAAATAACGAATTCGACAATCAAGAAATAGCTTTGAAAATTACCAAGTTACGCTACGAAAGAGCTAATTTATTGGGCTATGAAACGCATTCTCATTTTGTTTTAGAAGAAAGAATGGCGCAACATCCCGACAAAGTCAAATCGTTTTTGAATGATTTACTGACCAAAGCCAAACCAGCAGCCGAAAAAGAATTTGCTGAATTATCGGCTTTCGCCAAAGAATTAGATGGCATTGAACAATTAGAAAAATGGGATGGCGCTTATTATGCTGAAAAATTGAAGCAAAAACTATTCAATTTGGACGATGAAAAACTGAAACCTTACTTTCAATTAGAAAACGTTTTGAACGGAGCGTTTACCATTGCCAATAAATTATTTGGATTAACCTTTACAGAAATTTTCGACATCGATAAATACCACGAAGAAGTAACCACCTATGAAGTGAAAGATGAATTTGGCGAACTCGTAGCTATTTTCTACGCCGATTTTTTCCCAAGAAAAGGCAAACGAAACGGTGCTTGGATGACTTCTTTCAAATCACAATACATCAAAGACGGCATAAACGAAAGACCTCACATTTCTAATGTTTGCAATTTCACCAAACCAACCGCCACCAAACCTTCCTTGCTAACTTTTAATGAAGTAACGACTTTATTCCATGAATTTGGTCACGGATTACACGGTATGTTGGCCAATACTATTTATCCAAGTTTGTCAGGAACCTCAGTATACTGGGATTTTGTAGAATTACCAAGTCAGGTGATGGAAAACTGGTGCTACGAACCAGAAGCGCTGGCTTTATTTGCGAAACATTATGAAACTGGCGAAATTATTCCTCAAGAATATGTAGATAAAATAAAAGAAAGTGCCAGTTTCCAAGAAGGAATGGCTACGCTACGCCAATTGAGTTTTGGTATTTTAGATATGGCCTTTCATAGTAACAATCCAAGTGCGATTACTAACATCAAAGCGTTTGAAAAAACGGCTTTTGAAGGCACTTCCTTATATCCAGATGTAGCCGAAAACTGTATGTCGGTTTCTTTCTCCCATATTTTTGCAGGTGGGTATTCGTCTGGATATTATAGCTATAAATGGGCAGAAGTGCTCGATGCCGATGCGTTTGCTTATTTTCAAGAAAAAGGCATTTTCAATAAAGAAGTGGCGACAAAATTCAAAGACAACGTACTTTCAAAAGGCGGCACCGAATTGCCAATGGAACTCTACAAACGCTTTAGAGGGCAAGAACCAAAAGCAGATGCTTTATTAAAAAGAGCGGGGTTAGTATAGATTTGTGTTTGCTGATTAACGATTTTTTGATTTCAGATTTAAACCGAGGTAGTAATGCTTCGGTTTTTTTTTAAATATCTTTCTTAAAAACTAATCTTTCAATACATTTGACAAAACAAGATTTAGAATGGATATCAAGGCAATAAAACAATACATCAAGGCAAATAGCAATCCCAATTCAAGGAGTAATTCCCATTATGTATATCCAACTATTACCCAATATTCCCCAAATAATTTTGAATTAGAATGCGAAGGTAATTATGGCGAATACCTCATAAAAATCGACATAGAAAACAATAACATAAGTACCTCTTGCTCATGTCCCTACAAAAAAACCTATTCTGGTATTTGTAAACACATAATTGCCTCATTAAAGATAATAATAGAAGATTATAATGGTGATATTATCCCAACAGTAATTCAAAAAACAGCTTCAACTTTAGCTACAAAAGAGGAAAAAATTTATAGTTTATTTGAAGAACTGCCTATTACAACAGCAAATAAAATCGAAAAGCTCAAAGGCAATCAAGCCAGACTGTTTGACGGTATTATTTCTTCAAACACGATTAACAATTGGACAGTTGCCCCTAGATACCGTGGCTACAATTATGATGATTGTAAAATAACGACCGTCTCCCAAACTGAAGTAAGCACGCAAACAACGAGTTGGAACGGACACCGACAAGTATTCAAATACAACCCCGAAACCGAAATTTTGGAATTTGAATGTAGTTGCACCAAAGCAAAAAAATCCTGCGAACATATAGGGAAAGCACTACAAGAAATAAAAATGACTTTTGGAGAAAATTTGTTTGCTAAAAACTATATCGAAGAAAAAACAAAAGAAGCCATTGCAAAATACGGTTTCACAATGGAGGATGATTACAATAGTGTTTTTACTTTTAAAATTACTACCAAAGGATTTGAAGCAAAACCAAAAGCAAAAAACATCACAACCGATTCCAGAGATTACTCTAAAATATTCAAAACTGAAGAAATAGAAACCACTATAAATTTGCCTTTTTTAGAAAGCAATGACAATGATTTTGGTTTAGGAATTTGTTTTGAATTTGAACGAAAAAAATTTACCGAACTCTTTCTTTTTCAAGCGAAATACAATAAAGCGAAAACTGATTTCTCGTCCTCAATTACACGAATAAACCACTACAATTTTGAGGATGCCTTGACAATTTATAGTTCAGAGAAAGAGCAAACTTTGATTGTAAAAACAATGCAAATCAACACCGCATTGTCCAAATACAGATCTACAAAAGACGCAAATTATTTAAAAAAAGCCATCGTTTCTAGTCAGAAACTTTTGGAAGTATTGCAAAACAATTTTAGTTATACGTATGACCGTAATAATAACTTGGTTTGCAAAAACTTAACCCCTTGCATCTATGACAACAAAACGATAAAGTTGTTCTTTACAATAAGTGAAACCGCCTATTTTTATACCTTAAAAGCTAAAGTTGCGCTAAACGACAAAAACTATAATTTAGATGCTGCCGCCATACAAATCACTCCTTTATTCATTTTTGCAGATGATGTAATTGTACCCATAAATGACGCTAAACTTTCGGTATATCTCAACCATTTTAGCAATTATGCAGAGATTAATTATCTAAAAAAAGACACACCCAATTTTTTTGAAAAAATAGTAAAACCATTGTCTGAAAAATTCGAAATTCAGACAACAATGTTCAAAAAAAGTAAAGTTAATATTGAAGAAACAACCTTAGAAAAACACGTATATATTACCGATTTTGACGGTCAATATATCGTTTTCAAACCTGCTGTTCAATACCCGAATCAATTAATTCCGGTTTTTTCGAATGAAATGCTTCTGGAAGAATCGAAGAACGACACGGACAAAAAAACGATTGTATTCCAAGAACGAAATCAGTCCTTTGAGGATAATTTTTTAGAAGAATTTAGGGGTTTACATCCTGCATTTGCCGAGCAAGACGAATTCTTTTTCCTCACACCCGAGCAATTGATGGAAAACTTTTGGATGCTACACGCTACCGACAGAATGCATCAGCAGGAAATGAAAGTTTTTGGAGCCAATAACTTAAAATCGTTTAAATTCAATATCAATAAACCCGTTATTAGAGTTGGTTTAAAATCGGATATTGATTGGTTTGACTTGGAAATCGACATTCGTTTTGGTGATCAAAAAGTAGGTTTAAAAGAACTGCAAAAAGCCTTTTTAAAACGAAGCAATTATGTGGCACTTGGCGATGGAACGCTAGGAATTCTACCCGAAGAATGGATGAAAAAATTCTCCAATTATTTTAAAGTTGGAGAAATTAAGAAAGACGGCATCAAACTTTCTAATTATCAGTTTGGAATCATCGATGAATTGTTTGAAGAAATGGAGAAAAAACCTCCGTTTCTAATTGAATTATTAGAAAAAAAGAAACGCTTACAAAACATCTCGAATATAGAAGAAGTCCCGATTCCAAAAGGCATCAAAGCCAAATTAAGAGATTATCAGCATCACGGATTGAACTGGTTGGCCTTCTTGGACAAAAACCAATTGGGTGGTTGCTTGGCCGATGATATGGGATTGGGAAAAACGCTGCAAGCCATTACGTTTTTGCAGTATTTGAAACTAAAAGACAAAAAATGTCAGCCTTCTCTAATCATCGCACCAACCTCTTTGATTTTCAACTGGAAAAACGAAATTGCAAAATTTTGTCCTACGCTAAAAATGTTGGCTTTTGTGGGTTCTAATCGAATGGAAAACAAAGACGATTTCTCTAAATACGACCTGATAATTTCGACTTATGGCTCGTTGCTGAATGATGTGGAATTTATGAAAGATTTTAAATTCAACTATATTATTTTGGACGAAAGTCAGGCAATCAAAAACCCCAATTCTAAACGATACAAAGCCGTTCGCTTATTGAATTCCTATAACCGATTGGTGCTTACAGGTACTCCGATTGAGAACAATACTTTTGATTTGTATGCCCAAATGAACTTTATCAATCCGGGGTTGTTGGGAAATATGACGCATTTCAAAAACGAATTTTCGGATGCCATTGACAAAGAAAAAAATCACGATGCCTCGCATTTGTTGAGCAAAATGATTGCGCCATTCTTGCTTCGAAGAACCAAAGAGCAGGTTGCCAAAGAACTGCCGGAGAAAACCGAAAGCATTATTTATTGCGAAATGGGGAACGAACAGCGCAAAGTGTATGACAGTTTTAAAAATAAATACCGTGATTATCTCATCAATAAAATAGACGAAAACGGAGTCGAAAATGCCCAAATGTATATTTTGGAAGGATTGACCAAATTGAGACAAATATGCAATTCGCCTGCCTTAATTTCGGATGAGGAAGATTATGGAAACCAATCCGTCAAACTGGATTTATTGATCGAAAACATCAAAGAAAAAACAGGAAATCATAAAATATTAGTGTTTTCGCAATTTGTAAAAATGCTAGGACTCATCAAAACACGATTGGACGAAGAGCAAATTCACTACGAATATCTCGACGGACAAACGACCAATCGAGAAGAAAAAGTGAATAATTTCCAGAACAATAAAGATGTCCGAGTGTTTTTAATTAGCCTGAAAGCGGGAGGAACAGGACTCAATTTAACCGAAGCCGATTATGTTTTCTTGGTCGATCCGTGGTGGAATCCCGCTGTCGAAAACCAAGCCATTGACCGCTGTTACCGTATTGGACAAAAACAAAAAGTAATGGCCTACCGAATGATTTGCAAAGATACTATCGAAGAAAAAATTGCGTTGCTACAAGGCAAAAAGAAAGCTGTTGCCACGAGTATTATCACTGTCGATGAAGAAAAAAAATCATTTGATGTAGATCAGGTGAAGTCGTTTTTTAGTTAAATTTCCCTTGTCGATAATTTTCAATTGCCTCCAGCTTTAGCTGGAGGGATAGGAATGAATATAAATTGGCTTTAGCCAAAACAGTATGCTATTTTGGCTAAAGCCATTAAAAATAAGCACAATTTTATTCCTCCAGCTAAAGCTGGAGGCAATTGATGTATTGAAATTAAACATGATGAATAGTTAAATATTTCTTCAAAATCCATCAAACCGCAGCTTAATACTTCGGTTTTTTTTATTTCAAAAACTCTCTAAAATTATCAGTAGTTACAACAGTAAAACTTCCTTTATAATTATCTGAAAAAGTTTTGGATAGTTTTACTTTTTTAGCTTTCCATTTGAATTCATATGCATTAACCTCATCTGCAACGGTTTCTACATAATCTACTTCTTGCTGTTGGGTGGTACGCCAAAAATAAGGTTTCGCCATGCTGTTTTGGTAACTCAATACTTTCATTCGTTCCGAAATTAGGAAGTTTTCCCAAAGTGCTCCTTTATCTTGTCGGAACGCTAAAAAATTAAAATTCCCAATTAGCATATTCCGAACGCCGTTATCATAAAAATATATTTTTCGATTGGCTTTAATTTCATTGCGAACATTGCGACTGAAACTATTCAGCCTAAAAATTACAAAGCTTTTTTCGAGTAAATCAATATAATTGCTAACCGTATTTTTATCGACTCCTACCAACTGAGCAATTTCGTTGTAGCTCACTTCGCTGCCAATTTGCAATGCCAATGCTTGTAGAATTTTCTCTAAAACTTCGGATTTTCGAATACCTGTCAAAGCCAAAATATCTTTGTATAAATAACTTGAAACCAAGTTTTTCAAAATCTCATATTCATTCCCAAAGTTATTAATTACATCTGGATACATTCCGTATAACAATCTTATTTCCAATTGTTGTTGAGCTTTCATATAACCTACATTATTCTCAAACTCTGTCCAAGAAACAGGAAACATTTGAAACTCAAATTTCCTTCCCGTAAGCGGTTCTTGTGTTAGATTGTGAATATCCAAAACAGAAGAGCCACTCACAATAACCTGAACATCTTTAATTTGATCCACAATGATTTTTAGCTTCAAACCAATATTAGGAATGCGTTGTACTTCGTCGATAAAAACATATTTGTATTCGCGTATGATGCTTTTCAATGTTTCAGTATTGGCACCAGATAAAGTATCCATTACCACCGAATCGTCTCCATCCAAAAACAAATACGAAATATCCTTTAACAAAGCATTAATCAAGGTCGTTTTCCCCACCTGACGTGGCCCGACAAGAACAATAGCTTTCCCTTTGTTTAACCTATCCTTTATCCTGTCTAATAAACTCCTCGTAATCATAGCATTAATTTTATTCAAATATAATAAAATAATTTAATACTCACTGATTATTATGTTTTTTAGTGATTACAATCACTGATTATTATGTTTTTAAGTGAATATATTATGCTTTTGAAATAAATAATTGCAACACAAACCCAAAAATTGGAATAGCCTCCACCCAAAACAAGGTGTAATATTTGGACCTCTTTTTTATTTGCAAAAAAACAAAAACAAAGCCATGACAACAGCAATGTCAAAAACCAATAGTAATGACAATACTGTAAATTGAAAAGTGATATTGTCATAGTATTATAAAATGAAGAGGAAGACTATTATTTAAGCTTTGAATAAAAATTGCAAAAATACATTTGATCTTTTTTTCCATGAATCCTCACTATGAGTAGCTCCTTCAAATTTTAAAGTTTCCCAGTTTTTTCCTTTTATATATCCTTTCTCAAGCATTAATTGGTCTACCTTTATTTGATGCACTTCGTAAAAACGATCAATGGCCAATGTACCATGGTCAAAGTAAATTCGGTGCGTTTTAGGGTCTGGTAATTTGTGTTTTAAATAGGTACGTATAGACTCTGATGGAGAGATAAACTCGTTATCAAACAACACAGGCCAATGTGTTGATATACAAGCAGCTTGACCGAAAATTTGTGGATATTCGCAAATTGCATACAATGAAATAAGCGCACCCGAAGAGCTACCGCCAATGGCTGTTGAAGCTGCTTCTGTTTTAGTACGGTAATTTTTGTCTATAAATGGTTTTAATTCATTAACTAAAAATTTAAGATAGTTATCTGCCAAATAATTAGAAGTGTCACTAGCTTGTTCTAAGCCCCCTTGTTCCATCAATACATAGTCATCTTTGGTTAAATAAACAGTGGCTTTTTGAGGAAAATATTCAAAAAAACGAGTATCAACATTAGAGATCCCTACAATAATACAAGGACTTATTTCATTATTTTTGATTGCATTACGGCTACTTTTGTCTAATTCCCAAGCCCTACCTTTATATGCAGTTTGAGGGTCAAACAAATTTTGTCCATCCTGCATATACAAAACTGGAAAATGTTTGGACGGGTTTTCTTCGTATTCTTTAGGTAAATAAATTTGAACTTTTCTTGCTTTAACATAAGCAGACTCAAAATCCATAACAAGTACTTTGTCTTTAGCTTCAATAGTATTTTGACCAAATGACCAGTTGGTAAATAAGGTAAGAATCAATATAAAGAATACGATATGTCTTTTCATAACTAGATTGTGTTGAGGATAAAAAAATGGAACTTTAAAATTGTTCCCTAAGTTGATTTTTAAAATGCTAAATTAAAAACAAGTAATGTTTTTTCTGTTTTAACAATGATTTACTTATCAACAAATATGGTTTTTAAAAATTCAGAATATTTCTCATTGAATAGTTATATATATAAATAACCACCAAACAATAGGCACACTTTCAACCCAAAACGAAGTGTAATATTTGCTGCGTTTTTCATTGGCGAAAGCCAAAAAAAGAGCAGTAACTAAAATAAAAAAAAGAGAAAGTAAACTAAAGTTCCCGTTCAAAAAATCCAAAGCTAAAAAAAGAACCAACAAGCCAAAACCTAGTTTCTTAGTTCGCTCCACTC
>JAGOFG010000296.1 GCA_017997335.1 Flavobacterium sp. | reverse complement strand
ATATAACTATTGATAGAATTTAAAGAGTTGAACATAAAATGGGGATTCATTTGGGAACGTAAGGTTTGCATTTCCGCTTCTTTAATGTTGCTTTTTAGTATTCCTTTTATTTTTTCTTGATTAATAAAATAACGACTTATAAAATATACCATTGCAAAAAGTAGTACTATAACAATTCCAAAGAACCAATAGGTTTTGTAAAAGGGGGGAGTTATTGTTAAAGCTATTTGTAATGTTTTAGATTGCCAATTGTCTAGATTATCTCCAGCAGCAACGGTTATATTATATTTCCCAGGGGATAATTTAACCAAAGATAGTTTAGGATTAGTACCTAGATAATTCCATGTTTGATCTGTGTTAAATTTGTATCGGTAAATAATTTTTTCTTTTTCGGAAAAAGACAAAGCTGAGAAATAAAGGTCTAATTCTGTAAAATCATAATTTAGTTCAATGTTGTTGTTTTTATGAGGCAAAATTTTGCCATCCTTTTTTACAACTGTAATTTTTAATTTATTAATTAGTTGTGTTTTAAGAATGTCTTCTAGATCAATAATTTGACAACCGAAGTTAGTTCCTAAAGCAATTTTGTTATCCGAAAGTTTGCAAAATCCATAAATAAGCTCATTCGTTGCTAGTCCATCAATCTGAGAAATTCTGACGACTCTGTCCGTTTTAAAATTATAATGATTCAATCCTTCGGCACTTGTAAACCAAATGTTTCCATTACGATCTTCTGCTATTCCTTCAATATGATCATTGGTTACATTATGTTTTTCTGTATTAAGGGAAAATATGATTTTGCCATTTGGATGGACTAAATTCCATCCACCGTATCCTGAAAAGAGAAGATTGCCGTTATGAGTAAAAGCGATTTTATTATAATAATCGGTTATAAATAAAGATTCGTTTTTAAAATATTTTAATTGGCTAATCTCTACAAAACGACTTTTTCGGTTGTCAAAATAGGATATTCCATAATCCTTAGGCATCCAACTTGCTAACCAGATAGTTCCATTTTTTGCTAAAGAGATATCGTTAAATTTATTTTCTTTCCAGTATTTGGAAGGATTTAATATGAAATTTTCTTTGGGTAAAGTAGTTGCCAAGTCGTAAACTTTTACAGCACCTTTATTTGGCAAAATCCATACTTGATTTTTATTATCTACAATTGCCTTTTTTACGCCTGTATCTATTTTTATTAGTGGTTGTAGATTGTTTTTTTTTAGTATGTAAACACCTTTATTGGAAGATACTATGATGTTTTTTTCTTGAATAAATAATTCAGAAAACTGCAAGGATTTGTCTGGATAGCTATACGTTTTCCAACTATTTTTCCCGTATGAATAAATTATATTAGTTGTGTTACACATCCAAAGTCGTGCCTTGTCATCTTGTACTATTGAGGTTACCGTTTTGTTGTTTTTAAAAAATGCCTTTAAAGTAATAATACTTTTGTCTTCCTGTATTAGTTTAATAAGCCCGTGGTTAGTAGCTACCCAGATAATTTTAGTTTCGGCATCATAATAAACATGATTGATTTTGTTCTCTGTTTCAAAAATAAGTTTAGAGTTTGTTTTTGTTCTGAAAAAATAAAGTTGATGTTCGTTGTATAATAATGTATTCCCTACTTCGTCTTCAAAACTGCTAGCTATCGAGAATTGTCCTTTTGTTGAAGAAAGAGCTATTTTTTTATATCTATTTTGAAGTAAGTCATATAAAAAAAGGCTTCCCTTTTTGTTTGTATATATCAGATTTTGCTTGTCTTGCGATAATTTTGCAGAAATAAAGTGCTCACTTTTTAGAAATAAATTAGGATGGTGCTTTAAATGGTTATTCTTTCTATTCCAGATATACATTCCTTTCCGAGTGGCAATCCATATTTCGTTACTATTAGGTTCTAAAAAAATATTCTTTGCATCAGTCTCGGACATGTTCGTGTCAAATGAAAAAGAAATCATTTTTTTTGCACTAGGAGAATAATATTTTATGTTGTTATAATCAGTACACCAAACCAATCCTTTTTGATCAATATAAATATTATCATAGTGATCATTATATGGAGATGAATCTTCAAAATTTACTTTTACCAATTCCTTGGGAATGTTAAAAATATTTTCAATATAAACTAGGCCTAAATTGTGGTCATAATAATATAATTTGTTTTTGTTTATTGCTAAGGAGTTGATTTCAGAATTGATTTCAGAGTTCTTGATAAATTGATAACCATCATATTGACAGAGGCCTCGTTGCGTGGCAATATATAAATAACCCTCTTTTTTGATGGTACTATATACAAAATCAGAGGGTAATCCTTGATTGAATTTAATTGTTTCAGCACGATATAACGATTGTGCAAAACCGTTACATGTATAAAGAAGTAAGAAAAAACCAATTATAAAGTATCGCACTTGTGATAAAATTAAAATGTAAATTTATATCTTTTTAGCGTATAATGAATTTTGAATAAGTGAATTACAGGTTTAAATGTGTGAATGGTAAAAACGGCATGAGATTTTAAATTAAACAATAGCACTATCTGGACATGCTAACTTAGCCATCACAGAAAGGTAAGAAATAATCTTGTTTCATGCCCTATGAAAG
>JAGOFG010000107.1:1416-8329 GCA_017997335.1 Flavobacterium sp. | reverse complement strand
TAATTAATTTAAACAAAATGAACCCGATACAATTTCGGGTTCATTTTGTTTAAATTGGATTTAATTGTGCTGTTCTAAAAACAAATCTCAGATTGCGTCAAGCATTGGATAGTTTTTATCTCGTTAAATTACCTAAATCGGTATTATTTACGGGACCAAGTTCTGTATTTATATCCTTTAAAAGCATAAAATATAATCATAAGGTAGGCAGGAAGCAGCATTAAATAAGCTACTTGATTTCCACTTTTTGCTGTTTCTGCAATACCATTTGTCTCATTTGCTAAATTAATTGACTCGGCCAATGCACCATAAACTAGAGGGAAAACCGCTCCTCCAATGATTCCCATAATCAATATTGCACTAGCTATTTTGGTATATCCACCTAAGTCCTGTAGTGCCATAGGCCAAATTGCCGGCCAACAAAGCGCATTGGCAAGCCCTAACATTGCCACTAAAAGAATTACTAAAGGTAAAGGGGGTATTCCAGGGAATTGAATCATTATATCAGGAGAAACTGTTACGATTAGAACTACCAAAATAAAACCTAAGATACCTGAAGCTTTTAGTGCTTGAACTTGAGAAACATACTTTGGAATTAATGTAATTCCTAAAACATACCCTATTACCATTGCTGTCATGGTAAATGAAGTTAGTTTTAAATAAAAATTACCAGCATCTCCATAAACTCCTAATTGTTTACCAAAACCACCAATTGAATCTCCAGCTAAAACCTCTGCTGCCAGATATAGCATTAAGGTAATGACTCCCAAAACCAATTGAGGGAATTTTAATGCATTTATAATTTGTTTAAAAATACTCATGTGGGCTACATTTCCGTCTTCATCCAAATCAATTTCTGGGAGTGGAGATAATTTTACCAACAGTGCTAAAACAAGGATGATACCTCCCATATAAATGTAAGGCGTTTGCAATTGTAGCGCAAGTGTGTCTAATGCCGCTGATTTTGCAACAGAATCAAGAGCCGCAATTTTATCAGCCGTATAATCCTTCATGTCTGACAATACCAAAGCAGTCAATACTAAAGGCGCTATAAATCCTGCTAACTTGTTGGCAATTCCTAATACACTGATTCGAGCTGCGGCACTTTCTCTAGGACCAATTACGACCACGTACGGATTGGCAGCGGTTTGTAAAATTGCTAAACCTGTACCCATTACAAATAAAGCCACTAAAAAGAAAAGAAATGTGCGTGTTTCTGCGGCAGGATAAAACATAAATGCCCCCAAAGCAATCACAACAAGACCTAGAGAGACTCCGTTTTTATAACCTACTTTCTCTATTACCCAGGAAGAGGGGATAGCCATTACAAAATAGGCAATATAAAAGGCAAAAGCTACAAAATAAGCCTGCGCCTGAGATAATTCACATGCTAATTCAAAGAATGGAATTAGTGGACCATTTAACCAAGTTACAAATCCTAAAATAAAAAATAAAGCGGTTAAAATAACCATTGGAATTACCGTATTCCCTAGCGTATTATTGGTGGAACTTTTGCTTTGCGACATATTGTTTGTTTATAAGGTTTACAATTCCCAGTTTAATTCTGAATACTGTTTTTTTAAATAGGCTTTTACTTCTGCGATGTCTTCTTTGGCAGTTAAATCAGGTACATGTTCAGAGAAGGGTATGCCTAATGTGGTATTTGGGTGTTCTTTTACCGCATTCAAAAGTACGGTTGGCAACTCTTTTTCATCTCTTTCGGGATGAACGGGACAGTTCTTTAAATAGGGGTATATAAGATTTCCTTTGAATTTAAAAGCATTCATACTCACCCTTAATTTTCCTTCGGCATCTTTGTAGCTTTCTAAATTAGCAGCGGTTGGTTTTTCGAGTATGTCTAATAATTGATTGTTTTCATCTAGTTTTGCAATGGCAAAACGTGAAATTCGTTCTGACGAAAAATCCATTGCGTCTCTATCATAGCTTATAAAGGCATTAGGACTATTGGTTTCCCTGAGCGCATATAAGGCTTCAGTAGAATATAAATTATCGCTATTGCAAACGGAGTAATATTGAGAATTCAATTCCGGATACTGCTCGACAGCTTGAAATAAGGCATCGGCAGTACCAAATGGTTTCACTCTGCCTTCTGGTATATATTGAATGGCAAAAGAGATGTTTAAACCGTGAAAATTATTGTTTTTATTTTCAGTCCCGTAAAATTCTTTAAATAGGTCGCCTTGCTCACCTATAATAATATAGATATTTTTATATCCTGCTCTTTTAGCATTCAATAAAAGATAATCTAATAATGGCCTGCCATTTGGACCAACGCCAATTAACCCTTTGCTTCTTTCATTTGCTTGTGCAATTTCTTCTTCGGTCAAATTATCTAATGCAACTTGTTTTTTCATTCTTGAAGAAGCGCCACCAGCTAAAATAATTAGATTATCATGCATACTCAATTTTTTTTAAATTTTACTATTTGCTATTGTTCTTACCCCAGGATCAACGGTCACTGTATACGCTTGTATTGCCCCTGCAGCTAGTATTGCATCGACTATTGGAGCTTCGTTTCCGGGTTCAGCCAGAACTACAATGCTACCGCCACCACCGGAACCTACTATTTTTGCACCGTAGGCACCTGCTTTTAGTGCGGCATTAATCATGGCATCAATTCTGGGAACTGTAATTTTCAACAAATCCCTCAATACGGCATGATGTGCATTCATCAATTCACCAATTTTTTTTAAATCAAGTGTTGGTTTCTGAAATTCCTTTAAAGCAAGTTTTGTATAATGATGGTTTTTAATTGCGCCTTCGAAAAACGGAATCAATCGATCTGGTAAATAATTGCAATATTTTTTTAAGTCTGTGATTTCTGTTTTGTTTAAATCAAAGTCTGCAAAATTTTGCTTTATAATATCAATTGCCAGTAATGCATTTCCTTTCAAATCACCAAGAACGCCAATAGTCTCTTTAGGGACTCCCGAAACACCAGTAATTAATCCTTTTAATTCTGTTCCGATTATCGTACAAGAAAAAGGAGTTTTGGTGTCAATATGCACAATATTGCCTATTCCTATGCTATAGTGATCCATCATTCCGCCCGGTTCTCCGTGTTCTAAAACCTCAGAAGTATACCCCATTTGCGCAATGAACTCTGGAGTAACTTGATCGTTTACACCAAAGGCTTCAATTAAAAAATTAATCCACGCCAATAATAAGGCTGATGAACTGGATGTGCCGGAATTAATGGGGATATTTCCAGTTATTGTAATGTCATATCCTAGATTAGGAATACATCCATGTCTTCTCAAGACTCTTAGTGAAGAGGCAAAATAGTCTCGGGGCTCTAATTCTGAAAAAATAGAATGGATATCAATGACTCTAACTTGATCGATATCATTCATAATTAAATTAAAAACCTGCTTGTCATTAGGAACTGCAGTTAATTTTATATTTCTATTAATTGCACAGGCAATTACCGGTAAACCTAAATAATCTTGATGGTCTCCAAAGAGACAGGTTCGTCCAGGTGCTAATGATGTAATTTCTTTCACTTTTGAGTACTATTAAATCACTGAAATTGTGGTAATTAAAGTGTTTTTTGTTTGTATAAATATTTTTTTAAGTTTTAATAATGCGAATCTATTGATTAAATATTAATGAAACAAATAAAAATAAAAAAATGTGCTCGAACACATATTATTCGCATGGTCGACCAGCTTTTTTTAACTTGGCGTTGAGTTTTTATACAAGTAATGTTTTGTAGGAAAGAAGGTTTCCAAATGGATATCGAGCAGATACAATATCTTTGCTCTTAATTTACCTTCCATGTAACCTTCCATAAAGAAAAAAGAATCCAAAGTTTTTATATATTTGCTCCTTATGAATAAAAAACACACAATTAAAGATATAGCTAAATTAGCAGGCGTTTCTAAAGGGACTGTTGATAGAGTCTTGCATAAAAGAGGGAAAGTGTCTCCAGCTTCCCTTGAAAAAGTGAACGAAGTTTTAAAAGTTATTGACTACGAACCAAATCTTATTGCGAGGAATTTAAAGAACAATAAAGTTTATCGTATCAGTATACTTCTTCCAGATCCAGAAATTGACCCTTATTGGCTTGC
The DNA here is from genome assembly GCA_017997335.1 of Flavobacterium sp. Taxonomy (GTDB): domain Bacteria; phylum Bacteroidota; class Bacteroidia; order Flavobacteriales; family Flavobacteriaceae; genus Flavobacterium. Next base: position 4,238 of record JAGOFG010000107.1, on the reverse strand, counting down.
CTGTGTTAAAGGTATTCAGGATGCCATACAAGAATTTAAGGCTTATAATTTAAGTATTGTAATTTTTTATTTTAATCCCGAAAAAAAGAAATCCTTTTTGAAAACCAGTGAAACGGTATTGGAATTAGGAACTGATGCAGTATTGTTGACTCCCTTATTTCATAAAGAAACGCTGGAAGTCATCCAGAAATTTGAAGCTAATGATTGTATAGTTAACACTTTTAATAACCAAGTCGAATCCAGTTTAGTCAAAAGTTTTGTAGGCCAGGATTTATTCAGAAGTGGGCGTGTAGCTGCTAAATTGTTGGATTTGGTTGCAGATCCAGGTCAAATTGCAATTATTCATATTGATGAAAACTACAAAAATGCAGTTCACATGCAGGAAAAGGAAAGAGGTTTTAGATCCTATTTTGAAGAAAATGAAAGTTCAGCATATATTTTAACAAAATTAAAATTAAAAAATCCAAATGTTGAACTTAATTTCAATACTTTCCTCAATGAGAACCCGGATTTATCAGGAATCTTTGTTACCACTTCTAAAGCCTATCAGATTGCTAAAATAATCAACGAAGCGAAAAGTAAAAAAATTAGCATTGTTGGATATGATTTGATTGATGAAAATATGATTTATCTCCAGCATGGAATAATTGATTTCATTATTCATCAAAACCAAAAAAGACAAGCGTATCTAGGGGTAACATCTTTGGTAGAATATTTCCTTTTTCAAAAAGAAATTCCAGAAAAAATTCTTTTACCTATTGATATTGTCAATTCGGAGAATGCGGACTATTATATTGATTAGAATCATTTTATAATGCTATTCAGTGCAATTGAAAAAGTGAATGACACGTTTTATTTCAATAAATAAAAAAATCAGATAATAGTCCTAAAATGGATTCTATCTGATTTTCTTATTATAAAAGCTTTTTCTATATTAAAAAAAGTCTGTTGGGTCTATTTTACATTCTGTTTAGTTCTCTATAATTATCAAATCATCCAAAACAAAATCAGACTCTTTGCCATTCAGTTTTTCGATTCCAAACCAAGTGTTTCCGCTTTCGGAAGCCAAGAAAGTGAAAGAAGCAATTGTTGGCGTAGTTACTTTATTTAGAACAATTGACATATTTGTTTTTGTTCCGTCTCCGTTTACCAAAGCATAATCTGATCCAGAAGTTTCATAACTAAAAGTCACAGTATATGATTTACCTGCTTTGAATCGAATAGTTTGTGGAATGGTTTGTAGTAACAAACCTACTTCTTCACTGTGCGCTTTTAAGGACCAATTTCCGTTAATTACATCATCAATTGGTTTTTCATTCCATCCTTTTTGGGTATAAGGAGCGTGTAATTCGGACAAGTGCACTCTTGGGTCGTTTACACCTCCCGCTGGTCCTTTGATAAATGGGTATAAACCATCAGGGATGTGTTCAAAATTTTCTTTAAAAAACACATTCAGTGGTTTTGATTGTTGTTCTATTGCCACAACACGAATGTCATCAAATGTTACTACGTTAGTACCTTTATCAACATTTAAAAATAATTTTGCAGTAGTTTGACCTTCTAGAATTTTAAAGTAAACATACATACGTTGCATGTTGGTATCGTGTTTCGAATCGGCTGAAATATAGTTTTTCCATAGAGAATTATTGGCATAAGTACTTACTTCTTGTCCGCCATAGTCTTTTACTCCTAAATAAGCTCTACGGTCTCCAGTTGTTGCTACATAAACCGATGCGTAATACGTTCCTACTTTTAATCCAGTAAGTGTTTGGCTTACTGTTGCTGGTGTTGTGCCATTTATTTCCAGTTCGTATTGACCAATTTTATTACGAACAACAGTAACTCCAGCACCTTCTACAGTCCAGTTTTTTAAATTTCCGCTATTAAATCCAGGGTCTTTAATGAAAGTTCCTTCTCCCCAAGTCATTGCTGAAATAGCTTTGCTTTTTGTTTTATCCAAAACGTAAGGAGTGTTTGGTTCTGCATTAAGTACAATTTGACCATTTTTCACTTCAACTTGCTGCGCAAATTCTCTACCTTGATCAGTAAGTTTATACAATACCACCGTTGTTAGCTTTTTCCAGCTTTCAGGTAAATCCCAAGTCGTTGTTCCTCCCGCTGAATTCCAGTGGTATAATTTTCCTTCAGTTAGTGGATTCCAAGGCAAAAGATAAGTGTCTCCATTTAAAACGATTCGACCATCTTTAGTAATAGTTCTCTTGTCAGAAACCATTCTCACAGTAACGTTTTTATCAAAGGTTATGGAGTTTTGCTCCCAAGTTAGTATTGGGAAATGTTGCAGGTATTTTGTTGAAAGATTGGTTCCAAAAGTCATCTTAATACAATCATCGAAATTATTTCTACCTTGCCATCCTTCAAAATCTTTCATTTCGGTTCCGCCAAGCAAAGGATGTCTGGCGATCCAAGTATCTTTTTGATGATTGCGAATGAATCGAACAATTTGACTGTTGAATCCTTTGATGTCTTTTCCACCGTAATCATAATCTACCGCCCAATGGTTCCAAACAGCATCATATTCATGATCAGTTGGAAATTCTGTTGTTAAAGTTAGACCCAACGAATGGATTTCACGCCCCAGTTTTTTACTGTCCCAACTTCCTTTGGCATACCAAACATCACAATAAATAAAACCAAGTGAAGGAACCTGATTCGTTAACGATTTAAGTCTTTCCATTCTATTATTAGAAGTTGCATCATATCGCTTATTGATATAATAGGAGGGATCTAACCAATCCCAGCCTTTTTTTGTTTTGTCAACTAATGAATCGTTAAATGCAGTGGCTTCGGGGTAGGATTCGGTA
>JAGOFG010000107.1:0-1316 GCA_017997335.1 Flavobacterium sp. | reverse complement strand
ACTGTTAGTAAATTGTGGTTGGGAATTTCGAAAGAGCTTACTTTAAAAGTTCCTTTTTCTTCAATTTTCGTGACGTTAAATTCTACGGTATTAGCAACAACTTTGATTTTAATTCTTACCGTCACACTGATTTCTGGAATGTCTAATGTATAGTTGGCCTCATTTTTTACTAATGAAAAAATAGTTTTTGGACTATACAATTTTTCGTTAATCATCACTTGTGATAATTTATCCTCTTGTCCGTAAAAAATAGTTCCGCTTGAAATCCAGTTGTATTGTATTATTCTTGGAAATGAAGTGTCGAGAGATATTCTAAGAGTTTTTGATTCTAGGGTTTGAACGCCCTCTTTTTCGATAGGAAATCGGTTGTTTTTGGCGACACAAGATAATTGAAAGAGGAGTAAGAAAAGAGCACTAAGGGTGAATGATTTCATTTTTTTATGGTTGAGTTAATATTTTTTAATTAATGTTGGTCATTTATTAGTTCATTTATATCTAAAGGATTAGTAGTGATCTGAATAAGGGTTACAACTGTTTTTATAAAAAAAAAGCTGGGATATATTTAAAATCAGAAATGCTATTTGGCACTGTAGTTATTTTACTATTTTTATGGTATGCATTGCTAGTTAGCAAGAGATAAAAATAGGTCTGATAATTTCCAAAATGACATGTTATACTTAATGTTTACTACACAATTGGTATAACTCTGTTACCAGTTTTGAAAACTATTTCTTTATTCATAACGAAACTAAAAATTAAATTTCAATAAAACAAGAAAATACAAAACAATGTGTTCGAGCACATTGTTTTGTATGGTTTTGTAAATTTTTTAAAACGAGTTCCTCATAAAGCATATTAAAGTGTCAAAACAGGCAAGAATATTAAAAATAAATGTATCCGAAATTAACGCAAAACTCCGAGTATAGTAGTAAGAAACTTATTGAATATGCTCCAATACATGATTTATATTTTCGATTAACTAAGGTTTTAAACGGCAGATTATCTAGAAATATAGTTAAATTAAAGTTAACATCTTGCCTTCGTTGAATTGTCTGGTACCTTGTTCTTATTTACGGGTATTGAATGATGAGTTTTATTTTTTTATTTAAATTAATTATAATTTTTAGGCGAGTATTCATCAATTTAGTTTGTTTTAAAAGTTGTACACTATTGTTTTTTTTAATGACATATAAAAAAAGCGCAGAGGGTGTATAACAATGATTAGCAGGAGTTGCGAGTAAAATAAACATCCAAGCATAAAAAATGTGCTCGAGTACATAAATTTATTGTGTTCGAGCACATTTTTAACTATTTTT
>JAGOFG010000106.1 GCA_017997335.1 Flavobacterium sp. | reverse complement strand
AGCTTTGGAAGAAAATATTCCCATTTTAGAATTCTTTTCAATACAGGTATATATAATACCATTTAACACGCAAGAGCCAACAATTCCTTACAATATGGTAGAAACAATCAAAAACACATTTATTAAATTAGAAGATTATAATACAGTAACCAAAAAAATAATTTTAACGTTGTATTGCCATGGAAAAATCATGCAGCTGAATATTAAAAAAGTAGAGCGACATGCATATCTTTTATTACTATTCTCACTCGGTGAAGTCAAATACAAAAAACACATCTATGACTTCAATTGCGAAGTAATGCCTCAAAACACAAACGGCTTATTATCACTCTCCGAACTCCCAGAATTCATAGACTATCTCGCAAAAATCAATTACAGCAGAAAACTAAAAATCATCTTTGAATGAGTTTAGTGTTGTAAGTGATTAAAACCTTTATTGTCAGTATTCAATATGTTTGATTTGTTTTCAATTTTTAGTCATTTTGTTAAATATTTACTAATACATTTTGTATTAGATAATTATAACTATCTTTGTTAACCAAATGGTTAAACTTAATAGTTAGTATAATGTCAACAGAAGAAAAAATATTTGAAGCAGCTTTTAAAGTGTTTCAAAATAAAGGGTTTACAGGTGCAAGAATGCAAGAAATAGCCGATGAAGCTGAAATAAACAAAGCGATGTTGCATTACTTTTTTAGAAGTAAAGAGAAATTATTCGAAGCTGTTTTTATGAACGCCTTTGGGAAATTAGCCCCACAAGTCAACGAGATTTTTAATTCCGAAGATCCTTTATTTGAAAAAATAGAAAAGTTTGTTCACAGTTATATTTCTTTTGTGATGGATTATCCTTTTCTACCACAATTTATTATCCAGGAAATGAACAACAATCCCGAGTTTGTAGCTAAATTTCTAAAAGATGAAAAACGTCCCAATCCTTCTAAATTATTAAAACAAATTGAAACGGAAATCGGCTTAGGTATTATTAAGCCAATTTCACCTAAACAATTGCTCTTGGATATTTTCGCCATGACTGCTTTTCCTTTTGCCGCACAAAACCTAGTGAAAGGAATTATTAACATTTCTAATGACGAATTCTTTCAATTAATGGAAGAACGAAAAATCCACATCTCGGAACAAATTATCAACGCAATTAAAAAATGATGAAAAAGTTCGTTTACATACTCTTATCCCTTTTTTCAATCCCTTTTTGGGCTCAGGAAAAAATAACGCTTGAAAAATGTTATGAATTAGTTGAAAAGAACTATCCATTGGCAAAACAAAACCAATTGTTACAAAGTCAATCTGAATTGCAAACCAATATTCTGGAAAAAGAAAAACTGCCAAAAATTGCCTTAAACGCACAAGCTACGTACCAATCGGAAGTAACGCAAGTTCCTTTTTCTATGCCAAATGCAACGATTGAACCTCTAAACAAAGACCAATACAGAGCCACTTTAGATGTAAATCAACTCCTTTACAATGGCGGTGCTATCAAAGCGCAAACCCAACTCAAAGCATCACAAATAAAAACGCAACAAAAACTTGTTGATATCAATTTGTACCAATTAAAAAACTTAGTCAATCAGTATTATTTTGGACTCTTATTGGGTCAAGAAAAAGAAGAATTATTATTGACGAAACGAAAGTTACTTCAAGAAAAAAGTAAAGAAATACAAGTTGCCGTAAAATTTGGAGCGGTTTTACCTGCATCAGAACAAGTGATAGAGGCCGAAATCATCAAAATCAACCAGCAATTAAATGATGTGAAATATGACCAACTCAAACTTTGGCAACACTTAGAAGAACTTTCAGGAACTGCATTCAATACGAATGCAAAGTTGGCAATTCCTGAAAATTTCTCTTCAATTAACGATGTTAACCGCCCAGAATTAGAGCTATTTGAATTACAAAAACAACAAATCGAGGCATCTCAAAAAGTAATCGCTACGTCTAATGCGCCAAAACTAAACGCTTTTTTACAAGGTGGTTACGGAAATCCTGCCTTGAACATGTTAAACAATTCATTTGAAACTTTTTACATGACGGGAATAAAATTAAATTGGACCTTATTTGATTGGAACAAAACAAAAAAAGAAAAAGAAGTACTGGAAATTTCAAAACAAATCGTTGCCTCAGAAAAGGAAACATTCGAAGTAAATCAAAAAAGACAATTACAAGAAATCAATTTTGAAATCGGAAAAATGGAAACCCAACTAAAATCGGATAAAGAAATTATTCAATTACGAGAAAAAATTGTTCGTTCAGCTGAAGCACAAATGAAAAACGGAGTAATCACTTCTTCCGATTATTTAAATGAAGTTACCCAACTTTTCGAATCAAAAATCACCGAAAAAACGCATCAGATTCAATTGCAATTAGCCAAAGCGAATCATCAAATAATTAAAGGAATTTAAAGCATACATCATGAAAAAAATAGCAATACTTCTTACAGCAATTATATTAATAAGTTGTAATAAAAACAGCGAAAAGGCAGATGCTTACGGCAATTTTGAAGCAACAGAAATTACAGTTTCTTCTGAATCTAATGGAAAAATAGAGTTTTTAAATGTGGAAGAAGGCGAGCAACTTAAAAAAGGATCGTTAGTAGGTTTGATTGATACACTGCAATTGCATTATAACCGTGAACAACTCAAAGCTTCTATCGAAACAGTTCAATCCAAATCGGCTTCGGTGTTGTCGCAAATAAATGTTTTAAATGAACAACTGAAAACGGCTAAAATCGAGCAAACTCGAATCCAAAACATGTACGCCGAAAATGCCGCTACCAAAAGACAAATTGACGAAATTGACGGAAAAGTAAAAGTCATCGAAAAACAAATCAGCAGTGTACAAACACAAAATGCACCAATTTTAAACGAAATAAAATCAATTAAAGTCCAAATTGAAAAATTAGACGACCAAATAAAGAAATCAAAAATCAGCAATCCAGTCGATGGAACCGTTTTAACGAAATACGCAGAACCTTCTGAAATCACAGCTTTTGGCAAACCTTTATACAAAATCGCCAATTTAAACGAAATGGAATTACGCGTTTATGTGACCGAAACCCAATTGGCACAAATCAAAATCGGACAAAAAGTTACAGTAGCCATTGATGCGGATAACGATACTAAAAAATACGAAGGCAATATCACTTGGATAAGCGCGCAAGCCGAATTTACTCCAAAAGTTATCCAAACCAAAGAAGAAAGAGCCAATTTGGTGTACGCCGTAAAAGTAGCGGTGAAAAACGACGGAAGTTTAAAAATAGGAATGCCAGCAGAAGTTTGGCTAAAATAATAATAAATCAATACCTCTAAAACCATGAAAAATTCAAATGTAAAAATGCTGCTTTTTAGTACCATTGCAGTGTTAGCCCTTTCTTGTAACTCAGGTTCGAAAGAAACAGAAAAAAACAACGAAACACCAACTGAAACAACAGTTAAAGCGGAACACCATCACGATGAACACGAAGAAATCGTCTTAAACAACGGCGAAAAATGGAAAGTCGATGATAACATGATGGAACACATTCGCAACATGGAAAAAGATGTAACCGCGTTTGCTGGTAATTCAGATAAAAATTATGCGCAATTGGTAACAAATTTAAAAACCAATCTTGATTTACTAACCTCAAACTGTACCATGAAAGGACAAGCGCATGATGAATTACACAAATGGTTAGTACCATACATTGAGTTAGTGGATAATTTAGAAAAAGAAGCTTCAGAAGCTCAATTCAAAGCAATACAAGATTCTTTTACAACCTTTAATCAGTATTTCCAATGAATTTAATCAACTTACATTCAAGTGATAAACCCGTTCAAACACAAGTGTTGTTTGAGCCTACGGAAAATAAAGTTATTGCTTTACAAATTGCTAAAAATGAACAATTGAAAGAGCATGTTACTAAAGTTCCAGCGTTATTAATATGTGTTACTGGTGAGGCTACATTCAGTAATGAAAATGGGGAGAAAATCCATTTAAAATCAGGTGATTTTATCAAAATTCCAGTTGATGTAAAACACTGGGTTGACGCTCACGAACTAAGCAATTTTCTATTAATTAAATAGACGAATCACTTTTTACTTTTCACTTCTAACCATACCCCATGAGTATTTCCGTTAAAAATATTTCTAAAAAATATAAGACCGTTCTTGCACTACAAAACATCACGTTTGAAGTGCAAGAAGGCGAACTTTTTGGCTTAATTGGTCCTGATGGTGCAGGTAAAACAACGCTTTTTCGTTTGTTGACTACATTATTGATTCCAAATGAAGGTAGTGCAACGGTAGCGAATTATGACATAGTAAAGCAAGTGAAAGAAATACGAAATTCGGTGGGTTATATGCCAGGAAAATTCTCGTTGTATCAAGATTTAACCATTGCGGAAAACTTAGCTTTTTTTGCTACAATATTCGGAACAACCATTGAAGAAAATTACGATTTGATAGAAGATATTTATGTGCAAATCGAGCCATTTAAAAACAGAAGAGCAGGTGCATTATCAGGTGGAATGAAACAAAAGTTAGCCTTGTGTTGCGCACTTATCCATAAACCAAAAGTGCTATTTTTAGACGAACCCACAACCGGTGTTGACCCTGTTTCTAGAAAAGAATTTTGGGAAATGCTAAAACGCTTGAAACAAAAAGGCATTACCATTTTGGTTTCCACACCCTACATGGATGAAGCCAGTTTGTGCGATCGGATTGCACTTATTCAAAAAGGAAAAATCCTTAAAATCGATTCTCCCGATGCTATTGTAAAAGCGTATGAAAAAACGATCTACGAAGTAGCAACTAATCAAATGCATAATTTGATTTTGGATTTGAAAGAGTTTCCTTCACAGTACAGTGTGTTTGCTTTTGGAGAATTCATGCATTACATCGACAAGAACGATACTTTTGAAACCGAAACCTTACGAGCCTATTTGCACAAAAAAGGACATCAAAACATAAGCATTCGAAAAGCAACCGCAACTATTGAGGATGTTTTCATGGATTTATAAAATGAAAAGCAAATGGAAAGTGTACAAGAGAAAATCATTATCGTAGAAAATTTAACCAAACAATTTGGCGACTTCACTGCCGTAAAGGGCATTAGTTTCCATGTGGATAAAGGCGAAATATTTGGCTTTTTAGGTGCAAACGGTGCCGGAAAAACGACAGCAATGAAAATGTTGATTGGGATTTCCAATCCAACGAATGGTACAGCCAATGTCGCAGGTTTTGATGTGCATACGCAAAGCGAAGAGGTCAAACGAAATATCGGGTACATGAGTCAAAAATTCTCCATGTATGACGATTTAACGGTGCAGGAAAACATTACTTTTTTTGGCGGTATTTACGGTTTATCGCGAAAACAAATTAAAACAAAAACAGAAGAGCTGATCGCGGAATTACAGCTAGGAAACATTACTAAAACTAAAGTAGGCGATTTACCTTTAGGCTGGAAACAAAAATTAGCCTTTTCAGTAGCCCTATTGCACGAACCTAAAATTGTTTTTCTAGATGAACCCACTGGCGGCGTCGATCCAATAACGCGAAGACAATTCTGGGAATTAATTTATGCTGAATCCAATAAAGGCACCACGATTTTTGTCACCACGCACTACATGGACGAAGCCGAATATTGCAATCGCGTATCAATAATGGTGGACGGTGTCATTGAAGCATTGGACACCCCAAAAAAATTAAAAGAGCAATTTCAGGTCAATTCCATGAACGAAGTCTTTTTGAAACTAGCCCGAAATATCGAGTAATAATAACCTGAAACTTGAAACAAAAAATAAATGAAACGATTCATAGGTTTTATTAAAAAGGAATTTTATCATATTTTTCGTGATAAACGCTCGTTGTTTATTCTTTTTGGCATGCCTGTTGCCCAAATTCTGTTGTTTGGATTCGCTATTACTAATGAAATCAACAATGTGGACATTGCGGTTTTGGATTATGCCAGAGACACCGAATCGCAAAAAATAATCCAAAAGATAAAAGCCTCAACTTACTTTCATGTAGAAAATGAAATTTTAAACGAAAAAGCCATTGAAGGAGAGTTTAAAAAAGGAAAAATAAAAGCGGTTCTGTTATTTGAAAAAGATTTTGCCAAAAAATTACAAACCGAAAATAAAGCTACGGTTCAAGTCATTACAGATGCCACCGAACCTAATGTAGCCAGTACCATTGCCAATTATACACAATCGATAATCCAAAATTATCAAAATCAAAAGAATACGGTTCAAAAAAACAATGGAGTTGTCATACAAAGTCGCATGTTGTACAATCCAGAATTAAAAAGTGTCTTCAACTTTGTTCCTGGCGTCATGACTGTAATTTTAATGTTGGTTTCAGCAATGATGACGTCCATTTCCATAACAAGAGAAAAAGAATTGGGTACCATGGAAATCTTGCTGGTTTCACCTCTAAAACCGTTTCAGGTGATTTTAGGTAAGGTGTTTCCTTATGTTTTTCTCTCGATTATCAATGCAATAGTGATTGTTTCCATGGGATATTTCATCTTTGGAATGCCCATTAATGGTAGTATTTTCCTATTAGCCTTCGAAAGTATTTTATTCATTATTACCGCATTGTCATTGGGTATTTTAATTTCAACGATTTCTAATACGCAACAAACCGCCATGATGATTTCGTTGATGGGATTAATGCTTCCGGTGATTATTCTTTCAGGGTTTATCTTTCCAATCGCTTCTATGCCGTTGCCTATGCAAGTTATCAGTAACATCATTCCTGCCAAATGGTTTATCATCATTGTAAAATCCATTATGCTGAAAGGCGTAGGCTTAGAATATATTTTTAAAGAAACCTTAATTCTAGTGGGAATGACCTTACTTTTCATGGGATTGAGCATCAAAAATTACAAAACTCGTTTGGAATAAATACATCAACTATGAAAACAATTCTATTTATCATACAAAAAGAATTCAAGCAAATTTTCAGAGATAAAAGCATGCTGCGTCTGATTTTTATACTGCCTATTCTCCAACTTTTAATCCTTTCCAATGCGGCTACTTTTGATGTTAAGAACATTCGGGTAACACTTGCTGATTATAGTAATTCTTCCTCATCTCGTGCTTTGATAGAAAAATTTAAGGCAAATGCATATTTTTCGCAAGTAGAAAAGGTGTCAAATACTAATGAAGGCATCGAACGATTAAACAAAGGAACAACCGATGTCGTCATCGAAATTCCAAACCAGTTTGAAAAACAATTGCAAAATGATAACACCACCCAAATTCAAGTTTTAATCAATGCCATAGACGGAGCTACCGCAGGCGTTCAAAATGTATACATTACCCAAATTGTGCAATTGTTCAATCAAAACATTCAGGTAGAAAACAAACAAATGAGCAACGAGCAAATCATTCCAAATCGTATTGAAACCATTCCTTCGTTTTGGTACAATAGTACACTTAATTACAAAACGTTTATGGTGCCAGGAATTTTAGTGTTACTGGTTACGATGTTAACTTTATTTCTTTCGGCTATGAATATCGTAAGAGAAAAAGAATTGGGAACACTAGAGCAAATCAATGTTACTCCGATTAAAAAACACCAATTCATCATTGGAAAATTATTCCCTTTTTGGATATTAGGATTGATAATCTTAACAGTAGGATTACTTATTTCAAAAATCGTTTTTAATGTCCCAATGTTGGGCAATATCCTATTAGTGTATTTTTTCACCGCTATTTATCTCTTACTAATTTTAGGCTTCGGCTTATTTATTTCTAATCATACCGAAACCCAACAACAAGCGATGTTTATCGCGTGGTTTTTCATGGTGATTTTCATTTTAATGAGCGGCTTATTCACCCCTATCGAAAGCATGCCAAAATGGGCACAAAACATCACATTACTAAATCCGATTCGTTATTTTGTAGAATTCATTCGCATGGTCTTGCTAAAAGGGGCAGGTCTTCAGGAAGTATTACCAAATTTAACCATCATAACTTTTTTCGCCTTTGCCATTAACGGATTTGCCGTTTGGAGTTACAAAAAATCAAATTGAAATTGAATTAAATCCCCAAAGATTATTTTTTCAACTACAGCAGAAAACTCAAAATTTTCTTTGAATAATTTCAAAATATCCTTGTCATCCTGAGCGAGCCTGTAATAAGAATATCATAGAATAGCTCTTGCACAAACTCCACATTTTTATTTCATAAAATAAAACTATAAAACAGAATTCATAAATCAGTTAGACTGCACAATAAAGTTAAATACTATTTGGGGCTTTTTTATGGAAAAAAATATAAAGTATTAATGCAAAAAAAGAGACCTTATCAGTAAGATAAAATCTCTTTTAACAAATTAACTAAAACTTTAAGATTATGGAAATTAGA
>JAGOFG010000295.1 GCA_017997335.1 Flavobacterium sp. | reverse complement strand
AAAAGGCAGAATCTATGAAATCGCCAAGATTCAAAAACAAAAATACAAATGAAGAATGGCGATACCATATTCCTTTAAAAAACAAATATTAACTACGTATGAAAAAAATAATCACTTTAGTGGCAATTGCAGTTTTGCTTATTGGCTGTGGAAAATCAAAAAAAGAAGCTCAAATTCAAGGAAAAGTAGAAAAAGAACAAATTTCTATAGTTAGTAAGATTCCTGGAAAAATCGTTCAACTATTAGTAAAAGAAGGCGATTTGGTAAAAAAAGGAGATACACTTGCTATCCTAGATCTTCCAGAAGTTGACGCCAAAAAACAGCAGGCTGAAGGCGCGGTTACTTCGGCAAAAGCACAGTACAATATGGCTGTAAAAGGGGCTACTGAAAATCAAATCAAACAACTTGAAGCAAAAAAACAAGGCCTAAAAGAACAGTATGAATTTGCTCAAAAATCCATCAAAAGATTGAGCAATATGCTCAAAGATTCCTTGGTTTCTCAGCAAACCTATGATGAAACATTTGCTAAATATCAAGGAGCACAAGCACAATACAATGCTGTTCAGGCAGAATTGAACGAAGCAAAGAAAGGTGGCCGAATCGAGCAACAAACTATGGCTCTTGGTCAACAAGACAGAGCTGTTGGCGCATTGCAAGAAGTACAAACCGCAGACAAAGAGCGTTATATCATTGCTCCTCAAGACATGAGCATCGAAACCATAACCCTAAACTTGGGCGAACTTGCATTGCCTGGATATACCTTGTTTAATGGCTATATTGCCGATAGTGTTTATTTTCGTTTTACGGTTGCAGAAAACCAATTAGGTAAAATAAAAAAAGGGCAGGAAATACTAGTTCATATCCCCTATACTAAAAAAGACATAAAAGGAATTGTTACTACCGTAAAACAATTGGGCGCCTATGGAAACATTGCAACTGCCTATCCCGATTATGAAATGCAGGAAAGCTTGTTTGAAATAAAAATAACCCCTTCGAATAGTAAGGAAGCAAAAGACCTAATTACAAAAACCACCGTAACTTTATCCCTATAAATTATGCAAAATTTCTGGACACTTCTTAAAAGAGAATTCAAACTCTTTTGGCAAAATAAAGTACTCCGATTGCTTTTTATTGGAGCACCGTTACTTTATGGTATTTTGTTAGGCTACGTTTATGGAAAAGGGAAAGTTACCGACTTACCAATCGTTGTAGTGGATGAAGACCGCAGCGAAATGAGCGCAAAAGCATTGCAGATGTTTGATGATAATGAAGTCCTTAATATCACCTCATTATTATACGACCAAAATAATCTTTCCCAAATTGCCATAGAAAAAGAGGCAGCATGCGTCGTAATTATTCCAAAGGGCTTTGAGAAAATGGTGTTGACCAAAAAATATCCGGAAATTGTAACTATAGTAAACACCTCAAATGTTTTAACGGCTAATTACGCTTCTGGCGCTTTGCAACTTTGTCTTGGAACATTAAAAGCAGGGGTTCAAATGGAAACATTACGCAAACAAGGAATACCTGAAAAATTACTAGCCACACAATATGAACCGTTTAAAACAACCTTTATAAAAAAGAACAACCGCAGCACTAACTATATGTATTTCCTTTGGCCAGGAGTATTAGCAGCCGTTTTACAACAAGTTCTTTTGCTGGGTTTAGCGTTGTCTTTTGCGTCAGAATACGAAAACGGCACATTCAAAAAACTAGTAAAAAAAAGCCCTTCTTTACTAAAATTGATGAGTGTTAAAATTATTCCCTATTTAATGATGAGTTTCGGACTTTGGCTATTGTTTTGGTTATTTACCTTTTGGTTCAGGATTCCCTTCTATGACAACCTGCTTCCGCTTACTTTTGTCGCAGGAATATTTGTACTTTCTGTGTGCTTCATCGGAATTTTAGTCAGTATTCTAATTCCGAACCAGTTAAAAGCAACCGAAATTTTAATGGTAATTGCTACGCCAAGCTTTATTTTGAGTGGATTTACCTGGCCTTTAAGTCAAATGCCGGTCTGGGTTCAAGGCATTGCTAATTGCATCCCGCTAACTCATTTCCTAAAAGCTTTTCGCATTTTGATTATTGAAGACGGAACGCTATCCCAAACTACTAGTTCCATTTGGAATATGATTATTATTGGGACAATTTGCGGGATTCTATCCTATATTGCTTTGTATTTCAAAAGAAAAAGTGTTTTAAAGGAAATTTAATATCCTATTATATAAAAAAGCAAAAGGCATAAGAAATCAACTTATGCCTTTTACTTTTTTATTCTACCTTTTAGAGCTAAAGGATTATTTCTCTATTTCATTCATACTATCCATTTTCTTATGCGCTAAGAAACCTGTGATATCTTCAAAATGCTCCAATACTCTTTTGTTTCCAAATTCGAAAACCTTAGTTGCTAAACCATCAAGGAAATCCCTATCGTGAGAAACTAATATTAAAGTTCCATCGAAATCACGTAACGCATCTTTGATAATATCTTTAGTTTTCATATCCAAGTGATTTGAAGGCTCATCCAGAATCAATAAATTTACGGGCTCTAACAATAATTTTATCATCGCCAAACGTGTTTTTTCTCCACCAGAAAGCACTTTCACTTTCTTAGT
>JAGOFG010000105.1 GCA_017997335.1 Flavobacterium sp. | reverse complement strand
TTTACTAATTAACTTACTACCACTATACTACTCCTTGAGCTAACATAGCATCCGCTACTTTAACAAATCCAGCAATATTAGCACCTTTAACATAATCAACATATCCTGTTTCATCTGTACCATATTGTACACAAGAAGCATGAATATTCAACATGATATTGTATAATTTTTCATCTACCTCTTCAGAAGTCCAGCTTAAACGCAATGAGTTTTGAGACATCTCCAAACCTGAAGTAGCTACACCACCAGCATTAGAAGCTTTTCCTGGTGCGAACAAAATTTTAGCTTTATGGAACGCAATAACAGCTTCTGGTGTAGAAGGCATATTAGCTCCTTCAGCTACAGCAATACAACCATTAGCTAATAAAAGAGCCGCTTCTTCTCCATTCAACTCATTTTGAGTTGCACAAGGCAATGCGATATCACATTTTACTTCCCATGGACGTTTACCTGCAACATATTTAGCATTTGGATACTTAGTAACATACTCACTAATTCTTCCACGTAATTCATTTTTCAATTCCATTACGAAAGCTAATTTTTCAGCGTCAATTCCGTCAGCGTCATAAATATACCCCGCAGAATCAGATAAAGTAACAACTTTACCACCTAATTGAGTCGCTTTTTGAGTGGCATATTGAGCAACGTTTCCAGAACCAGAAATGACAACTGTTTTTCCTTCAAAAGAATCACCTTTTGTTTTCAACATACTTTGTGCGAAGTATACTGTTCCGTAACCAGTTGCTTCTGGGCGGATTAAAGAACCTCCGAAAGAAATTCCTTTACCAGTTAATACCCCTGTAAATTCATTTCTTAATCTTTTGTATTGACCAAATAAATAACCTACTTCTCTTCCTCCAACACCGATATCTCCAGCAGGAACGTCAGTATCAGCACCAATATGCTTTGACAATTCGGTCATAAAACTTTGGCAAAATTTCATGATTTCGTTATCTGATTTTCCTTTAGGATCAAAATCAGAACCTCCTTTTCCTCCACCCATTGGCAAAGTAGTCAAGCTATTTTTGAAGGTTTGTTCGAAAGCTAAGAATTTCAAAATACTTAGATTTACAGATGGATGAAAACGTAATCCCCCTTTATATGGGCCTATAGCTGAGTTCATTTGTATACGGTATCCTCTATTTACTTGAGTCTGACCTTGATCATCAATCCAAGTAACTCTAAACATGATAACGCGTTCTGGCTCTACCATACGCTCTAAAAGCATTTTGTTTTGGTATTTTTTATTTTCTTCTATAAAAGGAATTACCGTTTCGGCAACTTCTAATACTGCTTGCAAAAATTCTGTTTCGTTCGGATTTTTTTTAGTTACCGAATCAATAAAATTAGTAATACTTTGTGACATGATCTTAATGATTATAAAAACGTTAGAAACGCACTGTTAATTGCTCACAAATATACGCTTATAACGTTAATTTGACCTATTTTTTTGCAATAAAAAGAAAAATTATCTTTTATTTAACCATTTATAAGGAAATACAAACATTAGATAATAAAAGTTACGAAAACGTTATAGTATTTGTAATAAAAATCAATTTTGAATAATAATAATTGGATAAGCTTTTGGAGTATAATTTGTGTGATTTGTTTTTATATATTTGCGTGCAATAAATAGGCAATCAAATGTTTAAAAAAATACCACTCCTTTTATTACTTTTAATAAGTACCCATTACAATTTGCACGCGCAATATAATTTAGCACATGAAATAGGAATTACCTTTGGCCCGGTTGCATTTCAATCCGATTATGGCGAAAGACATGACATTGAAACCAATGCTGGTAATACAGGATTTGGAATTGGTCTAGTTCACTATATCAATTTTTCATCAAGAGCTAATTATGGTAATTATTTTAATGATCATTTTAAAGTTCGAACGGAGCTTTCTTATAACTCTACAAGTTTCAGGCACTTTGGAAAATGGGTTGATCAGGGCTCTAACTCATTAGGAAAACAGCAATTACGTGCGATGAGAGGCTCTTCAAAAATGGTGAATCTAGGATTCCAAGGTGAATTTCACTTTGTAAATATTCATGATTTTGAGAACACTATAGGTGCATTTGGTCCTTATGCAAGTTTAGGTGTCCTCTATAGTTTTTATGATGCTCAAGCTACTTCAACTTTAGGTCCTTTGGGAACATCGGCAACCACAATACCTAAATACCTAACACCATCAGATGGTCGTCCAAATGGATTTTCAAATGAATCCAAAGGAGTGCTCTCTGTTGTTGCAGGACTTGGTACTAGATACAAGCTTACTACTATGAGTGATTTATTGGTGGATATGCGCTTTCAATACTTTTCTTCGGACTGGGTAGATGGTTTAAATCCTAACAAACAAGTATACACAGAGAACAAAGCAAATGATTGGATGGTATGGTTCAATGTTGGCTACATTCACTACTTAGAGTTTTAATACTTTAACTAAATTCATAAAAAAGGGCTCAATAGAAAATATTGAGCCCTTTTTTTGTATGCCTTTTATCTAGGATAATGCTTGTTCTAAGTCGGCTATCAAGTCAGCAGCGTCCTCTACTCCAACACTTAATCGCACTAAATCATCAGTAATTCCGACTTCTTTTCTTTTGTCTTCTGGGATAGAAGCGTGCGTCATCAAAGCAGGATGATTGGCTAAAGATTCTACTCCTCCTAAAGACTCAGCCAAAGTAAACACCTTTAACTTTTCTAAAAATGCAATCGCGTCTGATTTTTCACCTGATTTAAAAGTAAAAGAAACCATTCCACCAAAACCGCTCATTTGCTTTTTAGCAATCTCATGAAACGGATGCTCTGGCAATCCAGGATAATAAACAGTTTGAATCTTTGGATGTGAATTTAAAAAAGCGACTACTTTCTCACCATTTTCACAATGTCTTTGCACACGTAAATGCAAAGTTTTAATACCTCTTAACACCAAAAAACTATCCATTGGTCCCAAAGTTGCACCGGTTGCAAATTGCTGAAAATGCAATTGATTACCTAATGCTTCGTCTTTTACAATTAAAGCCCCAGCAATTACATCCGAATGACCACCTAAATACTTGGTTGCCGAATGCATTACAATATCTGCTCCTAAATCTAAAGGTTTTTGTAAATAAGGCGTGGCAAAAGTATTATCTACCGCAAAAAGAATATTGTTGGCTTTTGTTATTTGAGCAATAGCAGCAATATCAGCTAGTTTCATTAATGGATTCGTAGGTGTTTCTACCCAAACCAACTTAGTATTTTCGTTGATTAATGATTGGAATTTTTCTAAATCATTCATATCAACAAAATGAAACTTAATTCCTGAATCTTTATAGATTCTGGTAAACATTCGATAAGTTCCTCCATACAAATCATCCATAGCGATAATTTCGTCACCTGCTTTAAAAGAACGCAAAACACAATCTGTTGCCGCTAATCCAGACGAAAATGCCAATCCTCTGGTTCCATTTTCAATACTTGCTAAAGCATTTTCAAGCGCAGTTCGAGTTGGATTTGCAGCTCTGCTATATTCATAATCAGGATTCAAAGGCTGACCTGGACTCGTTTGTACAAAAGTGGATGTTTGATAAACAGGAGGCATTACAGCTCCAGTACTTGCATCATGGTGTTGTCCTCCATGAATAACTTTAGTATTAAATTTCATGTGTATCGTTTTTTTGAATGACTACATTTATTGGAAATGCAAATTTACCGTTAAATATTGATAAAGCAACGTTTGTCTAGGCTACCTTTGTATACAATTAACACATTTGAGTTATGAAACGATACATCCAAAGCCTATTTTTGCTCGTAGTATTGAGTAGTTGTTCCAATGAAATACGCTTTGAAAATAAAGAATTTAGTAAAAAAAGCAACTTGCTTTGCAAAGAAAACTGTCCAGAAATAAAAGTGAGTATTCCCTATGCCACAAACAACAGTACTTCGGCAGATAGCATCAATAAAAAAGTGTTTTCTAGAATAAAAGAATTGGTTTATCTTGATGAAAAACCATTAGAAAGTGAGGATTATCAAGTCCTTCTTTCATCATTTATAAACTCTTATGAAACTACCAAAGAGGAAATACCTGATGCCACTTTTGGCTGGGAAGCCAACATCGAGGGAACCATAAAATACCAATCTGAACAACTTATCAATATCGAAATTGACCACTATACTTTTACGGGTGGCGCTCACGGATATGAAGGCCTACAATCTTTACTCTTTGATCCAAATACTGGAAAAACAATTCCTAATGACGCTTTGTTCCAGAATCTTTCAGAACTAAAAAATATGGTTGAAAAGAAATTTCGAACCAAATATCAAATTCCCTTAAATGGCAACATCAATCAAACAGGCTATTTATTTGAAGACGATACCTTTCAATTACCTAAAAACATCTTTTTTACCAATGACGGCCTTTTATTTTATTACAATCAATACGAAGCAGCTGCTTATGTAGAAGGTCCTAAAACCCTTTTTATTCCTTATTCTTCGCTAAAAAACTATCTTGTTTTGAAATAAAAAAGTGCTTCAAAATCAAATCAGATTTCGAAGCACTTTTTCTATTTGTGTCGTGTTCTTTACACGAACTTACGAAGACTCATTAAAATTCCGATATGTAAACCTTCATGAAAAGCATTGAATTGCATCGCTTCTTCAACAGAATGCAATGTAAAACCTGTAGAAGTAGGGTATTCAGTAAAATTTTGAAAAACCTTGTTATCGTAGTCGCTTCTCATTTGTTCTACCGTTGAAAAAAGCAAACTCTTAATCAAATCAACTTCTTCTTGAGTAGCATCTTGTTCTGGCTTGGTTCCTTTTCGGTATTTTTCTACCAAATCATCTGAAACCAGCATTGGCAAACCTGACAATTTATAAACTAATAACTGTTGCGTCACCACGATATGAGCAATGTTCCAAAAGATAGTATTAGAAAAACCTTCAGGAATTGTATTCAATTGTTCTAGAGTATATTTTTCAAGATAAGGAGCGGCCATTTTTCGGCTAGTTGCTGTGAGTTCAAATATTGCGTTCATTATTTTTATTTTTTGGATAAAAATACTCATTTTCCGTCTAAATGAATTTTCTTTGCAGCACAAAAAAGCAATCCAAATGAACAAAATATATTACTTAGCTTCTTGCGATACTTGCAGAAAAATCATAAAAGGATTACCTGCCAACCATAATCTGGCTTTTCATGACATTAAGCAAGACCCAATTACTGTTGATGAATTAGAAAAAATGGCAGAATTATCAGGAAGTTACGAAGCTTTGTTTAGCAAAAAAGCACAATTGTACAAATCGATGGATTTAAAAAATCAATCCCTTACAGAAGCCGATTTTAAAAAATACATTTTGGAACATTACACCTTTTTGAGCCGACCGGTTTTTATCATTAATGACAAAATCTATATTGGTAATAGTCAACAAAACATTCATCAAGTTCATTTAGCATTGGCCCATGTCTAAAAGAAATCTCGCCTTAATAGGTGCAACCATCGTTTCGATTATTTATGGCGTAACTTTTACCATTGCCAAAGACGTCATGCCTGCTTATATAGATGCTTTCGGGTTTATCTTGCTTCGAGTGGGCGGTTCAGTACTGCTTTTTTGGCTAACATGGCTTTTTATGCCCAAAGAAAAAATAGCCATGGGGGATTTTCCTAGAATTATTGCTGCTGCTTTTTTTGGAGTAGCATTCAATATGCTCACTTTTTTTAAAGGATTAAGCCTAACTTCACCTATTTCTGCTGCAGTAATTATGGTTTCAACACCAATGATTGTACTGGTTTTATCAGCAATAATAATGAAAGAGCGCCTAAAAAAAAGAAAGGTTTTTGGAATTGTCCTAGGCCTATTCGGTACTGCTTTATTGATTCTTTACGGCAAATCGATTGGTAGTGCTACCAATGCTGGATTGGGTAATTTCTTAGTATTGGTCAATGCAATTTCTTATGGTTTTTATCTCATCATTGTAAAAAAATTAATGCATACCTATAATGCCTTTACCTTTGTAAAGTGGATTTATCTTTTTGGTTTCTTGATGGTTCTACCATTTGGATGGAGTGAGTTTAATGCTGTCAATTGGTCTTTAGTCCCTACTTCAATCTACTGGAAAATAAGTTTTGTTGTAGTTGTTTCGACTTTCTTAACTTATTTATTAAATTTACTTTCTATGAAAGAATTAAAACCTACTACGGTGGCGGTTTTTATTTATTTACAACCTCTTTTTGCGACGATTTTTGCTATTAGTTTAGGAAAAGACGAACTGAATTGGGTCAAAATAGGAGCGGCTATTTTAATTTTCTCGGGCGTTTATTTGGTAACACAAAAAAGCCCAAAAAGTCACAACTAATCACTGATATTCCACTTATTGCATTAATTTGTATTCTTTAAGTACAAATTACTTTACTTATCTTTACAGCTTTTTATACAAACATATGATACAATCCATGACCGGTTTTGGTAAAGCAACACTACAATTGCCAACCAAAAAAATAACAATAGAAGTAAAATCCCTAAACAGTAAGGGATTAGATTTGAATGTAAGAATGCCCTCTTTATACCGCGAAATGGAATTGGGATTGCGCAATCTAATTGCTTCAAAATTGGAAAGAGGAAAAATTGATTTCTCTATTTATATTGAAAGTACCGCTGAGCAAACCTCTACTCGAGTGAATGTTCCAATTGTAAAAGCCTATATCAATCAATTACGTGAAGTTTATGCAGATGCTGATGAAACTGAATTAATGAAAATGGCCGTTCGTATGCCGGATACTATGAAAGTCGAACGCGAAGAAATTGACGAAAGTGAATGGGCTACTATCCAAAATGTAATCGAAGAAGCACTTCAAAACATTTTGAATTTCCGCAAAGACGAAGGCGAGTCTCTCGAAAAAGAATTCCAATTGCGCATAGGAAATATTCGTCAATTCATGAACGAAGCTTTGGCCTTAGACCCTGAGCGTGTTCAAGCCATCAAAGATCGTTTGCAAACCGCTATTGCTGAATTGCAAGTAAATGTTGACGAAAATCGTTTTGAACAAGAGCTTATTTATTATCTAGAAAAGCTAGATATCACCGAAGAAAAAGTACGTTTAACCAACCATTTGGATTATTTCCTAGACACCATCAAAGGAACGGAAGCTAATGGTAGAAAACTAGGTTTTATAACTCAAGAAATGGGTAGAGAAATCAACACGATGGGTTCTAAATCCAATCATGCTCAAATGCAAAAGTTAGTCGTACAAATGAAAGATGAATTGGAGAAAATTAAAGAGCAAGTGTTGAATGTATTATAAGTAACTAGTGAATAGTGATTAGTAATTAGCTAATGACTATTCACTAATCACTAATTACTAAAAATATGAAAAAAGGAAAATTAATAGTTTTTTCAGCTCCATCTGGTTCGGGAAAAACAACAATCGTTAGGCATTTATTAGGAAAAGAAGATTTGAATTTGGAATTTTCTATTTCGGCAGCAACCCGTTTACCTCGTGGCGAAGAAGTAGATGGTAAAGACTATTACTTTATGTCTTTAGAACAATTCAAAAAACACATCAAAGCAGAAGAGTTTGTTGAATGGGAAGAAGTGTATCGCGATAATTTCTATGGCACTCTAAAAAGCGAAGTGGAACGCATTTGGGCCATGGGCAAAAATGTGATTTTTGATATTGATGTGGCCGGCGGATTGCGAATTAAACATAAATTCCCAGAAGAAACCTTGGCTGTTTTTGTGAAACCTCCTAGTGTTGATGAATTGAAAAGAAGACTCAAAGAACGCTCAACCGAAAGCGAAGACAAAATCAACATGCGCATTGCCAAAGCCTCAGTAGAATTGGCTACCGCTCCACAATTTGATGTGATTATCAAAAATTACGATTTGCCTGTTGCTCTTGAAGAAGCGTATCAATTGGTGAAGGATTTTGTTTCTAAATAGTGATTAGTAAAAAGTGATTAGTGATTAGTAAAAAGTAATTAGCTTGAAATGGGTGAAATAAAATCATATAAAGATTTATTGATTTGGCAAAAAGGCATTAAAATAGTCTGCTTAGTTTATCAGTTAGTAAAATCATTTCCTCAGGAAGAATTATATGCTCTGACAAGTCAGATAAAAAGAGCTTCGATATCTATTCCTTCTAATATTGCTGAAGGTTATGGAAGAAATACAGATAAATCATTTAGTCATTTTTTAGATATTTCAAGAGGCTCACTATTCGAAATTGAAACTCAATTACTAATTGCTAATGAACTTGGTTTTATAACAAATGAAACTTTGTACACAGAAATTCTAAGTCAAATAGAGGAAGAATCTAAAATGATTAATGCTTTTTCGAAAACCCTCAAAAACTAATTACTTTTTACTAATCACTAGTTACTAAGTTAAATGAAAATCGGACTATATTTCGGTACTTTTAA
>JAGOFG010000294.1 GCA_017997335.1 Flavobacterium sp. | reverse complement strand
CCCATAGTTACTTCGATGGTACGGTTTGTAATAGTATCTACAAAAGCTCTATCGTGAGAAATTACGACAACTGCTTTGGCCGAATTAATCAAGAAATCCTCTAACCATTGAATACTTTCAATATCCATGTGATTGGTAGGCTCATCGAGCAAAATTAAGTCTGGTTTTTGTAAAAGGATTTTGGCCAATTCAATTCGCATTCTCCATCCTCCAGAAAACTCAGAGGTTTGTCTATTAAAATCTTCTCTAACAAACCCCAAACCAATTAATATTTTCTCTACTTCCGCTTCGTAATTTACCTCTTCGATAGCATAGAATTTCTCACTTAAGTCAGAAACTCTTTCAATTAATTTCATGTAAGCATCACTTTCATAATCAGTACGAACGGTCAATTGTTCATTAATTTCATCAATTTCAGCTTTCATTGAGAAAATTTCCCCAAAAGCTTTGGAGGTTTCTTCCATTACCGTTGCGCCATCTGTGGTCAATAAATGTTGTGGCAAATAAGCAACAACAGCATCTTTTGGTGCCGAAATATTCCCGGTTGAAGGCTTGCTTTGACCAGCTATAATTTTAAGCAGTGTTGATTTTCCTGCTCCATTTTTACCCATAAGGGCAATTTTATCATTTTCATTTATGGCAAAAGAAACGTCATTAAAAAGTGTTGTACCGCCAAATTGTACGGAAATATCGTTAACTGTAATCATTATTTTAATTTAAAGATTAATGTTCAAAAGTTTAAAATTGTTGTAATCTTGAACATTTTTTTTGAAAGTGCAAAGATAGATTAATTAAGTAATTTGTTTGCAATAAAATAAAAGCTTCCAGAAAGAGAATAAAAATTCAGTTTCTGGAAGCTTAAGAAATTAATTGTTGCTATTAAAATTCTTTGTTTTTATCTATAGTATTCCAAATATGGGCATTTGTAACCCCAATGTCTTCTGGATTAAACAAAGGGTCTTTACCTTGTTTCTTCTGTTTTTCATAATCTTTTAAAGCAGCCAAAGCAGGTTTTTGTAACAGCAGAATTGCTATAATATTAAACCAAGCCATAAGCCCAACGCCAATATCTCCAATTTCCCATGCTAATTTGGCCTGATTGACAGAGCCGTACATAATTACCAGCATCATAATTATTTTAAGAATATAATTAAAAACTGGTGATTCAAATTTCCTTGTCAAATAAGAAATGTTAGTTTCGGCAATATAGTAATACGCTAATATGGTAGTGAAAGCAAAGAAAAACAAAGCTATTGCAACAAAATAAGACCCAAAACCAGGAAAAATTGTATCCATAGCGCTTTGCGTAAATCCTGGACCTACAGCTATATTTTGAGCACCAGTATATAAAAATTCAGATGCTTCATCGGTACCAAATGCGGGATTATACACATTGTATTTACCCGTCATTAGCAACATGAATCCAGTTGCTGAACACACTAGTAAGGTATCAATATAAACAGAAAAAGACTGCACTAATCCTTGTTTAACAGGATGGGAAACATTTGCAGCAGCGGCAATATGAGGTGCAGTTCCTTGTCCAGCTTCGTTAGAATAAATTCCTCTTTTCACACCCCATTGAACCGCTAAACCAAAGACCGCGCCAAAACCCGCTTCCATATTAAAAGCACTTTTAAATACTAAAAGAATAACATCCGGAAGGTGCTTAATGTCAACTATTATAATCAGCAATGCGATAACAATATAACCTATTGCCATAAAGGGAACTACATATTCCGTGAACTTTGCAATTCTTTTGACACCGCCAAAAACGATAGCAGCAAATATCAAAACAACTCCAGTTCCTGTAATCCAAGTATCTAAATTAAAAGCATTTTTTATTCCGTCAGCAACTGAGTTGGCTTGAACTCCTGGCAACAACACACCTGCTGAGATAACTGAAACAACAGCAAATAAAACACCAAACCATTTGACTCCTAAACCACGTTCAATATAAAATGCAGGACCCCCTCGGAGCTGCCCCAAATGTTTTTCCTTATAAATTTGAGCTAATGTAGCCTCGATAAATGCAGTACTTGCTCCTAAAAAAGCAACTAACCACATCCAAAACATAGCTCCCGGTCCTCCAAAGGCAATTGCTGTAGCTACTCCTGCAATATTACCAGTACCTACTCTACCCGCCAAAGACATTGACAAAGCTTGAAAAGAGGAAACTCCCGAATCTGTGCTTTTTCCATCAAACAACAAGCGAAACATTTCTTTGAAATGACGCACTTGTAAAAAACGCGTTCTCACAGAAAAATAAAGCCCCGTCCCTAAACACAAAACGATTAAAGCGTTACTCCAAATAATACCGTTCAAGATACTTACCAAATTCTCCATATATTTACTTTATTTATAATTATCATAAAAACAATGAAAAAATCATTTCATTACTAATTTTTGCTAAAACTATAACATACTAATAAAAAAAACTAACTATCAATACGATAAAAAATGAAAAAAAACTAATTCGTTAAAAATCAACTACTAATAAGCCCAACTATTTTTACTATAAAAGAGTATTTTTTTAACATAAGAAATCAACTATTGTAAATTTTTAGCACAAAAAAAACTGCCTCATTTCAATAAATAAGGCAGTTTTTTTACATTGGAAAAACTTTCAAA
>JAGOFG010000104.1 GCA_017997335.1 Flavobacterium sp. | reverse complement strand
GATACTACCTTCTTTTCCAGATACTAAATCCACATCAAAAAAGCCAGAAACTTTTATGGATTCATAACTTGTAGTAGTTCGGGTTTCTGTAATCACATTCCCGTTGCCTTTAATTTGTTTTCCCATAATCCATTGTCCGTAAGATAGGAAAGAGCTAAAAGACAGCAATAAAACACTCGCAATAGATAGATTTTTCATAAGTATTGTTTTTTTTATAGTTATAGTTTTTTAGTTAAGGCAACATTTCCGTAATCTGATGTAATTACTACACTATTTACTCCTTTTTTCTTGTAGTAACCATTAAAGTTTTTGGTGTAATTGGTTTCGGCTTTATTTAAAAACTCAAAATCACTATCGTATTTGAAGTCGGCATAACGAAGGGTTACATCAAAATCGAAAGCATAATTGGGGCTAAAACCTACTTTTACTCCAGTATATCCAGCATTGATAGCAATCGAATTGGCCTTGGCTTGCACTAATCCAACATCTACACTGCTATATTTGGTTTGTAATTTGAGTTGGTTGTTTAATGTTCCAACTTTTATTGTTAAATAGTTCCCAATTCCATCAAGCGAATTCACTTCTTTGATTTTTACAGTACCGTATTTACTGGTGTATTTTACATCGCCTGCATCACCAATTGTGGTGTCTGTGTAGTCAGAAATTAAATCTATTTTCGAGAGGGCATCAATACTAAGTCCAGAATAACGACCTGTGATATTCCCATTTTTTAAATAAGAAATGCTGGAGTTGGAGCAGTATTCGATAGTGATGTTATTTTTATTACTATTCAATCTTCCCATCGTAATTTTTCCATATTTACAAAGAATATTGGTAGGAGCATTCAAATCGGTAGTGGAGATATTTCCGTATTTATTATCTATCGTTACCCCACCATTTTTTGGAATCTTAATAACATAATTAATCTCAAAACTGTTATTTCTTCCTTTTGAGCGATAATTATTGTTTTCAATTTGTGTTTTTGCAGTAACCAGTGATTTTAGTCCAATAATATCAACTGTTATGTCGTTTAATCGCTGATTAACCCAATTTTCGCTATCACCACTTACTTTTATTAAAATATCAAGCTCAATTTTGTCTTCATCCCAAGTCGTTACAAATACGGTCCCATATGAATTGGTGACGTTAATACCGGCATCAGCGTTTACAATAAAAGCTTTCTTAATATTTTTTTGTTTTGTGATTATTGCATCATCATTCGCAAAACCAATTATGGGAAGGAGCAGTAATACAACAATTGTTTTATAAAGTTTTTTCATCATTCCGAATATTAAGTTGTTCTGTTGTTTCAATTTGATTCAATACATTTTGCAGAAATGAAATTCGAGTTTGCAAATTGCTAATCATCGCATAAATAATTTGCTTGTTTTCTCCATTACTAGCTATCTCTTTAATGATTTTTTGATAATCATTGTCCAAAACCTTCATTTGCTGTAGGGCATCAGCAATAATTTTTTTATTCTGAGGCGATTCTTTTTCCTTGAGCTTGTTCAATTCATTTTTAATAAGAACATTAAAAATAGAATCCGTTTGTTTGGTTTCTTTTGAAGCAAAAGTAAGTTTGTTCACTTTCGCATCGGGTTTAAAAAAGAATGACAAACTAAACATTACTAACACTGTTGCCGCAATAGAAATCGTAGTGTATAAATTTCGTTTTCTATTCTTAATCGCTTTATTGCTCAATTTATCCATAAATCGATTCTCGTGATTTTTGGGTAATTCAACAACATCCCAATCTGAATCGAATTTTGCAAATAATTGGTCTAATTTTTCCTCTTCATTTCTCATATTTCGCATAATTTATTTCTTAAACTTTCTTTGGCTCTACTCAAAGTTGTTCTACAATTCGCGTAGCTTATTTTTAGGATTTCACTTATTTCTTCTTGGTCGTAGCCTTCAATGTAAAACAAAGTCAAAACCGTACTGTAACTACTTTTCAACGACTGAATAGCATTCAAAACTTCTTTTACTTTTATTTCATCAAAGTTGATAACTTCAGTAAATTCAGCCTCTTTATCTTCAATTTTGTAAAGATTTTTCTCGAAATCATCTGACTTTAATTTGTTGTTTTTTTTACAAAAATCAATGCTATAATTAATAACGATTCGTTTTAACCAAGCGCCAAAAGCCACTTCTTTTTTGTAAGAATCTATTTTTGTAAACGCTTTCAAAAAACTTTCTTGCATCACATCTTCAGCAAAATGTTCGTCCTTCACAATTCGAAAAGCCACATTATACATTGCTTTACAATACCTATTGTAGACTTCAAATTGAGCCTTTTGGTTTTGTTTTTGGCAAAGTGTTACCAATTCTTCGATATATAATTGTTGATATGACAAGTAGCTAGTAATCGTTTTAATGAAAGACGTCCCTTTTTATGCAGTGTTACAGTTTTTGTGAAAAATAAATTTAAAGGTATCAAAATAAACCTATTTAGTATGAAAAGGTTCATTCTCAATTTCGTTCTTTTTTGGAGCAGAAAGATTTGGCTTTTTTGTAAACATAGTCCCGCTGTACGTTCTATCTTTGCTTTTATAGAGAAAAAGCAAAGGATGCCACTACCATCGGGGCTAGCTGTTAGTATTGTTTTTCTTTTGCCAGCAAACTGTAAAATATACCTTTACCTTTTTCGTTTTAAAAGCTCTGGCACAAAGATTGTCTTTGCTAGTGTGAATAATACAACGCCAAACGGCATAAGTATTGAATTCCAGATAAATAAAAAGTATAAATCATTAACTTTGCATTGAATGATTTTTCATTTAATGACAAAATGACTTAATAACGATATGTCAAATCACAAAATACTTACAATTGACAACTTGTCACTTCAAGAATTTGATTCCGAATCAGATTTAATTCCACTTTTAACTCCCGAGGATGAAGAGGAAATGAACAACGAAATATTGCCAGAGACATTACCAATTTTGCCTTTGCGCAACACCGTTTTGTTTCCTGGAGTAGTGATTCCAATTTCTGCAGGAAGAGATAAATCAATCAAATTAATCAATGATGCCAATGCTTCAGGAAAAGTTATTGGAGTTGTGGCTCAAATCAATGAAGCAGACGAGGATCCATCTAAAAACGATATCAACAAAATTGGTACTGTTGCCAAAATTTTACGCGTTTTAAAAATGCCTGACGGTAATGTTACCGTAATTCTGCAAGGTAAAAAGCGTTTCGAAATCGACGAAGTTGTAGCTGAAGAACCTTATCTAACTGCAACCATCAAAGAAGTTTCAGAAAAAAGACCAAGAAAAAACGACTCAGAATTTTCTGCGATTATCGATTCAATAAAAGAATTGGCAATAAAAATTATTCAAGAAAGTCCAAATATTCCAACCGAAGCCACTTTTGCGATTAAAAACATCGAAAGTCAGTCGTTTTTGGTGAATTTCGTGTCTTCCAATATGAATCTTTCTGTAAAAGAAAAACAAGATTTATTAGCCATTAATGGTTTAAAGGAGCGCGCATTAGAAACTTTGCGTTTTATGAATGTAGAATTGCAAAAGTTAGAATTGAAAAATGACATTCAATCCAAAGTTCGTTTTGACTTAGACCAACAACAAAGAGAATATTTCTTGCACCAACAGATGAAAACCATCCAGGAAGAATTGGGTGGCGTTTCTCAAGAGGAAGAAATGGACGAAATGAGTCAAAAAGCCAAAACCAAAAAATGGGACGAAAAAACGCAACAACACTTTGAAAAAGAGTTGTCTAAAATGCGTAGAATGAATCCTCAAGCTCCAGATTTTGGTATTCAGAGAAACTATTTAGAAATGTTTTTAGACCTTCCTTGGGGAGAGTTTTCAAAAGATAATTTTGATTTAAAACACGCTCAAAAAGTTTTAGACAAAGACCATTTTGGATTAGAGGAAGTAAAAAAACGAATGATAGAGCATTTGGCAGTACTTAAACTAAGAAATGATATGAAGTCTCCAATTATTTGTTTAACAGGACCTCCGGGTGTTGGAAAAACATCTATTGGTCGTTCAGTTGCAGAGGCTTTAGGAAGAGAATATGTTCGTATTTCGTTGGGTGGTTTACGTGATGAAGCGGAGATTCGTGGTCACCGTAAAACCTATATTGGAGCAATGCCTGGGCGTATCATTCAAAGTCTGAAAAAAGCAGGTACATCTAATCCAGTTTTTGTTTTAGATGAAATCGATAAATTGTCAAGTAGTCATAACGGAGATCCTTCTTCGGCTTTGTTAGAGGTTTTGGATCCTGAACAGAACAATGCTTTTTATGATAATTTCCTAGAAATGGGGTATGATTTGTCTAAAGTAATGTTTATTGCTACTTCCAATAATATGTCGGCTATTCAACCCGCATTACGTGACCGTATGGAGGTGATAAAAATGTCGGGATACACAATTGAAGAAAAAGTTGAAATTGCCAAAAAGCATTTATTTGCTAAACAACTTGAGGCTCACGGTTTGACTTCTAAAGATTTGACTATTGGAAAAAAACAACTAGAAAAAATAATTGAAGGTTATACTAGAGAATCTGGTGTGCGTGGTTTGGAGAATAAAATTGCTCAAATTGTTCGAAATGCCGCGAAATCTGTTGCGATGGAGGAGGAGTACAACAAAAAAGTAACCGACGAAGACATCGTAAAAGTATTAGGTGTTCCAAGATTGGAGCGCGATAAATATGAAAGCAATGATGTAGCAGGAGTTGTTACAGGTTTGGCTTGGACTAGTGTTGGCGGTGATATTTTATTCATAGAATCATTGATTTCTCCAGGTAAAGGAAGTATGACGATTACTGGGAATTTAGGTAATGTGATGAAAGAATCGGCTACGATTGCTTTAGAATATATCAAAGCTAACGCTGAGTTGTTGGGCTTGAATCCTGAAATTATTTCGAAATACAACATTCACTTGCACGTTCCTGAAGGAGCTACACCAAAAGACGGTCCAAGTGCGGGTATCGCAATGTTGACTTCTTTGGTATCCTTGTTTACACAAAAGCGAGTGAAGAAAAACTTAGCAATGACTGGCGAGATTACTTTGCGTGGAAAAGTATTGCCTGTTGGTGGCATCAAAGAAAAAATATTAGCTGCTAAAAGAGCGAATATCAAAGAAATCATCCTTTGTCACGAAAATAAAAGTGATATTGATGAAATTAAATCGGAGTATTTAGAAGGACTTACGTTTCATTATGTGAAAGAAATGAGTGAAGTTTTAGCAATTGCTATTACCAACCAAAAAGTTAAAAACGCCAAAGATTTAAAATAAAACAAATTCTTATTGTTGTTCCAAATTCCAGCTGTTTATCAAGTTCGGAATTTGGAATTTCTTTTTTATACAGAAAAGCATTTTTTTATTGGATATAATTTTATCTTCGTTTTATCGTTCTAGTTAATCAAAAAAACACCGTCTTGAGGGTATTCAAAAAGTTTTTAGTTGTACTCATAATTTTACTTTGTTTGCCTGTTTTTGGGCAAATAGGAGGAAGGTATACCTATCAGTTTTTGAATTTAGTTACTTCTCCCCGTCAAGCTGCTTTGGGTGGAAAAACAGTAACGATTTATGACGAAGATGTCAATCAGGCGCATTTTAATCCAGCTTCGATTAATCCAGAAATGCATAATCAATTGGCACTGAATTACGGAAGCTATTTCGGAGAAGTCAGTTATGGTACAGCGTCCTATGCGTACACTTATGATAGGCATCTACAAACTTTTCAAGCAGGAATCAATTATATCAATTATGGTAAATTTGAAGGCTATGACGAAAATGGTCAAGCAACCAACTCTTTTACCGGTAGCGAAGTAGCGGTTTCTTTGGGATACGCTTATAATATTCCTTTTACAAGTTTACATATTGGTGCCAATGCCAAAGTAATCTCATCTGTTTTAGAAAACTATAATTCATTAGGTGGCGCATTGGATATAGGTGCGGTTTATATAGATGAACGCAACGATGTGAACTGGGCTTTGGTGATAAGGAATATAGGGACACAATTCACTACTTATTCAGGGGTTCGTGAAAAATTGCCTTTAGAAGTACTGCTTGGTGTTTCGCAAGAATTAGACAATGTTCCCATTCGTTGGCATTTGACATTAGAAAATTTACAACAATGGAATATTGGTTTTTCAAATCCAGTTCGAGGAGAAACATCTATTGATGGAACGCAGACCCAGGAGAAAGTTTCTTTTGTAAATAATGCGTTGCGCCACGTTATTTTTGGCGTAGAATTGTTTCCCAAAAGAGCTTTTAACGTAAGACTTGGCTATAATTTTAGACGTGGAGAAGAATTACGTGTAGTAGATAAACGTCATTTTTCTGGAATTTCTGTTGGTTTTGGCTTAAAAATGAACAGATTGAAATTCAATTATTCCTACTCTCGATATACTTTGGCAGCCAATACAAGTTTGTTTGGTTTGACGTTGAACTTGCAATAAGAGTTTGTTAACTTTGTACTTTATTTAAAAATCAGTAATCATTTTCTGTGGAAAAGATTGCAAAAAATCGCCTTCATTTTGAATACTAAAATCACTATCGCTATTGACGGATTCTCGTCTACAGGTAAAAGCACTTTGGCTAAACAATTAGCTAAACATTTAGGATATATTTATGTAGATACAGGAGCAATGTACCGAGCTGTTGCGTATTTTGCTATGCAAAAAGGATTCATCACTTCATCAACTTTTGATAAATCTGCGTTGATAGCAGCGCTTCCAACTATTCAATTGTCTTTTGAATTCAATGAAGCATTAGGCTTTGCTGAAATGTATTTGAACAATGAAAATGTAGAAACTCAAATCAGAACTATTGAAGTCTCTAATTATGTGAGTAAAGTAGCCGAGGTTTCAGAAGTGAGAGCAAAATTAGTTGAGCAACAACAAGAAATGGGAAAAAACAAAGGAATCGTTATGGATGGTCGTGATATTGGAACCGTAGTTTTTCCTGAAGCGGAACTTAAAATTTTTATGACTGCAAGCGCTGCAACTCGTGCCCAAAGACGTTTTGCTGAGTTGCAACAAAAAGGTGACGAAGTAAGCTATGAAGAAGTGCTTAAAAATGTTGAAGAACGCGATTATATTGACACACATAGAGCCGATTCACCACTTGTAATCGCTGATGACGCAATAGAAATTGATAATTCTGAACTTAATAAAGCAGAACAATTTACCATTGTTTTAGATTTAGTAAATGAAGTGATTAAAGCCATCTAAGTTTTGTAAATCTCTTTTTAAAATAGTAGATTTACCGCTTACTTATATTTACTACTTCAATTCAACAGTATGGGAATTAAAATTAGATTGATTATAATGAGTTTTCTTCAGTTTTTTGTTTGGGGAGCTTGGCTCATTACTATTGCCAATTTTTGGTTTGGCACAAAAAGCTGGGACGGAACGCAATTTGGATTAGTCTTCAGTACAATGGGAATCGCCTCATTGTTTATGCCAACGCTTACAGGTATTCTTGCAGACCGTTGGGTGAATGCTGAAAAACTTTATGGTATTTTGCATATTTTATACGCTCTAGTTTTATTCTACTTACCTCAAATTACTACACCTGATAATTTTATTTATGTAATGCTTTTGGCTATGTGCTGTTATATGCCAACCATTGCTTTGAGTAATTCAATTTCATATAATGCTTTAAAACTAAACAATTGTGATGTTGTTAAAGATTTTCCACCGATTCGTGTTTTTGGAACCATTGGTTTTATTGTAGCGATGTGGATTACTAATTTAACTGGAAATAAAGCTTCTGCTTACCAGTTTTATATTGCTGGAGTTGCAGCTATAGGTTTAGGATTGTATGCTTTTTCATTACCAAAATGCAAACCACAGAATTTAACCAAAGAAAACGCTTCCTTTATGGAGCTAATGGGATTGGAGTCATTTAAATTGTTTGCCAATTATAAAATGGCATTGTTTTTTATATTCTCAATGTTTTTGGGAGCAGCCTTACAGTTAACCAATGCTTATGGTGATGTGTTTTTAGATGAGTTTAAGCACTTTCCAAAATACGCAGACTCTTTTGTAGTGAAATATTCTACAATTATAATGTCCATTTCTCAAATATCTGAAACCTTATTTATTTTAGCTATTCCATTCTTCTTAAAACGTTTTGGAATCAAACAAGTAATGTTGATTAGTATGTTGGCTTGGGTATTACGTTTTGGGCTTTTTGCTTTTGGAGACCCAGTGAATGGATTGTGGATGATTATTTTATCGTGTGTAGTATACGGAATGGCTTTTGACTTCTTTAATATCTCAGGGTCATTATTTGTGGAAACCAATACGGATTCTAAGAATCGTTCTTCTGCACAAGGTTTGTTTATGATGATGACTAATGGTATTGGAGCTATTTTAGGAAGTTTTACCTCGGGTTGGGCTATAGACCAGTTTTTTACTAAATCATTTACAAG
>JAGOFG010000103.1 GCA_017997335.1 Flavobacterium sp. | reverse complement strand
AATCTTTTTAGTGGCAGGATACTTTATTGCGGATTGCCCAAACGAAAGCAAAGAAGAAGAAATAATCATAGTACTTAGAATTACTTTTTTCATATTTGTGAAATTAATTTAAAATGGAAGACAATTTTATAAAAATACTTCAAAACAAATCTAATAAATTACCCTCAAAGTAAATATAAAACAAAAGTTATTTTTGGGCGTGCCCCTCCATAAAAATTCCGGGTCGGGCTGTACGTTCCCGCTTCCCGATGAAAAATCGGGAGAGCTCCACTGCCATCCCTCACGCAACTCTTAAACAATTTCTATTTTAGTAAATACAACTATAAACCTAAATATATAAACAAAAAAAGGGCGCATCATACAATGCGCCCTTTGTTATAAACAGACTACAATTTATTTATTCTCGTTGTGTCTTTCTTCGATTAATTTTTTATCAGCAATAGAGATAGAATCCACTAATACTGGAGTAGCAATAAATAATGAAGAATAAGTTCCTACTATAATACCAATTAACATAGCGAAGATAAATCCTCTAATTGACTCTCCACCAAACACAAACATAATTAACAACACTACAATCAATGTTAATGACGTATTAATTGTTCTTGACATAGTAGAGTTAATAGAGTTATTTACAATTTCACTAAAGTTACCTTTAGTTTTACCATCTAAGAATTCACGAACTCTATCGAATACAATTACGGTATCATTCATAGAATAACCAATAACTGTTAGGATTGCCGCAATAAAGTGTTGGTCAATCTCCATTCCGAATGGCATGAATTTGTAACACAATGAATAGATACCTAATACGAAGATAACATCATGCGCAACCGCAGCGATAGCTCCTAAACTGTACTGCCATTTTCTAAAACTAATTACTAAGTACAATCCAACAATAAGCATTGCACCTAAAACCGCCCAATAAGCATTCGTTTTGATATCTTCTGCTACAGTAGGTCCAACTTTAGAAGCTAAAACAATACCTAATTTTTTGCCTTCATAAGCGTTAACAAACTTATCGTAAGTAACATCAGGAGAGTAATGCTTTTTCAAAGATGCATAAAGCAATTTATTAACTTCTTCGTCAGCTGCTATACCCGTTTCTTGAATTTTGTATTTAGTTGTAATTTTCAACTGATTGTCTTGACCAAAAATCTTAACCTCAGCACTTCCAAAGATTGCAGTTAATTCTTCTTTAATCTCTTCAGGCTTCATAGATTTATCAAAACGAACTTGGAACGTTCTTCCTCCAACAAAATCCACACCTTGATCAAAACCATTAGTAGCGATAGAAATAATAGAAACTACGGTTACAATAGCTGAAAACGCATAGGACCATTTTTTAATTCCTAAGAAGTTATAATGGAAATTAGTAAAGAAGTTTTTAGAGAAATTAGTAACGAATGTTAAATTATTTTTACCAGCAATGTTTCTATCGATAAAAATTCTAGCAATAAAAATTGAAGTAAATAAAGACGTTACAATACCAATTAACAATGTTGTTGCAAAACCTTTAATTGGTCCTGAACCAAAAATAAACAATACAGCACCAGTAAGAATATGGGTAACGTTCGCATCTACAATAGAACGCATAGCACCTTTCCAGCTATACGAAGCAATTACTGCCTCATTTAAAGTCTTTCCAGAACGAAGTTCTTCCTTAGCTCTTTCATAGATAATGATATTCGCATCTACTGCTGTACCCATTGTTAAAACAATACCTGCAATACCAGGTAAAGTAAGTACCGCACCTAAACTTGCTAAAATTCCAAACAAGAATAATAAGTTAACCGCCAATGCAATATTAGCATACCAACCAGCTCTACCATAATACACTAACATCCAAAGAGACACCAATAACAAACCAACCAATGCAGAAGTTGTTCCATTATCAATTGCTTCTTGACCTAAAGATGGTCCTACTACTTCAGATTGAACGATATCAGCTGCAGCTGGCAATTTACCTGCTCTTAAAACGTTAGCTAAATCTTTAGTTTCTGTAATATCAAAATTACCAGAGATTTCAGATCTTCCACCAGCAATTGGTCCACTAGATACTCCTGGTGCAGAATAAACTACATTATCCAATACGATAGCAATATACCCTTTTGAAGTATAAGCTCTTCCTGTTAATTCTTCCCATTCTTTAGCTCCTTTGCTATTCATTTGCATAGAAACTGCTGGTTTACCCATTTGGTCAAATGTATCAGTAGCATCTGTTACCACGCCACCTGCCATTGAAGGCACATCATTTCTATTTCCTTTTAAAGCATATAACTCAACCGCATCGATTTTTTTATCTTTCGCTTTAGCATCTTGAATAGTTGTTGGTTTACCCCAAACAAATTTAGCATAGCGTTGCTCACCAGCTAATAAATTTCTTACGTCTGGTCTTTTCAAATAACCATTAACAACAGCCGTATCTTTTGGAGAAAACATTCCTAAAACTGGCCCACCACCTTGCGCAATAATTTTATCAAACAAAGGATTTTTTCCTGCTTTTGTAGCGGTAGAATCTTTTTCGTCAGTCAATAAAGCACTTAAACTATCTTTTGCAACTTTTTTAGTTTCTACTTTTGCAACTTCTGTTTTCTTTAAAGCGTCATTAGCAGCAACCAAGAAATTACCAATCTCTTCAATTTTATAGGTTTCCCAGAATTGTAATTCTGCTTTTCCTTGTAATAATCTTTTGATTCTATCAACATCCTTAGCCCCTGGTAACTCTACAAGGATTCTACCTGACTCACCGATTTTTTGAATATTAGGTTGAGTAACACCAAATTTGTCGATACGCTCTCTTAAAACACCAAAAGCACTTTCAACAGATTCATTTACTTTTCTTTTAATTACTTTTTGAACTTGAGCATCTGTCATTTGAAAATCAACACCACCGTCACCTTGCAAGCTTCTGTTTGCGAAAATTTCAGGAGAAGCTAACTTTGTAGTTCCATTAGCATTAGCTTCAAAAGCTTCAAAAAAAGCATCTAAATACGTTTGATTCCCTTTTTGATTAGCAGTAGCATCAGCTAAAGACTTATTAAATACTGGATTTTTTGAGTTATTAGACAATCCTTTCAAAATGTCTTTTACAGAAATTTGAAGAATTACGTTAATTCCTCCTTCTAAGTCAAGACCTTTATTGATTTGTTTGTCTTTAACTTCATTGTATGTGTAATCTGTGATTCCAAGATTAAACACCTTTTCTTTCCCTATGGAATCTAAATATTTTACTTCTTTTTCAGTGTTACCACCAGCGAAAGATTTAGCATCACTTTGAATCTTATTAGAAACAAATGTGAAAGAAAGTTGGTAAATACTTACCAATGCAAATAGAATTGCGAAAAATTTAATAAGTCCTTTATTCTGCATTATTACTAAAAATTAATTATTTTTTAATTACTCTTTTTTGTTTTAAACCTCAATAAAATAAGCCTTGACATCGTTTTTTTAAAACAAAAAAATCAACCGCGCATTATATCATTTTTTTTAAACCGAGCAAATATATCATTAACGAAATGATTAACCAATTTTTTTATTAATTAATCTCAAAAAAAAAACTGCAATAGTGCAGTCTTTTTTTTTAATGATAAAAAACGGTTATGCCAATACTGTTTTCAAATCAGCATTCATACCTCTAACCGCTTCAGCACTTTTAGCAAATGCTGCTTTCTCAGCTTCATTCAAGTTGATATCGATGATTTGCTCTACACCATTTTTACCAATAATACATGGTACACCGATACAAATATCGTTTTGACCGTATTCTCCTTCTAAGAAAACAGAGCAAGCAATCATTTTCTTTTGATCATTCAAAATACTATCCACTAAGTAAGCTACAGAAGCTCCTGGCGCATACCAAGCTGAAGTACCTAGTAATCCTGTTAAAGTAGCTCCACCTACCATAGTATCTGCAGCAACTTTATCCAATACTTCTTGAGAAGCAAATTGTGACACTGGAATACCATTATATGATGCTAAACGAGTTAACGGAATCATAGTTGTATCTCCGTGTCCTCCAA
The DNA here is from genome assembly GCA_017997335.1 of Flavobacterium sp. Lineage (GTDB taxonomy): Bacteria > Bacteroidota > Bacteroidia > Flavobacteriales > Flavobacteriaceae > Flavobacterium. Next base: position 4,393 of record JAGOFG010000103.1, on the reverse strand, counting down.
TGACCATTGCTGATATGTCATTAGAAGGAACGTCTAATGCTTTTGATAAATAATATCTAAAACGAGAGCTATCTAAAGCTCCACCCATTCCAATGATTCTGTTTTTTGGTAAACCTGTAGCTTTTAAAGCTAAATATGTCATAGTATCCATTGGGTTCGAAACCACTACTACAATACAATTTGGTGAATGAGCTAAAACATTTTCAGCTACTGTTTTTACGATTCCAGCGTTGATTCCAATCAATTCCTCTCTTGTCATCCCTGGTTTTCTTGGTATTCCTGAAGTAATAACTACAACATCGCTATTAGCTGTTTTGGTGTAATCATTTGTACTACCTGAAACTTTTGTATTAAATCCTGTATTAGTTGCGCATTGAGAAATATCCATTGCCTTTCCTTCGGCAAATCCTTCTCTAATATCCAATAATACTACTTCACTTGCAATTCCTCTATAAGCAATTACATCTGCGCAGGTTGCTCCCACATTTCCTGCTCCTACAATGGTAACTTTCATTTTTTTTAAATTTTATTTATATGTAAAATTGATTCTTATAATCAATCCACTAATTTACGCATCTATTTTGGCATAAACAGCATTTTTTTCAATAAAATCTCTTCTTGGTGGTACTTCGTCTCCCATTAACATAGAGAAGATTCTATCTGCCTCTACCAAACTATCAATATTCACTTGACGCAATGTTCTAAAGTTAGGATCCATAGTTGTTTCCCACAATTGCTCAGCATTCATTTCTCCAAGACCTTTATAACGTTGAATAGAGGCACTACCTCCCATTCTTTCGTTAGCTTGATCTCTCTGAACATCATTCCAAGCGTATTCTTTCTTATTTCCTTTTTTAACAAGGTACAAAGGTGGTGCTGCGATATAAACGTGTCCTTCTTCGATTAACTCTTTCATAAATCGGAAGAAGAAGGTTAATATTAAGGTAGCAATATGACTACCATCGACATCGGCATCACACATAATAATTACTTTATGATAACGTAGTTTAGAAATATTAAGCGCTTTACTATCTTCTTCTGTTCCTACAGTTACACCAAGTGCTGTAAATATATTTCGAATCTCTTCGTTTTCAAAAACTTTGTGATGCATGGCTTTCTCCACGTTCAAAATCTTACCTCTCAAAGGCAAAATAGCTTGAAACGCACGATCACGTCCTTGTTTTGCTGTTCCACCAGCCGAATCTCCCTCGACAAGATACACTTCACATCTTGCCGGATCTTGTTCTGAACAATCGGATAATTTACCAGGTAAACCTCCACCGCCCATAACGGTTTTACGTTGTACCATTTCACGAGCTTTCTTAGCTGCGTGACGCGCTTGAGCCGCTAAAATTACTTTTTGGATAATGATTCTAGCATCATTTGGATTCTCTTCCAAATAATTCTCTAGCATTTCTCCGACCGCTTGACTTACAGGAGAAACTACTTCTCTATTTCCTAACTTAGTCTTAGTTTGTCCTTCAAATTGTGGCTCGGCTACTTTTACAGAAATAATAGCAGTTAGTCCTTCACGGAAATCATCCCCAGTAATTTCAAACTTTAATTTATCCAGCATTCCAGAAGCATCGGCATATTTTTTAAGTGTTCTTGTCAAACCACTTCTAAAACCTTGCAAATGCGTTCCTCCTTCGTGTGTATTGATATTGTTTACATACGAAAATATGTTTTCAGAATAACTTGTATTGTATATCAAAGCTACTTCAACAGGAATTTCTCCTTTTTCGTGATCCATTGAGATTACGTGTCCGATAATAGGTTCACGGTTTCCATCTAAATAACGAATATATTCTTTTAAACCTTCGGTAGAATGAAATACTTCTCCAAGGAAATTACCATCTTTATCAACTTCTCTTTTATCTGTAAATGTGATTGAAATTCCTTTATTTAAAAAAGACAATTCACGCATACGAGCAGAAAGCGTATCGTATGAATACTCCGTAGTTTGTGTAAAGATGGTTGGGTCAGGATAAAAAGTTACTATAGTACCTCTTTTAGTAGTATCCCCAATTTGTTTTACTGGATATAAAGCCTTTCCTCTTTCGTATTCTTGCTCATACACTTTACCATCACTACTATGAACGGTTGCTCTCAAGTGAGAAGATAAAGCATTCACACAAGACACCCCAACACCGTGAAGACCTCCAGATACTTTATAAGAATCTTTATCAAATTTACCTCCAGCTCCAATTTTGGTCATTACTACCTCAAGTGCTGAAACACCTTCTTTTTTATGAATCCCTACAGGAATTCCTCGACCGTTGTCTTCAACTGTAATAGAACCATCTTCATTTATAGCTACACTAATGGTATCACAATGACCTCCCATTGCCTCATCGATAGAGTTATCTACTACCTCATACACCAAGTGATGCAAACCACGGACACCTACATCTCCAATATACATTGATGGACGCATTCTTACGTGCTCCATTCCTTCTAATGCCTGAATACTGTCTGCTGAATAATTGTTCTTATTGATTTCCTCGCTCATATATATTTATTCTAAAAATGTATTTTTTGTATAACACGCAAATATACAAAAGCCGAAAGGAATTTAGGTCAAAAATGCCTTTTTAAGCGCTTAAGTTATCAACATTTATAGTTTATATTCCAATAAAAAAACACGCCCTAAAAAGAGCGTGTTTTCAACATTACAACTAATAATCTAATTCAAATAACAATTATGCTTTGACATAGGCATCGTCATGTACATTGGCCACGGCTCTACCTGATGGATCGTTCATGTTTTTAAAAGCTTCATCCCATTCTAAGGCGATTTTGGTACTACAAGCCACACTAGCTTCTTGAGGAACACATAAAGCCGCTGCATCACTTGGGAAATGTTCTGCAAAAATAGAACGGTAGTAATACTCCTCTTTTGAAGTTGGTGTTTGCAAAGGGAATTTGTATTTGGCGTTAGCCAATTGTTCATCAGTTACTTCTTCAGCAACAACTGCCTTCAAAGTATCAATCCAACTGTATCCCACACCATCACTAAATTGTTCTTTTTGTCTCCAAGCAACACTTTCAGGCAACATATCCTCAAAGGCTTTACGAACTACCCATTTCTCCATTGGATGTTCTTTGTTAATCATTTTATCTTGAGGATTAATACGCATAGCTACGTCCATAAATTCTTTGTCCAAAAATGGCACACGTCCTTCAATTCCCCAAGCCGCTAAACTTTTGTTCGCTCTCAAACAATCGTACATATGCAGTTTACCTAATTTACGAACGTTCTCTTCGTGAAATTCTCTTGCATTCGGCGCTTTATGGAAATACAAATAACCTCCAAATAACTCATCGGCACCTTCACCAGACAATACCATTTTAATTCCCATTGATTTAATGACTCTCGCCATTAGCCACATTGGAGTTGACGCTCTTACAGTAGTAACATCATACGTTTCTAGGTTGTAAATCACATCACGAACGGCATCCAATCCTTCTTGAATAGTAAATTTAATTTCGTGATGAATCGTTCCGATATGTTCTGCCACTTTTTGAGCAGCAGCTAAATCTGGCGAACCTTCTAATCCTACAGAAAACGAGTGCAATTGTGGGTACCAAGCATCCACTTGATCATCTGACTCAATACGTTTTTGAGCGTATTTTTTAGCTACCGCCGAAGTAATTGACGAATCCAAACCTCCTGAAAGCAACACTCCATAAGGCACATCACTCATTAATTGTCTGTGAACCGCAGCTTCTAAAGCTTCTTTGATTGCAGGAATACTAGTTTCATTATCTTTTACTGCTTCATAGTCCGTCCAATCTCTTTTATACCATTGTACAAACTCCCCATCTTTACTTGACAAATAATGCCCTGGAGGAAACAACTCTATTTTTGTACAATAGCCTTCTAATGCTTTCAATTCAGAAGCTACATAAAAAGTACCGTGTTGATCCCATCCTATATATAAAGGAATAATTCCCATATGATCACGAGCTACGAAGTACTCGTCTTTTTCAACATCATAAATAGCAAATCCGAAGATTCCATTCATTTCGTCAATAAAATCAACTCCTTTTTCTTTGTATAATGCCAAAATTACTTCGCAGTCACTTTCGGTTTTAAATTGATATTTACCATCAAACTGTTTGCGCAAATCGCGGTGGTTATAAATTTCGCCATTGGCAGCCAAAATCAAATTGCCATCTTCGCTTAACAATGGTTGTTTCCCTGAAGCTGGATCTACAATGGCCAAACGTTCGTGAGACAAAATCGCTTTTTCATTACTAAAGATTCCACTCCAATCTGGTCCACGGTGGCGGATAATTTTTGACATTTCTAAGACTTGAGGTCTTAGGGTTTCTGATTTCTGTTTTAGATCAAAGGCACATACAATTCCGCACATAACTATATTTTTAT
>JAGOFG010000293.1 GCA_017997335.1 Flavobacterium sp. | reverse complement strand
TTTTTTTATTTTATATGCTATATTTGAATCCTAAATGAATATCACCTCACAAATAAAACAACCCATCTTTGATGAAATGGAACTTTTCGAGAAAAAGTTCTATGAATCAATGTCTTCAAAAGTAGCCTTACTCAATCGAATTACGTATTACATCGTAAACAGAAAAGGAAAACAAATGCGTCCGATGTTTGTTTTTCTTACTGCAAAGATGATTTCTGGAGGAACAGTAGAAGAGCGTACTTATCGAGGTGCTTGTGTGATTGAGCTGATTCATACCGCTACTTTGGTACATGATGATGTTGTAGACGATAGCAATCGCCGAAGGGGTTTTTTCTCCATCAACGCTTTATGGAAAAATAAAATCGCGGTTTTAGTTGGGGATTATTTGTTGTCCAAAGGTTTGTTGTTATCCATTGACCACGGTGATTTCGATTTGCTACGAATCATATCAGTATCCGTTCGCGAAATGAGCGAAGGAGAACTATTGCAAATAGAAAAAGCCAGAAGACTCGATATTACAGAAGAGGTGTACTACGAAATTATCCGAAAAAAAACGGCTACACTTATTGCGGCTTGCTGTGCTTTAGGTGCTAGGTCTGTTAGTGATAATGAAATAATTGTAGAGCAAATGCGCAAGTTTGGAGAGCTTATAGGTATGGCTTTTCAAATTAAAGATGATTTGTTCGATTATACCGAAGATGCCATCGGAAAACCTACTGGAATTGATATCAAAGAGCAAAAAATGACTTTGCCTTTAATTCATGTACTCAATACCTGTACTTCAAAAGAAAAAAGTTGGTTAATTAATTCCATCAAAAACCATAACAAAGACAAAAAACGAGTAAAAGAAGTTATTGCTTTTGTAGTTAACAATGGTGGACTTTCTTATGCCGAACAAAAAATGATTGATTTTCAAAAAGAAGCATTAGCTATTCTTGAAAATTTCCCCACTTCAGATTATAAATCGGCCTTGACCTTAATGGTCAATTATGTAATCGAAAGAAAAAAATAATTTTTTTTCGTCTGTAAAGTGCCGTAATCATTGGTTTTTCTATTTTTTTATCAAAAATAAAACAACTGCATGCAACCTTTTTGTTGCTTGCCTCGTCTATGCTAATAGAAGTCGGTTTTACAAAAACAACAACTGCTGACCAACACGTTTTATTATATGAAAGTAATTCCATTACATCATGAAGAACAAAAGTTGATTCAACTTGCCATTGAAAACAATAGGCAGGCGCAACAACAGTTGTATTCTAAATTTTCTTCAAAAATGTTAGGAGTTTGCAGACAGTATATCAAAGATATTCATCAAGCCGAAGATGTAATGATTACCGCATTTATGAAGGTTTTTGTGAATCTAAGAAATTTTGAACACAAAGGAAGTTTCGAAGGTTGGATACGCAGAATTATGGTCAATGAATGTATTTCTTTTTTAAGAGTAAATAAAAAAATGAAATATACCGAAGACGAGTTTTTTGTTGAGGAAAGTTTTGATGCCATTGGAGACCAGTTCTCCGTAGAAGAAATTCAAACCTTAATCGATACACTTCCAGAAGGGTATAAAATGGTCTTTAATTTATATGCGATAGAAGGATACAAGCATCAGGAAATTGCTCAATTGCTTGGTATTTCTGAAGGAACTTCAAAATCACAATTGTCGCACGCTAGAAAAATGTTACAACAGCAGATTAACTGCTTAAAAAATAAGCAAAATGGAACTAAATAATTTTGAACAACAAGCCAAAGAGAAGCTTTCCAATCGAGAAATTGCTCCCTCAGCTCAAGCTTGGGACCGATTAGACGCCATGTTGTCTGTCCAAGAAAAGCCAAAGAAAAAAATGACTTGGTGGTATGTGGCAGCAAGTGTTACGGGACTATTATTGGTAGGGACGCTTCTTTTTAACACATCAAAAGAAAGTAATGTTATAACACCATCTCAAGAAATTGTAGTGACTTCTACTGAAGATAAAGATTCGGTTACAACACAACCTTCTATTGAACCAACAAACGAAGTAAGTGTTCAGCCTAAATCTGTTTTAGCAACAAATGTCTCTAAGGTTACCAATAATCAAATTACAACCACAAAAAACACGCATCAGGAGCTTTCAATCAACAATCAAATCACAACCACCAACAATCAAATTACTACTACTATCGAAAAAAACACAGAACATCAAGCTATTGCTGCAATAGATGAAAATGTGCCAGTAGTAGCTGCAGGAATTCAAAAAAAGCAAAAAATACAAGTCGACCCTTCTTCTTTATTGTCTCAAGTTGATGGAGAATTAGAACTCTCTTTTAGAGAAAAAGTAATTGCAAAAGTGAATAAAAATTATCAAACCGTAAAAGTGGCTTTGGCCAACCGAAACAATCAAGAATAAAAACAATCAATCATCAATCAAATTTTTAAAAACTAGTAATCATGAGAAATTTTACCATTTATCTAGCCGCCCTATTCTGTCTTTTAGCCAGCAAAATGATAGGTCAAGAATCCTTCGAGAAACGCGCTAAGGAAATCGCAACGCGAATTGAAAAAATCACCAAAGAAGAAAAAGCAGCACTAAAAGAAGAAATCGAAGCCGTAAATCTTCAGTTACAAGCCGGTACAATTACCAAAGAAAAAGCCGACGA
>JAGOFG010000102.1 GCA_017997335.1 Flavobacterium sp. | reverse complement strand
TCGGTGATGTTACACGCTTGTTGGATCAAATCGATTTCTTCGGTTTCTTTTATGGAGCGAATGCGTTGCAAAATTGGGTTGCTTTTGGCTACGGTATGCGCTGGATATTGCGCTTTCCATTTTTTGATAAAACGGTCTTCACGGGTTTCGGTCTCTACGGCTGAACGATAGTGTTCGTTGGTGTTGATGTACATCACTTCGGCATACATCATAATTTCTTTCAAGGTTTTGTCAAAATCTTGTAGCCAGAAAACTGTTTTGATTCCTGATACCTGAAACGCACGTTCTTTCGTTAGTTTTTCGCCTTCCCAAACCGCAATGTGCTCATTGGTTTCTCTCAAGAAAAGGATTTCTTTCAAGTGTTCGTAAGGCGCATCTGGGAATAACAACAAAATGCTTTCTTCTTGATCTACACCCGATAAATAGAAAATATCTCTATGTTGTGCAAATGGTAAAGTGCTATCGGCAGAAACAGGATATATGTCGTTTGAATTAAAAACCGCAACGCTTTTCGGTTTCATTTGAGCAGTGAATTTTTCTCTATTTTTTACAAAAAGCCCACTGTTTATTTGATGATATTTCATAACAACCAATTATTTATTAGTAATACTCAAAAATAGTAACTTTAGTAGAAACGGGTGTTAATTTGGGTATAAAATTTTTGAGTCTCTATTTTAATGCTTAATTTTCGTTCAAAATTGATGCAAATGAAAGTCGCAAGGCCTTAAAATGGTCTAAAAGGAACGAATATTTATGCGACTTCCTTATTCCTCTAAAAACAAATAGTTTTTACATATGAAAAAAATTGTCTCCTTAATCAGTGCCTTGACCTTTAGTGTTTCCTGGGGGCAAAATGGTACTACTACCTCAACGCCTTCTTTGTTTCAGGAGTTGACTTTGCAGAATGTTGGACCCACAGTAATGAGTGGACGCGTAGTTGACGTAGCTGTAAATCCTGAGAATCCTATCGAATTTTATGTGGCTTATGCCTCAGGTGGGTTGTGGTATTCGAATACGAATGGTTTGCGTATGGAACCTGTGATGGATACGGCGCCTACACTAAATTGTGGTTCTGTCTTTGTGGACTGGAAATCAGGAATGATTCTGGTAGGTACAGGAGAAATCAATTCTTCGAGATCTTCTTATGCAGGGATAGGTTTGTTACAATCATTTGACAAAGGAAAGACCTGGAAAAATATTGGATTGACCGACAGTCATCATATCAGTAAAATTTTGGTTAACCCAAAAAACAGCCAAGAGATTGTTGTTGGAGTGGCGGGACATTTATATACCAAAAACAAGGAAAGAGGTGTTTTTAAAACAACCGATGGTGGAAAATCGTGGCAGCAAGTGTTGTTTGTAAATGACGAAACCGGAGTGATTGATATGGCAGTGGCCGAAAGTAATTTTACTGTTATGTATGCCAGTGCTTGGCAGAAAGATAGAAAAGCACACAATTTCAATGGAAACGGAAAAGCTTCTGGTATTTATAAAAGTACCGATGCAGGATTGACTTGGCAGTTGATTTCTACTCCAGAAAGTGGTTTTCCTTCGGATGAATTCGTCGGACGTATTGGATTATCAGCTTTTACTTCAGACATTATATATGCGGTGATGGACAATCAAAAAATGCGTCCTTCGGCTAAAAAAGAAAAAGATCCCAACGATGAAGATCCAGAGGTAATTGGTGCCGAAGTTTTCAAATCCATCAATGGAGGGAAAACGTGGGTAAAAACCAATACGAGCTTTATTGATGATTTTTATTCTAGCTATGGGTATTATTTTGGCGATATCACGGTAGACCCAAAAAATCAAGAACGAATTTATATTACAGGGGTTCCGTTGTTGTTTTCAGATAATGGAGGTAAAACATTTCAATCTATTGATGGTGACAATGTGCACTCCGATCATCACGTAGTTTGGATCAATCCTAATAATCCGAATCATTTGGTTAACGGAAATGATGGTGGTTTGAATATTACCTATGACAACGGAAAATCGTGGCAGTTATGCAACAGTATTCCAGTGGGACAGTTTTATGCGGTAAATGTCGACGAACAAGAACCGTATAATATTTATGGTGGTTTGCAGGATAATGGGGTTTGGGTTGGAGCGAGTAATTACAGTGCTTCTATTGGCTGGCAACAAGAAGGAAAATATCCTTATGCGAGATTAATGGGTGGCGATGGGATGCAAATCCAAATCGACAAACGTAATCCAAATATCGTTTTTACAGGCTACCAATACGGAAGTTACTACCGCATCAATCGCGCTGATGAATCTAAAAGTAAATTCATTGCACCGAAAGCCAAAAAAGGAGACAAACCTTATCGATACAATTGGCAATCGCCTATTTTATTGTCTTCTCATAATCAAGACATTTTGTATTTAGGTTCCAATTTTTTACACCGTTCGATGAATCAAGGTGATACTTGGACGGCCATTTCACCGGATTTGACTCAAGGAGGTAAACAAGGAAATGTGGCTTTTGGAACGTTAACAACCATCAGCGAAAGTCCTTTCGAGTTTGGAGTGTTGTATACGGGTAGCGATGATGGTTTAGTGCAATTCAGTAATAACGGTGGAGCGAATTGGAAAGTCATTTCTACTACTTTACCACAAAACCTTTGGGTAAGTAGAGTAGTGGCTTCTGCGCACAAAAAAGAGCGTGTTTATGTAACGCTCAATGGGTACCGAAATGACGATTTTACAAGTTATGTGTATGTTTCAGAAGATGCAGGGCAAACTTGGAAAAGTATAGCGAACAATCTTCCTGCAAGTCCTGTAAATGTGATTTTAGAAGACAGCGTTTTGGATAGCGTGTTGTATGTAGGAACTGACAATGGCCTTTACATTTCTGTTGACGGTGGTGCTTCTTGGCAAGATTTCTCAAACGGAATGCCTTCTGTAGCAGTGCACGATTTGGTGATTCAAAAGAAAGCCAAAGATTTAATTGTGGGTACACACGGTCGTTCGGTATACAAAGTGAGTTTGAAACAAGTACAAGAATTGAAAAAAGAGGTTTTAGACAAAACGCTTTATGTGTATGAAATCAAAAACACAACCAAATCCGAAAGATGGGGTTCGAAACGTGGCGCTTGGGGCGACGAATTTATTCCAAAAAATGAACTTTGGTTTTATACCAATTCAGCTGGAAATGTAAGCGTTCAATTAGAAAATCCTGCCAAAGAAATCGTGTATACAACTACTGTTGCCGCTCAAAAGGGATTGAACAAAGTGGTTTATGATTTAGTCATCGACAAAGCTGCAGCCGACAAATGGATGGCAAAAGATAAAAAGCTAAAAATAAATCCTGCGAAAAACGGCAAATATTATTTGCCAGTAGCTAAATATATTTGGAGCGTTGCAAAAGACAAAGAGAAAGTGACAACACCTTTCGAAATAGTTGCGCCTAAATAAAGAGGTCTGTTTGAAAAATCAACCATAATTTCCGATGGTTTTACGTTGAAAGGTTATGATAACTAACTTGTTTTTGAACCATATAAGGCATTTAAGGTCATTGAAGTTAGGTAAAAAGTAGTAACTCTAATTTGTGTATACTTTTTATCCTTTTACTAAAACCAAAAGAGGGCTTTTGAGTCATATTTACAACTCTTATATGGCCTTAAATGCCTTATATGGTTAAAAATTTTGCGAACCTAGCGTAAACCTTTGCGAACCTTGCGGTTAAATTTCAACAAAGATTTTTCGCATTGACACGATTAAGAACAAAAACAAAAGGCACGATTCCAAGTTGGTTTCGTGCCTTTTTTTGGCAAACATCTTTAACAATTAAACTTCTAAAATATTTTTAAAATTGTGCCACTTCTGTTGAGTCTTTCATTGCGGTTGTAGACGCTTTTCCTGTTGTAACCGTATTTTGAACGGCGTCAAAATAGCTCGTTCCCACAAAACCTTGGTGTTTTACGGCTCTAAAACCGTGTTCTTGCAAAGCAAATTCTCTTTCTTGCAATTCAGAGTAGCCCGCCATACCTCTTTCTTTGTAAGCTTTAGATAATTCAAACATACTCGTGTTCAAAGCGTGGAATCCAGCCAACGTAATGAATTGGAATTTATACCCCATAGCCGCCAAGTCTTCTCTAAAAGTTTCCATTTCAGCAACTGATAGTTTCGCTGCCCAGTTGAACGAAGGCGAACAGTTGTAAGCCAACATTTTTCCTGGATATTTCGCGTGAATAGCATCGGCAAATTGTTTAGCGTAAGCCAAATCAGGATTACTCGTTTCCATCCAAATCAAGTCCGCATAAGGTGCATAACTCAACCCACGGTCAATACCTTGCTCCACGCCACAGTTTACGTAAAAGAAACCTTCGTCTGTTTTTTCTCCTGTGATGAATTTTGCATCTCTTGGGTCGATATCGCTCGTCAATAAGTTCGCAGCATCTGCATCGGTTCTTGCTACAATCAGGGTTGGTGTTCCCATTACGTCGGCAGCCAAACGCGCAGCGATTAATTTATTGATGGCTTCTTGCGTAGGAACCAAAACTTTTCCACCCAAGTGGCCACATTTTTTAGCAGAACTCAATTGGTCTTCAAAGTGTACACCCGCTGCACCTGATTCAATCATCGATTTCATCAATTCAAAAGCGTTCAAGTTTCCTCCAAAACCTGCTTCAGCATCGGCTACAATCGGAACTAAATAGTCTTTTTTATCTGCGGTTTTGTTCACCACTTGAATTTGGTCAGCACGCAACAAAGCGTTGTTGATTCTTTTTACAACCAACGGAACACTGTTGGCAGGATACAACGATTGGTCAGGATACATTTCGCCTGCCACATTCGCATCAGCCGCCACTTGCCAGCCGCTTAAGTAAATCGCTTCTAGTCCAGCTTCCACTTCTTGAATGGCTTGATTACCGGTCAATGCGCCTAATCCAGCAACAAAATCCTGCGATTTCAATCTGTTCCAAAGTTTCGTAGCGCCCATTCTAGCGATACTGTGTTCAATTTGATACGAACCTTGCAATTGTATCACTTCTTCAGCGGTGTAAGGACGTTCAATGCCTTCCCATCTTGGGTTCGTTAACCAATCGGTTACTAATTCTTGAATGCGTGTCTCGGTGGTTTTCATAATTTTTGATTTAAGTTTTTTGGTTTTTTATTTTGGTTTGTTTTGATTTCAATAATTGAAAAAGGTATTTTCAGGAGCGGCAAGCAAAGGACTTTTTCAGGAAGTATGGTTCCCGCTCTCCGTTATATCTCTGTCCTCGCTCGTTCGCGAGTCCAGAGGATGCCACTGCGATCGGGGCTATAAGCCAACATAGTGAATTCTTGTTAGTAGAAGCTAATCATTAATTACTAGATATTTACATCCGCGATTAGGAACTACCTGCCAAGCACTAATCACTAATTACTATTCACTAATCACTATAAAACACTATAAATACTTATATCCAGGTATCGTCAAGAACTCTACAAATTTTTTGTTCACTACTAGTTGGTCTAGTAATTTTTCTGCCAAGATGTAGTTTTCCTCCTCGTGCGCTTGGTCTCCTACTTGCTTTCTTATTTTTTCATATTCTTCCAAAGCAATGCGGTGGTATAATTTGGTGGTTAATTTTTCACCCGTGTCTAACTTCACCTCATTTTGAAGCCATTGCCACAATTGAGACCTTGAGATTTCGGCTGTAGCGGCATCTTCCATCAAGTGGTGAATCGCTGCAGCGCCTTGACCGTTTAACCAAGAAGTGATGTATAGTACGGCCACATTTACGTTTTTGCGAATACCCTCTTCGGTAATGGTACCAACTGGAATTTGCAACAAATCCGCTTCGGTAATGTGCAAATCCGCTCTTTTGATATGAATATGATTTTTGGTCATCATATTTTCATTAAACACTTTCATCGCTATCGGCACCAAATCAGGATGCGCTACCCAAGTCCCGTCGTGTCCGTTTCTGGCTTCTCTTTCTTTGTCTGCAATCACTTTTTTGAAGGCAATTTCGTTGGCTTCGGGGTCATTCTTAATCGGAATTTGTGCTGCCATTCCGCCCATTGCGTGAATATTGCGTTTATGACAACGCTGAATCACCAATTTAGAATACGCGTCCATAAAAGGTGTTGTCATCGTTACTTGGTCTCGATTCGGGACGATAAAGGCAGGATTATTTCTGAATTTTTTGATGTATGAAAAAATATAGTCCCAACGCCCGCAGTTCAAGCCTACGATATGGTCTCTTAATTCGTAGATGATTTCGTCCAACTGAAAACTGGCGGTTATCGTTTCAATCAAAACCGTTGCTTTAAACGTACCGTGTTGTTCGCCAAGGTATTCTTGTGCAAATTCAAACACTTCGTTCCACCATCTGGCTTCCAAATAATGTTCTAGTTTGGGTAAGTAAAAATAAGGCGCCGAACCGTTTCTGGCCAATTGGTCGTGATTATGAAAAGCATACAATCCAAAGTCAATCAAAGAGCCAGAAGCTTCTTCGTCTTCTATCAAGATGTGCTTTTCGTTCAAATGCAATCCTCTTGGACGTACAATCAAAACGGCAGTTTTTTCTTTTAGTGCATATTTTTTATTGCGTAACGGGTCGTCAAGTGTTATGGTTTTGTTTACGGCGTCTTTCAGGTTTTGTTGCCCTTCCATTATGTTGTCCCAAGTAGGCGAAGTGCTGTCTTCAAAATCGGCCATAAAAGTTTTGGCACCCGAGTTCAACGCGTTAATCACCATTTTTCTATCTACTGGTCCAGTGATTTCCACTCGTCTGTCGATTAAATCTTTTGGGATAGGAGCCGCTTGCCAGTTACTTTCTCTGATGCTTTTGGTCTCCAAAGGAAAAGTGGGTAACACTCCATTATCAAATTGGACTTGTTGTGCTTTACGGGCTTCTAAAAGTTCCAATCGTTTAGCATTGAAATTTTCGTGCAAAGCCGTCAAAAAATCAATAGCTTCTTCGGTTAAAATGTTCTCGTTTTGTGCAATTTCTTCATTCAAAAATTGCCATTTTTTTTCGGTGGTTTCGGTTAGTGTTTTCATATGTTGATATTTTATTTTTTATCGGTCATATGTAATTCGCATATTGTTTTTGGTGGTTATTAGCCATTTAGTGCTATGCTCATTTCATAACTAGTTCATTTTGATATTGCAATACTACAAAAAGTTTTTTACAAAACAAGCGAACGTTCGCAAAAAATGAAAAAAATGTTTTTTGCGTATTTTGGTTTTTTAATTTATCTTTGATTTTATGAACATAGAGAAAGATTATATTAAGTTGATTTTTGGGCTTAAACTCAAGCAGGCTCGAATGAATAAGGATTTGTCTTTATTTGGTTTGGCGAAGATTACGGACTTGTCCAAATCGTATTTGAACGAAATCGAAAAAGGAAAAAAATATCCCAAAACGGATAAAATTATTCTGCTGGCTGAAAAACTAGAGGTTTCTTATGACCAAATGGTGTCTTTAAAACTTGATAATAATCTGGCTCCTATCGGTGAAATTCTGAAATCGGGTGTATTGAAAGAGATTCCATTGGAATTGTTTGGCATCCAAGAAGCCGATTTGATTGATATTATTGCCAATGCACCCGCAAAAGTGACAGCCTTTATTAGTACGATTATCGAAATCGCACAACATTATAACCTCACGCGAGAAAGCTTCTTTTTGGCGTCTTTGCGTTCTTATCAAGAAGCACACAACAATTATTTTGAAGATTTAGAAGAAAAGGTATTGTTGTTTTGCAAAGCCTTTCACGTAGATGTAACCACTAATATTTCTATCGAGGAGTTAAAGGCGATTCTAAAAGAAGAATACGGCTATACTATCAAAGAATTGGTGTTTTCTGAGCAAGAAGAAATGGGTGATTTACGTTCGATTTATGTGCCTACTAGCAAAACCTTATTGCTTTCGGACGAAATTGATGAAGGGCAAAAGGCTTTTGTGTTGGCCAAAGAAATCGCTTATAATTTTATGGAAATCAAAGAGCGTTTGTATACGTTCAGTTGGATTAAATTCGACAATTTTGACCAAGTCTTGAATAATTTTTACGCGTCTTATTTTGCAGGCGCTTTGTTGTTGCCTAGACAAAAGTTGATTGATGAATTGAATTTGTTTTTGGCTAAAGAGAATCCAAAACCACAAGAAATGGTGCAATTGATGACGCAATTCAACGTCTCGCCAGAATCCTTTTATCAGCGATTGACGAATATTTTGCCGAAGGATTTCAATTTGAAAAACTTATTTTTCTTGCGTTTGTCTCACAAAATAGGCGCGGATACCTATCAAATCAAAAAGGAGCTACATATTACGAATCAGCAAGAGCCGCACGCTAATGAAATGAACGAGCACTACTGCCGCAGATGGGTGTCGATTAAAACTATTGAGCAATTGTTACAACAAGGCAAGACGCATTTTTTTGATGCGCAAGTGTCGCGTTACGAAAACAGCAGCAATGAATATTTAGTGTTTTCTTCGGCTACTCC
>JAGOFG010000292.1 GCA_017997335.1 Flavobacterium sp. | reverse complement strand
GCTCCAAAAATGATAGGGTCAGATACCTTCATCATTGTAGCTTTTAAGTGAACAGATAATAAGATGTTTTGTGCTTTTGCTTCTTCAATTGTTTTGGCTACAAAACTTTTTAAAGCAGCTATATTCATTACAGAACTGTCGATGATTTCGCCTGCTTTCAAAGGTGTACTTGCTTTAAGAACAGTTGTAGTTCCGTCTGTTCCTACGAATTCAATTTTTACATCAGTTTCTTGGCTAACAGTAACCGATTGCTCACTTCCGTAAAAATCACCTTGTTCCATAGAGGCAACGTGTGTTTTAGATTCAGAAGACCAAGCTCCCATAGAATGTGGATTGGCTTTAGCATAATTTTTTACAGCTTTTGGAGCTCTACGATCAGAGTTCCCTTCACGTAAAACAGGATTCACAGCAGAACCTAATACTTTTGCGTATTTTGCTTTGTTGTTTTTCTCTTCTTCAGTTTGTGGGTCTTCTGGAAAATCAGGTACGGCGTAACCGTGTGCTTGTAATTCTGCAATGGCCGCTTTTAGTTGCGGTACAGATGCAGAAACGTTTGGTAATTTAATAATATTGGCCTCTGGAGTAGTGGCTAGTTTACCTAATTCTAGTAAGGCATCACTTGTCTTTTGATCTTCTTTTAAAAATTCTGGAAAATTGGCTAAAATTCTTCCAGCCAGCGAAATATCTCTTGTTTCAATTTCTATATCCGATGTGGCAGTAAATGCTTGAACAATTGGTAAAAAAGAGTAAGTAGCCAACAATGGCGCTTCATCTGTAAGGGTGTAAAAAATTTTTGATTTTTGTGTCATTTTTCTATTTTTTTAATCGAAATCACTTGGATGTGTGTCTTACTTTGCGAAAAGTGCAAAAAAATAAGGCGGACAAATATATGGAAATCGGATGTAAATACTCCCTGATTTTGCTATAAAAATATCATAATTCTTGCGCATCTTGTGATATTGCGAAATCGTTATTTTTAAAGGGGGTAAACTTTCAAAATGATAAAAATTTTGGCGATATACTACCAAAAAAAAGTCCCGACAGGTCGGGACTTTTATATTTGAAAGAAAAAAGATTATCTTCTTTTGTCTTTGATTTTTGCTTTCTTACCAGTAAGTTCTCTAAAGTAGAAAATTCTAGCTCTACGAACTGCACCTTTTTTGTTGATTTCAACTTTTTGTAAAGCAGGTAAGTTAACTGGGAAGATACGCTCTACTCCAATAGCTCCTGACATTTTACGAATAGTAAAAGTTTCAGTGTTTCCTGAACCTCTTCTTTGAATCACTACTCCTTTAAAAAACTGAGTTCTTGTTTTTTCACCCTCTTTAATTTCGTAGTAAACTGTGATAGTGTCTCCAGCTCCGAATTCAGGGAAATCTTTTCTTGTAACAAACTCGTCTTGAACGAATTTCAATAAATCTGCCATGATAAATGTTTAATTATGGTTTAAAATAGAGCAACATTCACGGTTCTCGCCAGAGGTTGGTCTAATGTGGGTGCAAATGTAAACAAAAAAAGAATATTTAAAATCCAAATTCCAATTTTTTTTATGGGTAAATAAAATTGATTTTTATTTTTGGGATTTGGGATTTAAATGTTGATTATTAGAGTTTTATTCCTCCAACAAATCCGGTCTTCTGTTTTTGGTGTGTTCATAAGCCATATCTTCTCTCCATTTGTCAATTTTTGCAAAATGACCACTCAACAAAACATCAGGAACTTTCCAGCCTTTGTAATCGGCAGGTCTTGTATAAATGGGACCCGACAACAATCCGTCCTGAAAACTATCGGTCAAAGCTGATGTTTCGTCACTCAAAACCCCAGGAATCAATCGAATCAAGGCATCGCACAAAACCAAAGCGCCCAATTCGCCTCCAGACAGAACATAATCGCCAATAGAAATTTCTTTGGTAATAAAATGATCTCTCACTCGCTGATCCACTCCTTTATAATGTCCACACAAAATGATAATGTTTTCATACATCGACATCGTATTGGCCATTTTTTGGTTCAGCGTGTCTCCGTCGGGCGACATATAAATGATTTCGTCGTAGGTTCTCTCGCTCTTCAAATGCGTGATACAAGCATCAATGGGTTGCACAGTCATCACCATACCCGCGCCTCCGCCAAAAGGATAATCGTCTACACTTTTTTGTTTGTTGGTCGTATAGTCTCTCAAGTTGTGAAAATGCACTTCCACCAACCCCTTGTCGATAGCACGTTTCATAATCGAAGCCTCAAAAGGACTTCTCAATAATTCAGGTAAAACGGTAATAATATCAATTCTCATTGTAGTATTTTATATCGCGCAAAGGTACAAATTAAATGATAGGACACGAATCAAGTGATACATCCTTATAGTTATTTGGGCGTGACCCCGAGGAATACGACTTTGCTCTACCAAAAGTCCCTGCTCCTCGGGGTCGGGCTATCCGCTATATCTCTTGGGGCGAACCCCGCCCCAAGAGGATGCCGCTGCTATCCCTCACGCAAAACGCCTTTTAATTAAGGATTCCTTTCAGTTTTTTTTTAAAATTTTTTCATCCCAGAGATGCAATGATTCAAGGTGGTTGGCACTAAAAATTGCGTCTTTGTGTCTTTGCGAGAACAATTAAAGTTTGACTTATTGACATTGCCCTC
>JAGOFG010000291.1 GCA_017997335.1 Flavobacterium sp. | reverse complement strand
GGATGATTAGCAAATTAAGCCTCCACTAAAAAATTTTATCGGAAGTTGAATACCTACAAGGTCTGAAAAAAGACCTTGCAGGAAAACAACAACTTAATTGTATATAGAAAAGCTTAGTGTTATTTATCGAATTCCAATTTTGAAATGATTCCTGATTAAAAACCCTCTTTCCTTATAGCCCCGATCGCAGCGGCATCCTCTTGTTTTGTCTCGTTCTTTCGAACGAGGCAAAACAAGAGATATAGCGGAGAGCGGGACGATGCTTACTAACAAAGCCCCATCTTACCGCTCCTACTGCTTTTAGGAATTGATATATCTAGGATTGATGAGATTGTCTATAGAATAGATTTCGTCCCATTTTTCTTGGCTAATTAATTGGCGTTCGACAACCGCGATTTGGTGAACGCTTTTGCCCGATTTTAATGCCTCCCCAGCTATACTAGCACTTTCTTCGTAACCCAAAATCGGATTCAATTGTGTCACGATTCCGATGCTGTTCATCACTAGGTCATAGCAATGCGCTTCGTTGGCTGTGATGCCTACAATACATTTGTCGATTAAAGTATGCAGAGCGTTGGACAGATAATCAAGGGAAGTAAACATCGCAAAAGCGATTACGGGCTCCATTACATTTAGCTGAAGCTGACCTGCCTCGGCGGCCATAGTCACGGTTAAATCTTGTCCGATTACGTAGAAACAGGTTTGATTGACTACTTCTGGAATTACAGGATTTACTTTTCCAGGCATAATGGAGGAACCTGGCTGACGAGCGGGTAAATTGATTTCGTTGAAACCGGTTCTTGGTCCTGAGCTTAGCAAACGTAAATCGTTACAGATTTTGGAAATCTTAACTGCAGTACGTTTTAAAGTTCCCATTATTTGTACATAAGCTCCAGTATCTACAGTAGCTTCGATCAAATCAGGAGATAATGTAAGCGGGATTCCAACCTCTTTGGCTAAATACTTGACGCATATCTCTGGGTAGCCCTCTGGTGCATTTACTTTGGTACCAATGGCGGTTGCCCCCATATTGATTTCGAGCACTAGACTTTGTGCTTCTTTTAAACGCTTGATGTCCTCTCCTATGGTTGTAGCATAAGCGTGAAACTCTTGTCCTAAGGTCATGGGTACGGCATCTTGTAACTGCGTACGTCCCATTTTTAAGACTTTACTAAACTCACGCCCTTTGGCTGTAAATGCTTTTTCCAATTCCTCTAAGGTGGTTAAAAAGCTTTCCATTTTAAGGTATAACGCAATTCTGAAAGCCGAAGGATAGGCATCGTTTGTGGACTGAGAGCAATTGACGTGATTGTTTGGGTGCAAGTATTGGTACTCCCCTTTTTTGTGCCCTAAATATTCTAGACCAATATTAGCAATCACCTCGTTGGCATTCATATTTACAGAAGTTCCTGCTCCTCCTTGGATTAAATCGCTTACAAACTCTTGGTCGAATTTTCCAGCAATTAATTGGTCGCTTCCATAACAAATGGCTTCGGCAATTTTGGCATCTAAAACACCGCAATCTTTATTGGCCATTGCTGCTGCTTTTTTTACATAGCCTAAGGCTTTTATAAACAAAGGTTCTTTTGATATTGGAATTCCGGTGATGTTAAAATTTTCGATTGCTCTGAATGTTTGGACTCCGTAATATACTTCGTTTGGGATTTCAAGTTCTCCTAAGAAATCGTGTTCTTTACGTGTTGCTTTCATAAAACTATTGTTTTTTTACGTAGTGTTTGGACGTATTGTTAAAAATAAATTTTCTTTAAAAATACAAAATAAATAAAATACAAAACAAAAACAATCAATAATAAGTTAAATTTATTTTTAATATTCAAAATTAAGGAAAATTAAAAAACTTACTCTTGGCCGTCTTGATGTTCTACTGCTTTCTTTTCGGGTGTCTTACCTCCGTTGTAATAGAAGAATAATCGGAGAGTGTGGTTGGCATCGTATTGATAACCCGAATATTTTTGTTGAAAAACGTGCATATAGCCAAAATCATAACTGAGTTTTGGGGTTATGTTTTGTCGGATTCCTAGGAAAATTCGGTTTTGGTCTAGCGTATTGTACACTACTTCTTTGCCGAAGTGCAGTAATAGTTCGTCTGCTACCACCAATGACGGGAGTGATTTGTCCTTAAAAACCGGAATGGTAAAGCTCAACAAATAGCGCACTCTATTGGTGAATCGGGTATCGACAGCCACATCATTCGCCATTTTGTCTTGCCATCGCTGTTCGTTTCTTAGTCGTTGAAGCACGCTCACTTTTCCAATTTTGGATGTATAAACGACTTGCTGATATATACGATTCTCATCGGCAAAGTTACTCCACTCTGGTTTGGCTGGTGCTAACCACAAATGAGCATAACCCAAAGCTAGCGTTAGATTAGGATAGGCAGCATAAGTAATTCCGGTTCTGGCGAAATAAAAATTTTCTTTGGCGGCAAAATCTGTTCTGCGGATGTGGACATCATTCATCATTCCCCAGCGGTCATTGAATTTGTAATTGGTATTAAGACTCACCCAAGTTTGGGCTTGATGATTGACTTCTTTGGCTGTTTGGGTTTGAGCGTAGTTGTTACAAAAACTACTCAGTACTAGAAAAAATATTATGATTCGTGACATTTTGAGCAAATTAAATGGATGGTAAAA
>JAGOFG010000101.1 GCA_017997335.1 Flavobacterium sp. | reverse complement strand
ATAATCTTGAGTCTTCATCATTTCAAGATATAACTTCTGAGAAGATTCAATAGTTGAATTAAATTTTTCTTTTTTAACATCAACTTCCTCTGAATTACATGCGAGAGCAATTATTAAAACTAGAGGCTAACATAAAAATTTGATAAATTTCATAATAAATTAGAATTCCCCTTTTTTTTGTGATTTCCACAGGACGATAACTTTAGGTACTGTTTTTTAGATTAAATTGATGTACCGCCCACTAATTTTTTATTTTTTTTAAATTATTATTATTAAATAATGATTAAAGTTTTTTATTCACAAATTACGTTTTTTTTTAAAATACCATTTTACGGTTTTTGTGTTAAAAAAGTACGGTTTTTAGTTAAAATTTAAAACAAACCTATCCTTTTAGCTTCTTCTACTTTTTCATTGCTCCTTCCCTTATCTTTTAGCAATGCGTTTTTAATATGGCCTTTTCTTTTCTCTATAGGACTTAATGAAATGTTGAGTTGCATTTGGATGTCTTTTGTTTCTATTTTTTGTGTCAATAAAATAAAAATTGACAATCAATTGCTTAAAAATCAGGTTTTTAGTTAATGCATTCATTTCTTGCTTTCCTGATTGTTTCTCTGTAAAACGTTTTTTTGAATTATAATGAATTGGTAGGCTTCTTCACAAGAATTAGCTGTGAACTAAGAAGCATCGTGATTAAAAAGAATGTTAATGGAACCATCAATGGTTTTAGAGTGGAAGTTAACTAATAATAGGTTTTGGGATCCCATTAATTTAGATATTTAATTCTTGTAACTGCTCTAAATACTCTCTTTGGTTTGAAAGACGTGGGATTTTGTTTTGTCCGCCCACTTTATTTCTTTGTTTAAGCCAATCATAAAACAGATTTTCTCTTGCTACATTGATGACCAAAGGATTTAGTGTCATATTATTGTAGCGTTTGGCTTCGTAATCAGAATTTAAGGATTGTAGCGTGGAGTCTAAAATTTTATGAAAAAGGGTTAGGTCTTTTGGCGGTGTTTTAAACTCAATCATCCATTCGTGAGCACCTTTTTGCTTGCCTTCCATAAAAATAGGCGCTACAGTATAATCTACAATTTCAGATTGTGTCTCTTGGCAGGCTTTCGCCAAAGCTTGGTCTGTATTTTCGACCATTAGTTCTTCACCAAAAACATTGATATGATGTTTTGTTCTTCCCGTAACTCGGATTCGGTAAGGGCTCAGTGAGGTGAATCGAACGGTATCGCCTATCAAATAGCGCCATAAACCACCATTAGTAGTGATAACCATCGCATAATTTTTGAATAATTCTACTTGCGATAAGCGCACCACTTTTTGGTTTGGTGTACCAAAAGTGTCCATTGGGATAAACTCATAAAAAATCCCGTAATCAAGCATCAATAGTAAATCACTTGAATAATTTAAATCTTGAATGGCAAAAAATCCCTCAGAAGCATTGTATATCTCGTAATATTTGAAGTTGTTCTTTGGTAAAATCTTTTGGTATTGTTCTCGGTAAGGGTCAAAACTTACGCCTCCGTGAAAATATACTTCAAGGTCTGGCCAAACTTCCATTAGGTGATTTTTTCCAGTTCGTTCCAAAACTTTGTTCATTAACACTAGCATCCAAGAAGGGACACCAGCAAAACTAGTAACATTCTCAGTGATTGTTTCGTTAATGATGGCACTCATTTTTGTTTCCCATTCACTCATCAAAGAAACTTTGTTACTTGGAGTGCTACTAAATTCAGCCCAAATAGGCATATTTTCTATCAATATGGCCGATAAATCACCAAAGAAGGTATTGTTGTTCTCGTAAATTTGTGAGCTTCCTCCAAGGCGAAGGCTTTTCCCTAAAAACATTTCCGAGTCTTCATTGTTGTTTAGGTACAAACAAAGCAAATCTTTACTGCCTTTGTAATGGCAATCTTCTAAAGCTTCATTACTAACTGGGATAAACTTACTCTTAGCATTGGTAGTACCGCTGGATTTTGCAAACCATTTTATTGGAGTTTCCCAGAGTACATTCTGTTCTCCTTGACGTGTTCGTTCTATTAATGGTTCTAGGTCTTCATAACTCGAAATAGGAACGCGTTCTACAAATTGAGCATACGATTTTATGGAGCCATAATCATATTGTTTTCCGACTGTTGTGTTTTCTGCAGAGCGGAGTAAATTCATTAACAATTCTTCTTGAACTTCATTAGGATATTTTAAAAACAATTCAATTTGATGGATTCGTTGTTTTAAAAACCAAGAAGCAATAGAGTTGATGATAGATAATGGCATGATAGAGTAGGATTAGCTCCCTAATTCTTTAAGCAAATTAGGGGATGAAATAATATTTATAAAAATTGGATTCCAATTTCTAATTTGTAATTTTATCAAAAATAACATTTTTTTTAATAATCTTAATATTTCCGCAAATCTAATTCTGTCTTTAGGAGTTAGGGAACCAATTTATATGACTTACGAAGGTGTACTCTCCAAAATGCCAACCGAAATAGGCAATCCTATTCAATATTATTTAGTTTTTGAATCCAGTTTTTTAAATATCAATCAACTTTTGAATAAAGAAATAAGCATTCAATTTCTAGGATATCAATGTTTGAATTGCGGGAAAAAGAAAAAAATATTTCGTCAAGGATTTTGTTACGACTGTTTTTATTCAAGTCCAGCAGTGGGGGATTGGATTATGAAACCCGAATTAAGTACCGCACATTTAGGAATAGAAGACAGAGATTTGGCCTACGAAGAAAAAGTGCAATTACAACCACATATTGTCTATTTAGCTTTGTCGAGTGAGGTAAAAGTTGGCGTAACCCGCAAAACTCAGATGCCCACGCGTTGGATTGACCAAGGCGCCGAAGAAGCCATAGTAGTAGTTGAGGTTCCAAATCGATATCTGGCAGGAATTACAGAGGTCGCGCTAAAAAATCATTTTGCAGACAAAACCAATTGGCGAAAAATGTTGACCAATACTTATGACGCCGTAGATTTGGTTCAAGAAAAGGCAAAGGTTCAAGCTTGGCTGCCAGATGAAGTTCGCGAATATTTTAGTTTAGAAAAAAATGAAATTATTGCGATGCATTATCCAGTAGCCGCTTATCCTACCAAAGTAAATAGCTTAAATTTAGACAAAACGCCTTTTTATCAAGGGCAACTCATTGGCGTGAAAGGCCAATATTTGTTGTTTCAAGACGGAACCGTTTTTAATGTTCGCAGTTACGAAGGCTATGTGGTTCAGATAGCCATATAAAAAAGAAGCCTCAAATTATTTGAGGCTTCTTTCTTTAGGGTCGGTGTTATTGTTCCTTCTTTTTTCCAAAAAGGCCATTAATCAATTTTCCTGCTTTTTCTTTAAGAACTTCTGTTTTTTGTTCTTTAGAAGTTGCTGTTTTAGTGGTGTCTTTGGATTTACTGCTTTTGTTGATTAAATCAGTTAAAGCAGCAGTACCTTGTTTTTTTAATTTTTCTTTTTGTTGATTCGCCAATTGATTGGTTAAATTCCCAACTGCACTTTTCATATCTGTTGAGATTTTAGGATTGGTGAAACTTCCGCTAAGTAATGCGTTAATTGGAATATTTTCTAATTTTGAGGCATCAGCAGGTGAGAGTTTAGCGATAAGAGCATTGGCCTCTGTTCCTAGATATTTAGCAGGTACGTCAAATTTAATGTTGTAATTCATAGCTTGGTCAAAACCATGTGTACCTCCAATGGTTGCTTTGATATCTTGGTATTTAATATCAAATGGTTTAACGGTTACTTTTCCGTCTTTAAAGCTAACTGCTGCTTTTAAATCGTTTAGATTTAATTTTTTTAAATCAATAAATTTGATGTTACTATCTAATGCACTCAATAATGTAGAGTTGCTTGAATTGACTGTAGTCGAAAGTAATTGCCCTAGTAAATCACCTGATATTGTTTTTAAATCAGGAGTCATTTCATTGGCATTAAGGTTACCAGATAATTTAATGGTAGAATTCAATTTTCCGCTCACGGCACCAGCAATTGGAGCAATTTTCTTTAGCATGTCTAGTTGAGTGAATGTTTGAGCAATATCAACTTTGTTAAGTCCTAAATCCATGTTGAATTTTGGAGTTTTCTCTTTTGTTGATACCATACCATTCAAGCCGATTTGCCCACCAAAAACTGAAGTAATAACGTTTTGTAAGGTAACCGTTTGGTCTTTTACAATCAATTTCCCAGCACAATCTTTCAATGTTAAGTTGTCATAAAGAACAGTTTTTGCCTTTGCAGTCAAGCTACAATTTAAGAAAGCAGGGATTTTCATCGCTTCTGTTTTTGGAGCTTCCTTACTTTCTGTTTTTGTTGGTGCAGTAGTGCTTATGAAATCTGCTACCGAAATTTGGTTTGAATTCATTGTAAAGTTTCCTTTTAGCTCTTGATTTCTAAAAGCAAAACCATAAAAATTATCCAAGACTCCAGTTATACTAAGGTCGCTTTTTCCTGTTGTTGCTTTGAATTCTTGTAAATTCACACGACTGGGATTGAATTGGATTTTGGCACTGTTGATGTTCATACTTTTGCCGTTTTCATCGGTGTATTTAAATCCGGTTAAGCTCAAATTACCAGCATTATTAATGTTCTGATACTGACTTTTTTCTACAGAAGCCATATCGAATTTCGTTGTTACATCGGCTTTTAAAATACCAGAAAGTGGTTTGTCTAGTTGTATTGGGTAAGCTTTAGAAAGATTACCAAGATTAATTGTGCCTTTCAAAGAAGCATCAATCAACGCATTTGTGGCTATATTTTTAATGTTGGCTTTCGTGCTAAAAACATCTTGATCAATCGAAAAAGAAAGTTGGTCTAAATTGACATAAGTGTCGTTTACTAGTCCAGTTTCATTAATAATTTTAGTGTCAATAACAATGTTTTTGACAGATTTTGGCAAGTCTGGATATTGAAAAGAAGCATTGTTTGAAGCAATGGCAATATTGAATTTAGGGATGCTTGTGTCAGATTTTAATCCTTTTGCAAAACCAGTTACCGTAAATTCACCAGAGGTTTTTACGTTTTCAATACTGCTTCTGTAAGTTGCAGGAATAAGTCCTAAGAAGTTTTTGAAGGAAGAAGTAGGAGTCTTGAATCGTAAGTCGAATAGTTGTCCAGCGGATACTAATTGAATAAAACCATCAAATTCAAGTGGTAAATCGTTGATTTTGGCTTTGTTTTCTTTGAAGGTATATTTGCTATTTTTCAAGTCAATTCCAAGTACAGCATCCAATGACAGTGCTACATTGTTGATGTAGTTCATTTTGTCCATCGAGAAAGAAACCTTAGTGGTAGTTTTTGTATCTAAATCTAGAATTTCATTAGTGAAATCTCCTGTTCCAGTATGATTGATACTATCTAATATCATTTTAATTTTAGAGCCTTCGTCTGTGAATTTGAATTTTAAATTCTCGATTTCATAGCCTTTTATTTTAAGTGCCAATGGTTTGCTTTTGCTATCTTCCTTTGGTCCTTTGTTTTTCAAGGCAATATCATAATTTCCCAAACCATCTTTATTAAAAATGATATTAATAAGACCATTTTTGGTAGAGATTCCTTGAATATTCATCGGCTCCGTTTCATCGTTGAAAAGCTCCATTAAAGACATTTTCAAATTCAATTCTTCCATAGCCATCAAAGTGTCACCTTCAAAAGGAGCTTTGTTGATAATTGTTAATTTTTGAATGCTAATATTTGCATTTGGAAAATTTTTAAACAAGCTCAAATCGGCCTCTTTGAAGTTTACTTTTGCATCGACACTTTCGTTGATGGTTTGGCTAATTTTTGCCTTAATTTGGTCTTTGAATAAGTAAGGAATGGTAAACGCCGCTACTATAAGTACAAGCAATACGATTCCAACAATTTTTATTATTTTCTTTACCATAGATCAGTTTCTTTGGGGAGGCTAAGTTTTGTATTTGGGGGTAGAATTTATTGAATAGATATTTCAAAAGGCATTATAGCTTGTATTCCTTTGCGTTGTTTGATACGCTTAATTTCTTGCAACAATTGGTAATTTTCTTCGCCAATTTCTTCTTTTATAAAAGCCATTTTTGATTTTGCAAACGGGAAATTAGCAAAAATATCCTCAAAATTTTTCTCATATTCTGGATAATTCACCGTGCTATACGATTTAATTTTGGCCAATTTTGCTGCCTCGGCTATTGCTTCTCTCAAGCCGCCAATTTTATCTACTAGTCCAATTTTTACTGCCTCAGAACCAGTCCAAACACGACCTTGACCAATAGCATCAACTTGGGCAGTAGTCATTTTACGACCTTCTGCAACGTGACCAATAAAGGTAGCGTAGATATTTTCTACACCTTCTAGCGTTATAGCTTTAAACTTTTCGTCCATTGGTACAAACGGACTATAATTCGATGCGTTTTCGTGAGTTCTAACTTGTTCAGTATTGATGCCGTAGCGGTTCGCAGCAACAGAGAAGTTAGGTAGTGTTCCAAATACGCCTATAGAGCCTGTAATGGTATTTTTTTCAGCAAAGATAGTATTGGCGTTACAAGCAATATAATATCCGCCTGAAGCGGCATAATTACCCATAGACACTACAACAGGTTTTACTCTTTTTGTCAATTCTATTTCTCTCCAAATTAAGTCAGAGGTTAAGGCACTTCCACCAGGGCTGTTGATACGCAAAACAATTGCTTTGATGTCGTCATCTTTTCTGGCTTCTTGAAGAGACCTTCTCATAGAGCCTTCTCCAATTTCGTTTACATCACCTTCGCCGCTACCAATTTCTCCTTGAGCATATACGATTGCAATAGCATCATTGGAATCCATATTCACAGAAGTAGTTGTTGTTTTTTGAGTGTAATCGGCAATAGAGACCGTGTTGTAATCCTCGTCTTTGTCGACTTTTAATACCTTTCTGATGGCGTTATGGTAGACATCTTCATAAGCAATGTAGTCAATAAGATTTTGCGCTTTGGCCATTTCTGGGGTTCTAGCTAAAAGACCGTTTGCAATTGTATTTAATTTTTCTACTGGAATATTTCTACTTTTCGAAATGTCTTCTACAATGTTTGTCCAAATTCCGTTTAGTAATGCCATCGTTTGTTCCTTATTCGCATCACTCATTTTGTTTTCTAGAAAAGGTTCAACAGCACTTTTGTATTTTCCGTGACGAATTACTTCCATCTTTAAACCTGACTTTTCTTGAAAATCTTTAAAGAACATAACCTCAGTCGAC
The DNA here is from genome assembly GCA_017997335.1 of Flavobacterium sp. GTDB lineage: Bacteria > Bacteroidota > Bacteroidia > Flavobacteriales > Flavobacteriaceae > Flavobacterium. Next base: position 1,337 of record JAGOFG010000101.1, on the reverse strand, counting down.
AATCCTTTGAAATCTAATTCTCCAATTGGGTTGATGTAAATTGAAGTGGCAACAGAGTTTAAATAATATTCTTTTTGAGAATAATTATTAGCATAGGAATAAATAAATTTTCCTGATTTTTTAAAACGGTTCAATGCGTCACGAAGCTCTTTACTTTGTGCCATTCCTAAACTAGAATTGGTATTTAGGATAGAAATTCCCTTAATGGCATCGTCGGTTTCTGCTATTTCTATAGCGTTGATAACATCAGTCAAACCAATTTTTTTTCTTTCAGAAAAAGCCGTAACCCAAGGGTCTGAGTATTTTCCAGCATAGTCATCAGAAATATCAGATAAATTTAGTTCTATAACTGAATTGTTTTCAACTTCAACAGTTTCAGAATCGCCTCCAAAAATGACTCCAATAAGGATGATTCCAAAGAAAGAAAGCATCATAAAAACAAAAATACCAATAACGGTAGCCAAAACATTTCCTAAAAATCTCATAGTTAGTTATTTTTTATCAATAAGTCTATAACCTAATTGTATTGTTACAAAAGTAGATTTAAATTTCTTTTTTCAAAATAATCTGCTTCTATATCAGTAGTGATTTTAATTTTCTTTTCCTTAATTTGTACCTATTATGAAGTCACAGCATCAAGTCGTATTGTCGTTAGGTAGTAATCAGGGGCAAAGGTTAGAAACCATTATCCAATGTATTGATGTATTGCATCTTGAGGTAGGTACCGTTTTAAAAATCTCCCCAGTTTATGAATCACCAGCTTGGGGTTTTGAAAGTACACCTTTTTACAACTGCGCCTTAGTTTTGCACACCAACGCTTCTCCCACTCAAGTTTTAAACAAAATTCTTAAAATAGAAAAGCGTTTAGGTCGCGTTCGAACGGCTACAGTAGGCTATGCCGCTAGAAGTATCGATATTGATATTATTGCTTATGATGAAATAGTACTGGATACCGAAAAACTACAATTGCCTCATCCACTAATGCAAGACCGAAATTTTGTTTTATTGCCATTTCGAGACTTACAATTGGATTGGATGCACCCAATTTTTAAAAAATCTGTCCCCGAATTAATTGCCGAAACAACCGATACTAGCATATGTCAAGCCGTAGCGACAATCCCTGCGCCGTTGAGCAGCATTCCTCTTGAAAGATACAATTACATCGCCTTTGAAGGTAATATTGGAGCAGGAAAAACAACATTGGCTAACAAAATCGCCGAAGATTTTAATGCTAAAACAGTATTGGAGCGTTTTGCAGACAATCCCTTTTTGCCAAAGTTTTACAAAGACCAAAACCGTTACGCTTTTCCTCTCGAAATGTCTTTTCTTGCCGACAG